>JBBRRK010000119.1:0-12333 GCA_038200765.1 Nitrospirales bacterium
CTGCAACGAAGCCGGCTACCACGAGCAATTGATTATAGCCAAGAGATGGGGGAGGGCAAAGAAAATGCGACAATATCGTAAGCGTCGTGTCACTCTCAAATGAGACACAAAGCCACCGACAGGCGTAGGAGCATCGGCCTCACCCCCAATCTCATTCTCCCTGGTGAAGACATACCCGCTCTGAGTATGCTGCGGCAAACCAACGTAATCGTCACCTATGGGTGGTCAGAGAAACCGTGGCGAGCAATCAGGATGCAGGCACCTTGGTGCAACCTGTGCGGGGCGCTCAGCTCCACGGCGAACCTCTTCGGCTTTTCTTCGATCGTCCAATGTTGTCATACGGTGAGGCATCAAAAAAAAGTAAGAAGAGAGCGGTGCATACCCTTATAGAGGACGACCGTGTGGATTGACTCCGCTTAGAAGACGTTCAGGACCGATTGCCCCTTCGCAGGCATACCCTGGCTCTAAGGGCCAGAGAAGGGATCGACCTTGCCAAGAACCTCTCACATGGACTGTGCTCAGCGAGACTCCAAGTCGATCTGCCTCCTCACGCATCGTGGATAGACAGCCTTCGTAAGAATATTCGCGCCGACCCAATATAATCGGATTCCCTGTCTGGCTATGGAATACGGTATAGGATTCAGCGCAGCCTGCCAGGAGCAGTAGCATGATGAGCACAAGGCCTCTCGTCATAGGCGTTCATCCTCACAAGCCGTCGTGACTATTATCAGAACTGTACCCTACCATACACTGGATCGAGATGGCAGAGCGAGAGGGATCTCATTTTTGACAAGCCGCCCTAAGCGGACTTGGTCTTCGCCAGGCATTTGAATAAACTCGACACCAAACTGTCCTCCCTCGCACCAACGTACTTTGGCTAATCCGACTCGGAGCGGAGACGCGGTGTCAGGAACGAGCATTCTCATCTCAAGATAGGAGTCGAGCTGTACTTGTTTTCGGCTGTGGACGGCGCAGCCAGGGACAGACACGTTGAGCACGGTTCCCTCCCCCACGTAGGCCTCCCCAGCAAATACAACAGGGAACTGTATGTGGACTCGTTCACAGTACCGAAGTTTCGCCATGGTAGTCGACTCCTTCTTGGTTAGACAATGAGGAGAGGAGAGCAGCGCAGAGAGTACCACCTCTTCCTTCAGCACGCGAGAGGCCCCCTCGTTTGTGGGATCTGGCACAAGAGAGATTGGTGGTCTCCCGCCGGATTCTCCAACAAATCGCAACGTGCGGCAGTCAACCGTGCAGCTCAGCAGCACCACGTTCAACCGGCCTTGCTCCTTGCGGTGATGAAGGCCGAGTCTTCCTTTAATCCGATCGCGGTCTCAAAGGCGGGTGCGGTAGGACTCATGCCGCTGATTCCTGAAACCGCCATCCGGCATGGCGTGCGTAACCTCTACGATGCGAACGACAACATCTCAGGTGGGGCCAAGCACCTGCGTTACCTCCTGAGTCGGTTCCACGGAAACACCCGGTTAGCCTTGGCTGCCTATAATGCGGGCGAACGCAAGCTTGATCAATATGGACAGATCCCGCCCGACAAGGAAACACAGGATTATGTCAAAAAGGTGCTGGTGTACCATCGTAGCTACAAGAAGGCCGGTTGGGTCATGTCCGTTGTGATTGCTGGCCCGCCGATGCATGTAGGCCAACCGTACTAATCGATCGCCCGTGATCTTGTATGGCCCTTCAGTAGTGTCCGGTTAAAAATGGGCGCACGTCGCTGAAAGCCAATGGCGGCGTGCATTTTTGAAGTTTCAATGGTGGCTACGATTTCAATGCGAGACAAAAAAAACGGTCTCCATGCGAATCACTGGATTACGATTGAATAACGACCATTCCTGTCTTAACCGGACACTACTGATGGCCCTTAGCCCGCATTATTCATGACGGTTCGTCGCGAAATCGCTGAGCCGCGTCGCGAGACCGGCGCGCGGAGCCGTGAGGCCCCGAGGCGTACTCGTGCAGTACGTCGAGGGTCCGAGGGCCGAGCCCGCCGGCCGAAGGCTTGTCATAGCAGCGGATCGACGATTGCAGCAGAAGCGTTCATGAATAATGCGGGTTAGAAAGCATGGCTCAGAGCGAATATCCACCCGGAAGGACAGGGACCCCTAGCGTCCGCAGGGATCGAAAATCGGGGCGAGATGTATAACCCAAGACGTGAGACGTGACGGCGTTAGACGGGCTTTTCAGCGACGTACTCCATGTACTTCCACAGTTCATCGGCCTCGTCTTCGGCTAATACCAGCGGGGTATTGTTAGCGGATCCGGCGAAATAGACCTTGAGTGACACCTCATCTTGCCATATCTGTGCTTCGCAGTAGCTCACATTATCGAGATTCACGGCTTTCTTACCAATACGAACAAAGTGCATCGCGTCTCCTTGCCCTGCGCCAACTCCTCGCCAACTATATCACTGCATGGTCTTCCGTCAAACGCTTACCGGATTTTTCGTGTAATTCTTGCAGTCAAGAAGCGATTGAGAACTTGAAGATGGTTGAGGTTTCCGGACGATGGATTAGTTCGAAAGAACCGGGTGGTTGCGGGGGCTCAACTGCGGTCATTTTTCACCCGGCCAATTCGGGTCGCATTGAGGTGAGGTGAGGTAACCCCAGACCAGGTACACGACCGCGCACTCCCTACCTGACTTATTTAGTCATTCCACCTTCGAATGGGTCATTCAGCAATCCGATCCTGCATGAACCTCTTGTCTGAGGCGTTGTTTCAGGCGTGCGTCACTACTTGAACCTGGTGTGGAGTCAGGAGCAGAGTCCCTGCGTAAACAATCCCACGTCAATCCGAACCCTGTTCTCGCTGCCGGGATTCGTGGCACGCTCACGGCTTGTCATCGTCTTTGGAGGCCGTTACGCCAGGGTTCTTGGTATTACGGCGCCGAACAAACTGCCCGCGGATTACAGGATGGATACCGTTGCCATGGTCGCTACAACACACGCCTCTGCCCCGCCCGCGATCTCTCGGCAGGCAGGTTCCGCATCTACATCCAGTTCGAGCGGTTTCAAGTCTACTGCCTGCGGCGGCGCGGCGTGCGCCTGAGCAGACCCTCTGGGAAGACCCTGGCTCATGATGACGGATTGCGAGGTCGACGAGCTGATGCCGTGACCGGTCGGACCGGCTCCGAATAACCCAGTTAGCAGGACTGATCGAGAGGCCCGAATCCTGATAGGGGTGGTTCACGACGAGGCGGAGTAGTTGCATGCATGCAGTCAGACCGCACCGTCATGACTTGTAACTTTGTACCGGGCAGGAGTCCATATATCTTGCTAGAGCAGATCTCCGATCAACTTAACTGCCTCTTCGGGCGAGGCGGCAGCGTAAACCAGACGCGGCGCGAGATTTTTGAACAGACCCACCCCGGCCTTGTCGGCTCCCAACAGAATCACGGTTTTCTTTGCCTTCAGGGCCAGCGCAACTTCTGAGACTGTTCCGGTACCGCCGAGCCCACAGGCTACGATAACGTCGCTGGACATGACGTTCACATTGTTGCGCGCCTGCCCCAGGTCCGTGACGATCGCTACATCCACATACCGAGACACCCGCGCTTTGCCATCCGGAAGAATCCCGATCGTCAAGCTGCCCGGCACCGACTTCGCCCCTTCACTGGCCGCGTCCATCACACCGCTCGCGCGCCCTCCGGTCAACACCACCCATCCTTGACGGGCGATGAGTTCTCCTAAGGTTTTGGCGTCGGCTAATTCCCGGATATCGGCCTTGGCCGGACCCATGACACCGATCACTGGTTTTCTGGTTGATTGTCGGACTGTACGTTTCACGGAGCACACCTCACTGGGCGAAAGTAAGGGCACAGGCTCCTATGGCCCAAATATACACTGAGGTCAGGAGTCCTGTCGCGGGGTTCTTGCGAAGGGTCAGGGCGATAGTATGAGCAGCCAGGCCTACGTTAAGGCTTCCCCCATACCTCTTCAAGTCGCTGGGCACGACCGCAATTATATTTGTAGAATTTGTAGCGGATGGGGTTCTTTTTGTAGAAGTCCTGATGATAATCCTCGGCGAGATAAAAGTGTGAGGCCATGACAATCTGCGTGACGATCGGCTCTTTGAATCGCTCTGATTGCTCGATCGCCTGTTTGGAGGTGTCCGACGCACGTTTCTCTTCGTCAGTCTGAAAGAAAATGGCGGAGCGATACTGGCTCCCGTGATCGCAGAACTGTGCATTCGGTGTGATCGGATCAACGCTGAGCCAAAAGACATCCAGCAGTTTCTGGTAGCTCACTTTGGCCGGGTCATAGACCACTTCGACCGATTCCGCATGCCCCGTTCGTCCAGCGGACACCTCTTCATAGCTCGGACTCACAACCGTCCCCCCCATATATCCCGAGGTCACAGACAGCACCCCCTCGACTTTTTCGAAGACTTCTTCCATGCACCAGAAACAGCCTCCTGCGAAGTAGGCCTTGGCCGGAGTGGCATCCGCTGCAGCTTGGCTGGTTGTTTGGAGGCTCAAGGCCCCGATGAGGAAAACGGTCACTGCAAGAACGGATAGAACGGCGTGCCTTCTCATGAAACGACCCTCCTCACTGATTCAGTCAAATAGCATCGTGAAGCCTTACAATTCACTACGGGCATAGCTTCGATTTGGATGTTTCTGTATGATTCAACTCCATGCGGATCATTGTCCGTTACCTCTCATGCTTCCTCCTGATCGCTATGGTCGGGTGCGCCTCCTGGTTCATGAAAGGCGAACCCCCTGAGGTGCTCGTCGCGGATGTCACGCCCTTGGAGGGAACCGCGTTCGAACAACGATTGCAAGTGGAACTCCGTATCCGCAACCCCAACGATTTCGATTGGCTCGTCACGGGCATCGACTTTACGCTCAATCTCAACGGGAAACGGCTGGCCCGCGGGTTGAGCAATATCGCCATCACAGTCCCTCGACTCAGCGAGGCCGTTGTCTCCGTTGAGACAAGCACCTCGACCTTCGATGTGATACGCCAGCTCCTGAGCTTCTCACAGGCACAAGACCTCTCGTACGACATCACGGGCCGGCTTCACCTCAAAGACGGCCGCCTGCCCTTCGCCAACTCCGGTATCCTCCTCGAAAAAGGCCAGCTCTCCGACATACCCTCTCCTTAGCTCGTGACTACATTCGAGACGCAGCCGGAATGAAATCGGCATGGGCCCAGGCCTTCTTGAAACGATCCTCAGCCTCAGTCGCCTGGTCGCCCTTCTGTTGAGCTCGCAGGCTCTGGATCAATCCGATCAGCGCCCAACCGTTGTTCGGATATCGCAGAAGGTCCGCGTGATAGATCGCTTCCGCTTCGGACGGACGACCGGCCAACAAGAGCGCCGCCCCCAGATAGTGCCGCACGGATAGTGGCCAGAGCGCAGGCTCCGAGTATGGGAGCGCCTCTTCCATTTTGATCGCGTCCTCAAACAATCTGATCGCGTCATCATAGCGCTGGCGGCGCACAGCGAGCTCTCCTGCCAGAACCCGTTCGCCCATCTTGAGAAGGGCCCGCTCGGTCTTTTCTTCCGTCGTGCGATCCCGGCGGATCTGCTTCGTGAGGCCGGCAAGGACGACGTGTTCACCCTCAGCCCCAGGGAGCCGACCGGTCGCAACAAGGCCAAGTCCTCGCCCCAGCCTCCACATCCCTTCCATCAAACGTAATCCCTTGGGCGGTGGAGGCTCCCTGAGTAACTCCTCCCATCGGCCAAATCGAATCATTGAGAAGATCGGCGTTGGAAGGTAGAGTTCCTTCCCGCGGTCTTTGCGGGCTTCCTCTGTTGTAATAGTCGCCGTCAAGTCGCGGGCGACCTTCATGGCTTCGACATTGCGCCCCTCCATCGCCAGGGACGCCCAGAGAAAATGGAGATTGTGTGTGTAATAGCCATCGGCATACTCGCCGGTTGGGTGTTGATCGGCCAAGTACTGCTCATCGACGTGGGCTGCCTGCTGATTCTGCTCCACCGCTTTGTGGTACTTCCCGACCCGCATGTAAATGTGGGCGGGCATATGAACGAGATGGCCTGCGCCCGGCATAAGACCCGGGAGCCGCTCCGCACAGGGCAAGGCCCGTTCCGGTTGCGATGAGGCCTCGACCGCGTGCAGGTAGTAGTGGCAGGCTCCCGGGTGATCGGGGTTGCGCGCGAGCACGGACTCGAGCGTGGTGACGATCTCGTCTGTGCCTGGCTGCGGTTTCCCATCCTGTTTCCAAAAGTTCCAGGGCCGCAAATCCATCAGCGCTTCCGCAAACAGCGTGGCCGCATCATCATCCTCGGGGAATCGCTGCGCGACCGATCGCATGGCCTTCGCATAGGCCTCATCGAGTCCCTTGCGCTTGGCTCCCTTCCGGCCCACATACCGTGTGACTAACGCCTCGATGTAGGCGTGCTCCTCAGGAGTCGCGCGGCCTGCCAGTCGGCGAGCCTTCTGGGCCATCTCGATAGCGCGACGTTCGTCTTTTTTCTCCATCGTACTATTGATGTTGGGGCCGAGTGCCAACGCAATTCCCCAATAGGGCATGGCCGCCTGCGAATCAAATTGGGCCGCAGCTTCAAACGATCGGATCGCTTCTTCGTGGTTGAAGGCATAGACGAGTCGGAGCCCCTGATCGAAATATCGTTGGGCCTGTTCCGATGTGGTCGTGATGGGATGGTGGAGGGAACCAAGATTGTCGAAGAACGGTGGAGCATCGGTCTGGTCGGCAGGCCCGGCCTCCGCCGGTAAGACCATCGCAAGCCAACAGGTTATCCCTGCAACCAAGAGTGTCGCGAACATCGATCCTCCCTTCACCCGCTTGAGCCTGTTTCTCCACCCAGGTCCACTGTCACCTTGATTTACTGCGATCCTTCACCTTGATCAATGTTCCGAATAAGAACTGCGCGGCCGCTGTCATCCACGAAGGCTTCGATCCGATCCCCGACATGGGCCGGTCGATCGATTCGAGTATGTTCGTCATGCGCCACGCGACGTTCGACGCCACTGACTCCCTTCAGCACATAGGCCCCACCCTCGACCTCCGTCACTTGGCCGGTGAAAGAAACGGTATGCGCTGGTATCGGGAGCCGTACATCGCCTGCCGATTGGGCTCCCAGCGTACCCTGTACGATCCCGCGCCCAAGATCCTCTTGCTCCGAAATCCTCGCAACGTTGCAGCCTGCGCCCAGCAGGCCCACTCCCAGCACCGTTATGAGGCACCACCTTGTCATACGCATGTCTATGCCCCCACTCTTGTCTATCCTGGCTCTCCCGCCGAGTCAACAAACTGAGGGTAACTTGTTCGCTCATGGTGGAGAAGTCTCAGAAGCGGGTCACGCTGGAAAAATTGAAGTCTCGGAGCACCATCGCCGGCACAAGGAGCTTGCCGGTTTCGGACGTGATCGCTTCAGTCGGATTGGTAAAGGCCGCAATCTGCTTGAAGACTCGCAGAGGGCTTTCGTGAAACCGAAAGTTCTTCACCGCCGAGACGATCTCTCCCTTCTCGACGAGAAACGTGCCGTCTCTTGTCATACCGGTCAGGGTAAGATCGGTCGGATTGACCGTCCGGATGTACCAGAGGTTCGTCACAAGAATAGCTCGCTCCGTGTGCTTGATCAATTCTTGTAACCTCGGCAAGGACGGCCCTGTTCCTGAGAGGCAGGGGGCGTCGAGTGTGGGGATCTTCCCGACCCCTCGCATCTTCGCCGTGAACCGATCGTACGACAGCTGCGTGAGCACCCCGTCAACAATCCAATCGGATGCCACGGCCGGCAACCCATCAGCGGTGAACCCGATGCCCAAGAGATCCTCGTGCGCCGGCAGATTACGGAACGTCAGCCGTGTGTCGACGACCGGCTGGCCCAGCTTACCAGTCATTGCACTCGTACCTTTCTCGTAAGACTTCCCATCGAGGGCCCAGAGCAACGAGGACCACAGCCCCGCGACGGCAGCCGGCTCAAGAATCACGGTATAGCGCCCCGGAGGCAGCTCTTGCACCTCCAGACCCCGCTTGGCCTTATGAATCGCGGTGAGTGTCCGCTCCTGAACCCTCAGATGATCGATGGATCGGTGGGCCGCGGCGGCCCAGCCGGTGGCCTCGCCAGCCTGAACCGTGAGGCTGAACCGTGCATCGGTCCGTTCTTCGTGTGCGAAGAGTCCCGTACTTGCGGCCACTCCAACCGTCGCGATCGACGAGGACACAATCCCAGCTGCGCCAAGATTTTCCATCCGGCATTGCCCGATCGCCTCATTTGTGTATTCCAGACGACGGACTGGGCCGGCCGCGGCAGTTTCGGCTCGCGTCGTCGGAGACGTCAGATATGACTGTGGCTCCACCGGCGGGAGGTATTCCGGATCGTCCGGCGACACATGCGCGATCTGCGTGGCTCTGGTCACCGTCTCTTGTACCGCCCCCGCAGTAAGCTCTGTCGTGCCGGCGGTGCCATGACGCCGCCCGAACGCCACCGTCACACGCAACGATCCGCGCCTCGTATCGACGTTCTGGACAATCTGATTGTTCGCAAACCGCGTCGTCCCGCTCTGCTGATCGTGCAACGACACCAGCGTGTGGTCGCCGGTCGAATGTTTGAGAACCAGCTCTGCGAGGAACTGGAACTCGTCCCGGCTCGTCAGCTTTGGCCAGGTCTTGAGGCCGGTCGTGCTCATGATCCGGCCTGGCCTTCGATGACATTCACATTGCGGAACCGCGCGTGGGAGGCCGCGTGGGTCATCCAGCCGGACTGGCTCGGCTGGCCCTTGCCGCACGTGATGAACCCATACCGCCGGCGGTGGGACCGATCCGCGACCGCGTCGCAGCTGTTCCAGAACTCCGGCGTGATCCCATGGTAGATGACGTCGCGAACCATGTGTGTCCGCTTCCCGTTCTCAATCAGCCAAAATGCGTCGCCACCGAACTGGAAGTTATACCGTCGTTGATCGATGCTGTAAGACCCGTGGCCTTCGATGTAGATACCGCGTTTCACATCGGCGAGCAACTCGTCGAGGGTGGCGGCGCCCGGCTCAAGGCCGACGTTGGCGATACGCACCATCGGGACACTGCCCCAGCTATCCGCCCGATTGGACCCGCGCGAGCGCGTCTCGCCGATTTTTGTCGCCACCTCGCGGTTCGTGCAATAGCCGACGAAGATGCCGTCGCGCACAATGTCCCATTGCTGGCAGGCCACGCCGTCGTCGTCGTAGCCGGTTGCGGCGAGGGTCTCCGGTTCGCAGTTGTCGGCCACGAGATTCACGTGCGGGGAGCCATAGCGAAAAGTCCCTCGTTTGTCGGGTGTGAGAAAACTGGTACCGGCATAGTTGGCCTCGTACCCGAGTGCGCGGTCGAGCTCGCTCGGATGACCACACGATTCATGCATGGTGAGCGACAGATGCTCAGGATCAAGGACGAGATCGTACCGACCTGGTTCGGTGGTGGGCGCCTTCACTTTCTCCACGGCCTGAGATGCAATGCGCGGGGCCTCGGCCAGGAAATTGGCGTCCTCGATCAATTCATAGCCCATCCGAAGATGCGGCGTATTGTAGCTCCGCGAGGCGAATCTCCCATCATGCACCGCTGTGGCATCGAAATCTCCGTTCACGGCCAGAAGGTCGAATTCCAGGCGCGACCCTTCGGTCGACACAAACAGCTTGCGATCCCGGCGGGCCCAGAGGCTCGCGCTGCTCCGCACGATGCCGGGCTGCCGATGGACAGATTCCATGGTGTCGAGGAGCAGCGCCGTTTTCGTTTCAAGCGCGACGGCAAACGGATCGATCCGCTGCGCCGTCACGATCCGGTCTCGATGGATCGGCTCATCGGCGAGCTTCACTTTATCGATCACCAGAGAGGCTGAACCTTTCGCAATCTCGATAGCCAATTCAGCCACACGCGGGACTTCTTCCAGCGAACACACCGAGCTGGCCGCAAAACCCCAGGCCCCATGATAGAGAACGCGGATCCCAAACCCGCTGTCCCGGGCTTCTCCAATGGACGCGATGCGGCGATCTTCGCCGCGAATGGTCTGGGTCGTGCTGTCAAGGAGGCGGATATCGCCGTACTCGGCTCCGGAGGCCACCACGCGTTTCAGCGCGAGTTCGGCGAGTTCGCTCTGATTGAGAGTGGGCATAACATCTGTATCCTGACAGAGGCATCGAAGCCGTTCAACTCAAGGGCACCTTTGCCCTTGGTTTTTCTCACGCGATTCCCTACGATGTCGCGTCATGTTGCCTCTCGAACGGACGCCGCGTCAACGGATTATCGACGTGATCACGGGCACCAGGCTCTCGTCGTACCAGTTGGCACAGATGCTGGGCATCCCCGAGCGACAGGTCGAGGAGCATCTGACCCATGTCGTGAAGACGATCGCACGCGACAAGGCAAGGCGGTTCATTCTGGACCCGGCACGCTGTCAGGATTGCAACTTTGTCTTCCGTGACCGCCGCCGTCTGACGAGCCCAAGCCGTTGCCCGCATTGTCGAAGCGAAGCCATTGCGGCCCCCCGCTATGGGATCGACTCGGTTAGATCACGATCAGGCCAGGTGAGCAGCAATGCGTCCAGGCAGTAGGATACTTCAGGAAAGGACAGTTATGATGACCACACGACTCATGCTCTGTGCCATCGGCTGCATGCTGCTGCTGAGCTGTTCCGGCGACAAAGCCAAGGAGATGCTGGAGACCGCCGAGTTCGAAGAGCGGCAGATGAACCTGCCCCACGCGAAACAGTTGTACGAAGATGTGATCCGTCTCTATCCAACCAGCAAAGAAGCCGCCACCGCCCAGGAACGCCTCGCCGCCATCAAGCAGACCCCTTAGCCCGCGTTTCACGAACTTCCATCGAGATAATCCCACAAGTCTGCATCTCGGCGTGAGCGTCCGGTAAGCCATTCACGAAACCCCGGAATGCGAAACGACAGGAGCCGCTGAATCTTGTCGCAGCGGAGCGAGAGGTCGGCGGGCCGGGGACTCCCAGCATGGTTCCGTGCGGAGCCCCGTATCAGTCGGCCCTTCAACTCCGGATACCAAGGCAGCAAGGCTTTACCGATGTCCCAGCGCGAGAGCCTCTCACTCCCCCCCAGGTGATAGAGCCCCGGCCGCTTGCGATCGACGAGTTCCCAGACGACACGGGCAATGACCGCAGCAGGAAGCGGACAGCGAAACTCATCGGCATAGAGCGTCACGTCTTTGCCGGCCTTGGCGGCCTGGCACATGTCTTCCACAAAGCTTCGATCGCAGTTCTGCGACGTCCCAGACGTCAGCACGATTCGAACGACCGTGTGCTGGGGGTTCTGCAACACCACCCGCTCGGCTTCGAGCTTGGTCTTGCCGTAGACATTAATCGGGTTCGGCTCATCCGCTTCGCCGTACCAGCCGGTCTTCCCGTCGAAGACTTCCGCGCTGGACAGGAAGATGAAGGGAATGTTCTGAGACAGCTGCGCAAGGTGCGCAGTGACCTCCACATTGATGCGGTGGGCTTGGTTGGGATCTTGCTCGCAGGCCTTGGTTCGGCTGAGCGCGGCACAATGGATGAGGAGGTCGGGCTTCAACGCATGAAGGTGCGCGGCGACCTTCGACGTCTCGGTCAGTTCAAGCTCCGCGCGGGACAGTCCCTGCACATCCCAACCGGGAGCCCATCGCGGGGCGGTCTTCACGAGGTACTGCCCAATCAATCCCGCCGCCCCGGTGACGATCGCGCGAGGTGTCATCGTAAATGTCGCTCTAACAGGCTGCAGAAAAACAGTGTAGGTACCCAGTATCGTACTGGTCAGCACGTCTTGGGCAACACAACGCAGGATGTTCAAAAAGGCTATCCAGCAAGGCCGCAGCGAGCGAAGAGGCGAGGCGTACGCTTCGGTACGTTGAGCCTCTGAACGATGCGAGAACGCCGCTGGGAGACTTTTTCAACATCCTGCTAACGCGTCAGCTTCCGGTATTTAATCCGATGTGGCTGATCGGCTTCCTTGCCCAAGCGCCTCTTCCGGTCCGCGTCATACTCGCTGTAGTTCCCTTCGAACCAGACCACCTTGCTATCGCCTTCAAACGCCATGATGTGGGTCGCGATCCGGTCGAGAAACCAGCGATCGTGACTGCTGATGACGGCGCAACCGGCGAAACGTTCCAATCCTTCTTCCAGGGCGCGCAAAGTGTTGATGTCGAGATCGTTGGTCGGCTCGTCGAGGATGATGAGGTTCGCCCCCTCTTTCAACATGCGAGCCAGGTGCACACGGTTGCGTTCACCGCCTGAAATATCCTTCACCTTCTTCTGTTGATCGGAGCCCGCGAAGTTGAACCGGGCGCAGTAGGCTCTGGCATTGACTTCGGTCTTGCCGAGCATAATGGTCTCGTGGCCCTCGGAGATGATGTCGTAGACGGATTT
>JBBRRK010000120.1:0-12310 GCA_038200765.1 Nitrospirales bacterium
GATGGGATGGCCCGGATTGCGAGGTCGCGTCACAGACTTGATTAGTGAACAGGTGTCTGTCGGCGAAGCCTCAAACACTGACGCATACCTCTGTGGAGGGCGTCCCATGATCGAGGAGGCCAAACGATTGCTCATCCATAAAGGTATGAAGGTAGACCATATCCGCCACGAAAACTTTTTCTAGAGGTCGATTTTGAGTAGGTCGTATCCGATTCAAGGATCCCGATAGCGGCAAGACGCGGGTGCTCCTAACCAACAACTTCACTTTGCTGGCAGCCTCCATCTACGCGCTCTGGCAGTGCGCTGCCCTACAGGTTGCTACGGATTTTTCCGCCACCCCCTTCGAGAAGATTTGCTGGCAGCGACCACAAAGCGAACAGGCAACGACTGCTTTAATCGGACTCTACTGATCCGGAATAGTGTTCGCCTTCAGATTATTTTCCTCATACCAGCCCACTGGGTCGAACTTCAGCTCGTCGATTATTTTTGGCAATGATTTGCGCAGCGAGTGACGCGGCTCCCAGCCGAGAAGCGCACGGGCGCGGGAGATATCGAACGCGTAATGGTCATCAGACAGATCGATCATCCACGGCTTGAGGAATGGGTCGGCGCCGGGCAACAAGCTCTGGAGCCAACAGCCAAGCTTGGCCAATGTCTTGGGAATGGGATACGTCTTCCATTCTTTGCCATGAAGTTGGCGGCTGATGGCGCGTTGCAGCTCATCGTAACTAAGTGTTTCCGATTCGCCGATGAGCAGCGTCGTTATTTGCGGAAGTTCCTTGCGATGTTCGACGGCGAGCACCAACGCCTCGACCATATCCTCCATATGCACGAAGGCCACTCCATGCGTAATGTCGCCAGAAAAAATACGGCTGATGAACCGCTTTTCGTAAATGCGCTTGATCTGCTGTGTGAGGGGGATCGAATGGCAGCGATCGTCGTACACACCGCCGATGCGCATCAGCACCACCGGTATGTCCCCCCTCTCACGCAAGATCAGTTGCTCCGCCGTGACCTTCGACTTGGGATAATCCCATTTTGGCTCGAGTGGCCAATCTTCGTTAATACGCTCTCCCGGTTCGCAAGGCGCATGCGCGAGCATGGTACTGGCAAATATGAACTGCTCGACCTCAAAGTCGCGCAGCCCTCGCAGCAGCCGCTCGGTGCCGCGCACGGTGACTTGCTCGTACAGGGGACTCGACTCACTTGGGAAACTATAGTACGCCGCAAGATGGAGAATTGAGGCGATCTGCCTGTGCCCGCGCCGACGAACTTCGCCCAATGCCGCGTAGACACTCTCATCCGAGCTGAGGTCGCACGCGATGACCTGTGCGGTCTTGGGAGGCGAATGAGGCGGCCCTTTGCGGTCGAAGCCCATCCCCTTGTAGCTCTCTCCAACGCGATCAAGGAACGCGCTGCCGATCAGCCCACTGCTGCCGGTAATAATCAATGTTTCCAAACATGTTTCAATTGTCGGTGCGTTCTTCATACTCTCCCGGTGCTTTCATTCGTCTCGTGCAGGCCTTCCCATTGCCGGCACGCCAATGATAGCAGCAGCGTCTTGGTCTGATGTGGCCTGTCTCTGGGTCTTGAGCCAGTGGCCACCCTAAGTATCAATTGATCTGGTCCAAGAGATTTCTATCACCTTTATCCAGCACAGTGAAGATCTGTGTCGAAACAGGACTCACGTCATTTCTTCATGGGGCTGCGCTTCAGCTTATCTTCATCGCCCCTGTGACCGGATTGCCCGCCTATCCTCTTACCGGCGGAGTCGACTGCTACGCCCTTCAGCTTATCTTCATCGCCCCTGTGACCAGATTGCCCGCCCATTCTCTTGCCAGAAGAGTCCTCTGCTACGGCCTTTAGCTTATCTTCATCGCCCCTGTGACCAGATTGACCGCCTATCCGCTCACCAGATTTGCCAAGTTGCATATCGTCTGCAGCCAGAGCCGCAGTACCAGACAGCCCGAGGCACAGCAAGAAAGCACAAAACATGACACCGACTACTTTGGGAATACACAACATGGGAGCCTCCTCGGTTTAATGTGAAAACCGCTATACTCCTTTAAATACGCTCACCGGAGAGTTTTTAGAGCATGCAGGCTCAGGCGGTGCTCGCAACAGCTACCGGCTCCAGCGGCGGGCTTACGACTACCGCGAGAATGACTACTCCAATCTCAAGATCGTCGCAGCATTTTTCTTTCGCCGTTAACACGGACCGCGGGAAAAGGCGTACTGTGATCCGAGAAGTCAGTCCTTCTCTTTCTTCTCCTCCTTCAACACCATCATGCCCTGCGCTTTACTGGCATTGAGGTCCATCTCCGGAACTTTCTTATGCACCAGGTTTTGATGGCAATCGATGCAGGTGGCACCCTCCGTTTCCATCTTCTTGTGCGCAGCTTTCGCCGATGCGCCGGGCGGCTTGGTATTTTTGTGACAATCCCGGCAGGTGACGCTGTCCCAATTTTTGAGCGACATGCGCGCGTAGTGGGCCATGATCTGCCGTCGCTCGTTGAATTTCTCGATAGTAGAGTAGTCATACATAATCTCCGCGAGCACTGCCCGCGTCCCGTCATACGCGTGCGTCCAGAGGGCCAGATGGAAGTTTCCCAAGCCTTGGGGCACATGGCAATCCTTGCAGCCAGGGTCGGCACCGAGCGCGCCATAATGCGAGGACTTTTTCAGCTCTTCATACGGGTAGGTCTGGGAATGGCAGCTCACACAGAATTCGGTCCTGGAGAGGGCGTGCTCCCCGCCGAATACCACGGCGATCATTCCGATCATAACAAGTGCGCCCAGAAGCAGGGCGCCACCGGACAGCCTCAAGTATTGCCGTAATTTCCCTGCCATGATTCCTCCTTGTCTATCTCGCCGATTTGGCCTTCAAACTAGAAATCCTCATGGAATCTTAAGAGAGGTGGTCCATAACTATTCGTGTTTTGAACTCGAAAAATTCATCGCATCTTCATGCGATCGTCGAATTGTAAGTTCTCCGTTGTGGTCATCTAGTCTCATCGCCTCACCACGTCGACCGTCTATTTCTGCTGAGTCTGATCCTCCAGACCATGAACACAGCGAAAGCCTGTCCCGTGGGTCTGCAGCGCGAATCCGCCGCGCCCGCGGGCCGTCGCCGTAATGTCCGAGATCGGGCTATGCCAAGACCCACCGCGAATCGATCGGACCACGCCTTTTTTCTCAGGACCCTGAGGATTCCGATCCGGCGCATGCTGGTAGTACTCAGCGTCATACCAATCCTGCACCCACTCTCGAACGTTGCCAGATAGGTCCTTCACCCCGTAGGGTGAGTCGCCGTGGGGCAAGGACCCGACCGGATGCAAGGTGTGCTCCTCCTCCCACTCACGGTCAAAGTTCGCCCGTTTCGATGTCGCGGGTTCATTCCCCCAGGGAAAGAGACGACCGTCGGTACCGCGAGCGGCCTTTTCCCATTCCGCTTCCGTCGGGAGCCGTTTCTTGGCCCAACTGCAATAGGCCTTGGCGTCGTACCAGGTCGTCTGCACGACCGGAAGCTGTTCGATGCCCTTCACGGACAGGAGCGGTCCGGTGCCATAGGGATTCAGAGGGCTTCGATGGCCCGTGGTCGCGACGAACACCAGAAACCGTGCATTCGTCACTTCGACTTGATCGATGGCAAACTTGTCGAGGTACACCGATCGCTGCGGCCATTCGTCGGCCCGGCCTGTTCCCTCCGGATTCCCCATCAAGAATGCTCCAGCTGGAATTGTCACCATGGGGACCGAGTCAAGCTCTTTGGAAACCGTCTGTGCTGCGACGACCGGCGCGATCGCGACGGCACAGGCCAAGGCCATCATGGCAACAATAGTGCTTCGGTGAGTTTCTCTTCTCCTCAGACCTTGCGTCATTTCTTCTGCTCCTTGCTCCCCTCAATGGCCTTGGTAGTATGGTCTTTCACTTGGCTTACAAGACGCTGAACTTGGTGCTCGTCTCCCCGCTCGGCTGCCTCTTGTGCTTGGATAACGAGGGATCTGGCTTCATGCAGGTGCTGCTCGATGTCCGCCTGCAGGGCAGGGGACGCGACCGTTCCGCCTAACGCCGCGCGATGGTAGACCTCCCAGGCCTGGTCCACCTCATGCTCGGCCTCATGCACCGTCTGGACCTTATCCGGTTCCGGATGCCGGGCCGGATCGATAGGATCAGCCTGGAGGGGTGAAGCTCCGAGTAGTGCGATGAGGACAATCCCTGGAAGGAGAATCTTGTCGTGTATCATAAGGGCGCCTCCGTCACGATCAATCCATTAACAATAACCGTTGTAATCGTCTTTTATGGCCGCTTCATCGATTCCTCAATCAACTGTCGAAGCTCCAGGAGTTCCACATTCTTTGGGTCAATGGCCAGTCCCTTGGCGACGGCCTGTTGGGCCTCCGCAAACCGCTCTCGTCCCATTTCGACGTAGGCCACGACGGAGGCATCTTTGATTCGCTCATCGATTTCGGATGGGGCAGTCTTGGCACAGCGAAAGCCCAAACCCACGCCGTAGCTGTTATTAAGCGGGTGATTCCAGAACCGGTGCGTTGCCTTGATCGTGCCTTCCGGCGCGATCCACGATCCCCCTCGAATCACCCGCTTTTCACCAACCGTGAGCCGGTCTACATAGGTTCCGGTGCCACCTATCCATACGGGTTCTGCTGGACCGGTCGGATTCACCATGGTTTCCAGCCGTCCATAGTAACGGGGGTCATACCAGTCAGCGACCCACTCGAAAACATTGCCGGCCATGTTGTACAGGCCGTAATAACTGGCTCCCTCTGGATAGGAATCCACCGGCATGGTGGCGTCGTGATTTTTGCCATAATTGACTTTCAGCGGGTCAAAGTCGTTGCCCCAGGGGTAGAGGTTGCCCTCGGGACCACGAGCCGCCTTCTCCCACTCCGCTTCCGTTGGAAGGCGTTTGCCGCGATATTCACAGAAAGCTGTGGCGTCCTTCCAATTCACCCCGACCACAGGTTGTTGCGCCTTATTCAAACGGGGATCGTCCCAGTAGGCCGGGGCCGGATGACCTTTCGCTGTGACAAACTCGCCATAGTCCTTGTTCGAGACTTCATACGTATCCATGAGGTATGAATCCAAGAACACCATATGCGCTGGACCTTCGTCACGGAGCGCCTCGGCGGACCAGGGTGCCTTCATCCGTCGGTCGTACGGAGTAGGCTTTTTTCCTGAGTCGGTAGGCTCTTCCTTATCAATCCCCATCACTGATGAGCCATGTCCGACGTACACCATCTCCATGGGTATCAAGGGCTTCTCCGCACGGACTGTTGCGGGCAATATTATGAACCCGGTCGCCAGTGCCACGATCACAATGGTGTGTGCTATCTGCATTGCAGACCTCCATCACAAGTTGGTTCCCTGATGGGGCGACTTTGCCGCCCCTCCCATACGCCCGGTTCAGCGACGGTGCGGCGCCGCCTGCTGCCTGTTAGGTATCTTCGCCTCATCGAGGTCTCTCATCTCACGCAACGCTGCTTGTGCGATTCCCCGCAACATCCCACTAAACACAAATTGGTGCGGCACGTAGAGCGTATACCAATAGATCTGCCCGATCAGTCCCACCGGATCAAAGATCGCGGTCTGCCGGATCGTTGTTGAAGAACCTGTGCCAGTCACCTCGAACTCCAGCCACGCCCGCCCGTACAAATGCATCTCGGATTTGAGTCGCAGGCGGCGGTTCGGCTCAATCGACTCAACGCGAAATGAGTCGACCGTATCACCGACGCGAAGGGTCGTGGAAGAAGGCCGTCCACGTCTCAAGCCCACGCCCCCTTCGAGCAGGTCGATGAAACCGCGCACTCGCCACAGCCAGTTCCATGCGTACCAGCCAGCGTCACCGCCGATTCGCTCAATGTGTTTGAAGACGACTTCAGGCGGCGCGTCGACGTTCAACGTCCGCGAATCGACTAGACGTGTGCCGAACTGCACCCCCCCCCACGACGGCAACTTGCCCGATGAGGAGAGCGCATCGGACCAGCGCGTGGCCGCGAAATGTGTCTCTTCATGGGCTAGGGCTCGGCGAATGGCCTCATCGATTCCCATTGGACGTATAGAGAAGGTTGCGAGCGCGGCGTTGTCCCGCACCACCGTGACATGGACGATGCTCTCAATAATCGCTCGCCCGATGCGAGCGTAGAGCGGAGTGATCAATCCCAGCCAGAGAGCAGACACCCAAGGGGTGAGGACCGGCACGGGGATGATCAAAGGCTTTAGCCCGCGTTGCCGCCCGTACGCAAGCATCATCTCTGCGTAGGATACTTGGTCGGTACCGCCGACCTCGTAGATGCGGTATTTGGAAATGGGAATCCGAAGCGCTTCAATCAGGTAGTCCACCAAGTCGTCGATCGCGATGGGCTGCGCCTTCCCCTTGACCCATCTCGGTGTAAACATGACCGGCAGGCGCTCCACCAGCGCGCGAATCAGCTCAAACGAGGCGCTGCCTGACCCAATCACGGCCGAAGCGCGAAACTCACATACGGGCAGACCCGACTGGCGCAAGATATCTCCGACCTCGTGCCGACTGCGCAAGTGTGTCGAGAGCTCCTCTTCGTCGCTGCCCAAACCTCCCACATAGATGAGGCCCTTGACACCCGCTGCCTTCGCCGCTTCGCTAAAGTTCCGCGCTGCCTGTCGGTCCGTCTCTTCAAACGAGCCGGTCGAACTCATGGAGTGAACCATGTAGTAGGCCACGTCGACTCCTCGCAATGCGGAGTCGAGACTCGGTCGATCAAGGACGTCACCCGCGACCACATCCGTTGATGGACCTACCTTTGGTTTGAGAACTTCTGGATGTCTGGCCACGCAGCGCAAACGGTACCCCTGATTCTCCAACGACGGTAGGAGGCGCCCGCCGATGTACCCGCTGGCACCTGTGAGCAGAATGAGGGACTTGTCCGGAACTGCAGCCGGGTTCACCGTCGATGTGCTCGGCACCATGGTTTCAGACCTATTCACTTCAGACCTCCTGGCACGATTTGGGCTCTCGGAGGGGGGTGCGATACCACCCCCCCCCTTGCCCGTCCTTCAACTAGTTCTTCTTCATCATCTTCTTCATCGCATTCTTGATCAAATCGCGGGTCGCCTGGTATTCCATATTGCCAGGGTCCTCAGCCAACGCTTTCTCGATGGCGGCCATCGCCTCGGCGTTCTTCTCAGCACCCATCGCAATTAATGCCTGAATGAACGCATCGCGGCCTGCTTGCATGGCTTCATCGGAGACCGTCTGGGCCGATTTCGCACAACGGAACCCCAAGCCGACCCCATAGGAATTATTCTGAGGCTGATTCCAGAACCGATGGCTCGTATGGAGGGAGGTTGCCGGCGCGAGCCAGGAACCGCCGCGTAGCACCCTCACCGGACCTTGATTTGCAAAGTTGTAGCCCTTCTCGGCGCCACGTGGATTCAGGGCAGGGCTCTCCTTATAATATTTCAGGTCATACCAATCCTCGACCCATTCGAAAACGTTCCCGGCCATGTTATAGAGCCCGTAGCCACTCACCCCTTCGGGGTAGGAATCAACCGGCGTGGTACGACCAATGTTCTGGCCATAGTTGGCTTTCTTCGGGTCGAGTGTATGGCCCCACGGATAGTGGTTGTCGCCTTGTGGACCTTTAGCTGCCCGCTCCCATTCTGCTTCCGTCGGAAGTCGCTTACCGTCCCACTTGCAGAACTCGCTCGCATCATTCCAGTCTACGCCGACCACTGGTTGATCGGGTTTGCTGAGTCGAGGATCGTCCCAATAGGCCGGGGCTGAGTGACCGCTGGCCTTCATAAATTCTTTGTACCGTTTATTTGAGGCTTCAAATTTGTCGATCAGATAGGCGTCAAGCACGACCTGATGCTTGGCTTCATCTGAATGTTCGTTGCTCCCCATGGTGAACTCACCCTTTGGGATCAGCACCATGTCCTTGTCGCTGGTCGGCATGTCCGCCGCTGTTGCAACAGAGATGACGCCTGCCATCAATGCCACCCCCAATCCAACCTGAAACACCCCTTGAATCCGCATGAGAAACCTCCTTGGTTTTGGAACACCAGGACCGTCCTGGCGCAGTAAATATGCTAGTTAATCGTTTTCTAAAATACAATTCAAATACTGAGCGCAATTGCTGGAGGAGCCAGCATCGCCCCGTGACTGGTCGCTCGATTACGAAGGATAACGGCATCGACAACCTCACCACATTGCACACAACGTTTCGCGGCAAATTTCGACTCACCGACGTTGTTAAGTAAATCTATGTAGTAGCCCTTCACCATGAGCCCGCCGCACCTGGTGCATCTCGATTCATGTGGGACCGCGGAAGATAACGTGTGAACCCCGAGTAGCTCAGGTCTTGTATGCTCCGGCAATGCTTTTGCCATGATCCACTCAATAGATTGATCGTTTAATGTTTGTAGCAAGCATGTCCAAGGTATAAACCAATATGTCCAATGCGTCAAGTGTTATAGTGTAATATATTTGACAAACATTAGACGTTATAATATAATGAAGTAGTAATGATGAATGTACATAGAATTCATAGAGTTGCAAAACTGACTGGTCTCTCGAAGGATGTCATTCGCGTCTGGGAGAGGCGATATGGGCTTGTCAAACCTTCACGGAGTTCCAATCGTTATCGTCAATATAGCGACGAAGAGGTGGCGCTCCTCCGTTTTGTGAAGGCTCAGATGGAAGAAGGGGTAACGATCGGTTCACTCGCAACGGAGGGACACGACTCGCTTGTCGCCCGGATGCGTATCGCGACTCCAGTTTCTGCAGAGGGCCAGAAACCTCATGAGCGCTTGTTAGACGATTTGATAGGATCGCTTGACCCGCTCGATAAGGCAGGATTCGAGCGCAGACTGAACGGCGCAGTGGCCGTCATTCCGTTCGATGAAGCTATCCAGAGGATTCTGCTTCCACTGCAACGACGGATCGGCGAGCTGTGGCACCAAGACCGGTTGAATATCGCCGTCGAACATTATGTGACGAAGATCGTCCAACAGAAATTGTTTTCAGTCATGAATCAACTTCCGGTGAATGAATCAGGTCCACGAATTCTAATCGCCTGCCCGGAAGGCGAAGCACATGAGATCGGCGCCCAAGCCGTGGCCTACATCGCTGCGATCAGAGGCTGCCACGTCTATTATCTCGGCCCGAACCTTCCCCATTCAGACCTCGTGATCTTCTGCGAAACGATCAAACCCGATCTCGTACTGCTTTCTCTCACTGAGGTAAGACCCGAAGCCGCTATGCTTCTACAGATCAAGGAACTTGAGGTAGTGTCCATCCGCTGGTCTGTGGCCGTGGGTGGGCAAGGGGCCCGTGCCATTGGAGATCGCCTTCGTGATACTAAGATCGAACTGCTCGATGACCTCACCGCACTCCACAGCCGCCTAACGAATCTGCTTTCAACCCGCATGCACGCCACTCGTGCCTAATAAAGAACTGGCGGAGCCGAATGATACGAGCTGTTTATCCAATGATAACGGAGTAGAAGGCAAAGGGTGTAGTTTTCGGAGTAAAGGTCAGTCTTGCCGTTCAGTTCTTCGACATACTGTGCGAATATCTCTCAGGCTTCATGCCTTCAAGCACCTGTCTCGCTTCGCCTCTGCACGCTTTAGCGACGAACCCTTGTGAATAATGTGGGGGAGGAGTCTGACCGGCATTTCCCCGCGTCATGAAGACCGCCGCCTCTTGGGGGGATGGTTTTGTGTTTCCGTGTTCGTTACTTACTTGCCTTTCGGTTTCCACTCCCGCGCCAGCTTTTGGGCTTCGGCGATTTGCGCAGGGTCCATCTTTTTGGCGAGCGCATCCCGTAGCCTGGCTCCAGCTTCTACCCCCTTCGCTGCTCCTAGGCTGTACCACATGTAGGCGTTGATATAGTCCTGCTGCACGCCTTCCCCACGTTCATACATCTGGCCCAGCCTTCGTTGCGCTAAATCATTACCTTGATTGGCAGCCAGACGTAGATAGTACACAGCCATCTTGTAGTCTTGCTGACCACCCCGCGCATACATCAACAACACTCCCAAGTTGACCTGGGCTTCCGCATGCCCTTGGATCGCGGCTTTTTCGTACCACTGCCGCGCTTTGGCATCGTCCTTTGTGACGCCCTTTCCATTGGCATACAGCAGACCGAGTTGGTACTGCGCGACGACCTGGCCCTGCTCGGCTAGTGGTTGCCACTCACGTAAGGCTGTGGCGTAGTCGCCGCCTTGATAGGCCTTTTCGCCTGCTTTGAAGTCTGCCCACGCGGGTACGGCAAGACAGATGATCGACAGTGCAAGGGCGACGGGGAGCCGGAGCCCCATGATCCGATCGATATGCATAAAACCGTTAGGGGTGAAATGTGATACGAGGTGCAGCTTCGAAAATGAGCCAGCGTGGTAGGTTATGGTGCATGTCCTCTTGTGTTTCCTCGCGCTCATGATACATCCACCTCTTCGATGGACGTGGTTCATCGGTCGCGTGTTCGACGCTCATTTGCCTTTCGGCTTCCACTCCCGCGCCCGCTTCTGTCCCTCGGCAATCTGTGCTGGCGTCATCTGCCTGGTGAGACCATTGCGGTATCCAGGCGCGTGCGCGTTTCCATTTCCCGCCGCCAGGCTGTACCACATGTAGGCTTCGACTACGTCCATGGGTACGCCTTGGCCGAAGGAAGACTGTAGCCCGAGGTAGAGCTGTGCTTTTGCGTCCCCCTGAGCAGCAGCTTTCTCATACCACTGGCGCGCTTTTGCATAATCTCGGGGGACGCCGTCTCCGTTTTCATACGACAAACCGAGCGAGAACTGTGCACGTGGGTCTCCCTGCTCGGCGAGCGGTTGCCACTCACGCAAGGCTGTCGTGAAGTCCCCACGGTTATAGGCATCCATGCCGGCTTGAAAATCCGCCCGTGTCGGCACGGCGAAGCCAAGGATCAACAGCACAAGGGCGCCAAAAAATCTGAGCGGGATAGGCCGATTGTCACTCATACGTTTCGCTCCGCGGGTTCCCACATGAGTCGATTATCGTCACGCTGAAACCAGGCACGAGCATGAGGCTTGATCGCAAGATGTACTCTCGCACCTGCCTGTCCTTGTGACCACAGGACAACAGATTCAGGGACCTCGATACGTTGCTCATTCGGAAGCATGCACGTGAGTCCTAGCAGGCTGCGGAAACTCAGTTTACGCTCAAATCCCGCTGTGTTCTTACGCGTGGCGTTGACACATGAACAACTCGCATGATGCTCAAAAAGGCCGTCCGGCAAGGCCGCAGCGAGCGAAGAGGCGAGGAGGTACGGACCGCACTTCGTGGGGCCGTTCGCCCGTGCAATAGGTCTTGGCGAACGGAAGAGACCCTCCAGTACTTCCGAATTCTGGAAAATTCTCGTTGAGCCTCTGAGCGATGCGAGAACGCCGCTGACGGACTTTTTCAGCATCCTGCTAGAGATTCCGCATGGATCCGTAGACATAGAATCGAGAGCCTCGCAGTACAAGATATTCTAGTAGGGAGCAGAGAGAAGAGGCAAGAGACGAGTTGGGACATCATGGTATTTCTTTATGAGCGGTCGAAAGAAAATCTGATGACAAGGACCAGGTGTGCAATAGAACGTGACGCCCGAATCTTTGTCACGCCCAATCCACACGCTCCACACTCAACGACGGATCATGACCGTCGAGATCGGATACCATCTATCCCGACGTTTTCCTGAAATGGCAAGATCGACGAAGGGTGCGTGGCCCCCTTGATCCAAAATCGCAACGTCCAGAACATACGAACCCTCCGATATCTCCTCTGGGAGGGTGACCGCGTCTTCTACCTCATGCTGTGCGCCTGGAAGCCACTGTTTTAGATGTGCAGTGCTCACCCACCGCGCGACGACATGACCATCGGCAGATCTTAAGCGATAGGCTAACGGCCACTCATGATAGATCGGAGCCACACCGATGTTTTCCCATTGCGAACGCAGGGGCAGTGTCCCGCCAGGCTTGGCTTCGGTGGCGTGAGTCATCTGGCGGAGGACGAATCGATATCCTATTTTTGTGAGGAATTCATTGACACGTGGTCGCCATTCGATCGGGATCGGCGATGACTTCGCATTCAAGACCGACACATGCCACTCCAGCCCCTTGTCCAGAATCAGGTCAATATCGAAGTCTTTCTCATGCCAGTCCTGCATCACGCCACACACCTCGAATTGTACCGGGGCGTTCTTCCACGCACGTACGATCACAGGATTCTGAAGTACTCGCGTATAGGCATGCTCCATATGGTTCCACGTGGGACTGAAGTACCCGTAGTCTCCGAAACAGTCTCCACGCC
>JBBRRK010000121.1:0-12278 GCA_038200765.1 Nitrospirales bacterium
GCCGAGCAGAGGTGGCGTCGGCTCAACGGGGCTGAACGGCTCGCTGACATCATCACTGGCGTGCAGTTCAAAGACGGGGTCAACGTGGAGGATCAGAGAATCGCCGCCTGATTACCCATACACAACATTTGACTTTAACTCTCGCCGTTGAAAGATGAACCTGTCGGAAGAAGTCAAAATTCTGCTGCGATGTACAACTGTGCACAAATGCAAAGATGTTGACCAGGTTTATGACTATCGATTGCGCTCAGGTGAGATGGGGTTGATTTAGCAGCATTCATCTACTTGAATCGACTGGATTGGAAACCGGTTGTCCATTTAGATACTTGTGTCGGCACGTATATTGCTGGAGTCCGGCGGGGACCTGTGTATCATGCTGAGGGTCACTCTTTCGTGAAGATACAACAAGGACAATGACGGCATGAAATTCGAGAGATACCGAAACTGTCGATTCTCTTGCTAATGGCAAATGACCGGCTACACTCAAGTTCTGGCAACAATATTTATTTTAATCCGAAACAAAACAACGAACGGTAATATGCTGACCCGACGCTAAGGAGGAATGATTTATGCGCAGGCAGGTTTTTATGATAGTCGCGGCGGGGATGACGATAATTTCGCTAATGTGGAGCACGCCGGCGAGAGCTACGACCGAGGCCGCTGAAGTGGCGGAACACTTGATTGAATTGGTGAAGATTGGGAGCGAAGTAGTATCGGAGCATCAAGCCACTATTAATGACGCGGAAAAATCTGAGAAGGGCTTTACGTCCGATTTCGTGGCCGATCAAGTCCTGGAGCGGTTCAAGAAAAAGACCAAGATCGATCTCCGCATTCCCAATGTAGTGCCTCAAGCCAACCTCTATCTCGTTTTGGTGGAGGCGGAGAGAGAAGTGATCGATGAGGCACAGCAGGTTATCAATAGACCAGGAGTTGGTTTCAAGGGCTTCCTTCATGCCGTGTTCGCCCGCCGCGTTGGAGAACATTTCCATAAGAAGACGGGTGTTCGCATCAAGCTCACCAGTGTCGATTATCGGACCACAAACAGTAAGCCGGACGAGTTCGAGCAGGAAGTACTTCGGATGTTCGGCGATCCACGCCATCCGAAGGACCAAGTCTATGTTCGCAGCGAGGTAGTCGATGGAAGACCGGTGCTGCGTATGATGGATCCCGAATATGCAGCCGCCTCCTGCCTCGGCTGCCACGGTGCCCCTAAGGGTGAGCGAGACATCACGGGAATGAAGAAGGAAGGATGGAAGGAAGGCAGTTTGGCCGGAGCGATCAGTTTGATTCTTCCGCTGAAGTAAGAAGACAAGGCAGTTTGAACGACCACTTTCACGCATGAGCAAACATCGAGAAATAAGGAGATACCAAATGAGCAAGATCGTTGTGGTGGATGATTCCTATGCGGAGGTTCAGCTGATCGAAGGCTGTTTGAAAGGGGCGAACCATACGGTCGTATCCTTTCCAAGTAGCGACAAGCTGGAAGATAAGGTGGCCCTCGAGAAGCCGGATCTGATTGTGTTGGACGTGGTCATGCCTGGCCGGAATGGCTTTCAGGCCTGTCGCGACCTCAAGAACGATGATCGCTGCAAGAACATTCCGATCATTCTCTGCACATCCAAGGGCAACGAGAGTGATAAGTTCTGGGGGCAGCAGCAAGGGGCGAATGGCTATATTGTCAAGCCATTTAAAGTTGAGGACCTGTTGATTGCCGTCAAGAAGGTAATGGGCTAAGGCTGTGATGGGCTCCCCACCGCGTTCAACGGCTGGAGATCGTGCCTTGGCTGCACAAGGGGTCTTTTTGTCCGAATACAGTCAGTCACGGGCAGCCGGATCCTCGACCATGCGTGCTGCCGTCGTTTCTATTGGGGGTGATCTTTTCACGATCGACCTGAAAAGCGTGCGAGAAGTGTTTGTCGTTGAATCCATTACTCCGGTACCGGGGATGCCTTCTGGCTTGGTGGGAGTCACGAATCTCCGCGGCACGGTGATCCCGTTGCTCGACCTCAGACCGATGTTTAGGCTGGATGCTGTGCCCAGCTTGCGATATGCCATCGTGGTGCAACACTTAAATTGGCAGGTCGGTCTCCTGGTCGATGCGGTTCCGGAAATTCGCACCATCGCCAAAGATCAATTTCTACCAGCTCCCGCCGGCACGGGGGAAGGGGCAGTTCCCTTCGTGTCAACCGTTGTCAAGTTGGAGAATAGACTCCGAGGTGTGTTGGAAACGTCGATGGTGCTCTCACATTTCGAGGGGAAGGGCTAACAGGAATACACCTAGTATGGATTGCACCCAATTTACGGCACGATCAGAGAGAAGGAGGACGAGATGGTCAAGGTAGATCGCAGCAGCGCAATATACAATCTCAAGACGAGGACAAAACTGCTTGCGAGCTTCGGTCTCGTCAGTTTCGTCATAGTTGTGGTGGCGACCGTCGGTGTGCTGACGCTTCAGCGGCTCAGCACTGCGTCGCAAGCGGTGTATGTCGACTATACGATCCCATTGGTTGACTTTGCTGAAATGGGTTCAGCATTAACGGTGCACCATCAAATCTTGACCAACATAGCGAACATCACAAAGCACGCGGATTTCGTGTCCGAGTTCAAGCGGTTAGCACCGTATCGCGAGAAGGTGAATAAAGTGATCAGCGACTATTCCGCGACCGTACTCCGAGTGTCTCGATCGGGACGTGACGAGACGAAGGACTTGGCGATGTTGACACCGGCGATAGAGCAATACTTCAAGGAGGCCGAAGGGGCTCTGAGTGCGATGGCCGATAGTTTTGGGAAGAACTTGACATCGGCACAGGCGGAAAACATGCGAGAACTCGGAGTTTTGGCTTTGAGAGTGAATTTACAACGGCCGTTCGATGAGGTCATTGCACGCCAGCATGAACAGATATTGGACTTGCACGAAGTGGCGAAGGATCTCAACGAAGATGCCCAGGGTCTGGCTTTCAACAGCACGATCATTTTGACGATTGGAGGACTTTTCGCGGTGGCCCTGGGACTCGGTATCGGATATTGGATTGCCCAGTTCTTCTCGAAGAACCTGAGCCATATTGCGCAGGTTGCACAGCTGGCCGCTTCCGGCAACTACCAATCCCGCGCCAAAGTGACGACGAAAGAGGAGATTGGTCAGATGGCCGAGGGGTTCAACAGCATGTTGGACTACATCACGACGGCTCTCGCGAAGGCGGAAGGCGAACGCGACGAGTTGCAAAAACGGTTGATGGTCTTCCTCGTCTTGGTGTCTGAGGTCGGTAAGGGAGACTTGACAAAGCGCGGCGAAGTGACGACCGACATGTTCGGGAACTTGGCCGACGCGTTCAACCTTATGATTCAGCGGTTCTCGCAGTTGATGAAACAAGTCCGTGAATCAGCCGAACACGTCAATAAGTCGGCTGGGACTCTCCGAGACAGCGCAGGCCAGATGGCCGGTACGGCCAAACAACAGGCAGACGAATCCACGAAGACGTTGACCGCGGTCGAGGAGTTGGCCTCTTCCATGCGGCAGGTCTCGACCACCGCCGGCGCCTCGTCCGACTCTGCGAATCAAGTGTTGCAGGCGACGGAACGAGGCCGCGTGGCCGTGCAAGAAACCGTGCAGGACATGCAGAATATTCGCTCGTCGGTGCAACGCATGTCGAAACAGGTTAAAACGCTGGGCGATCGATCGCTGGAAATTTCACAGATCGTGTCGACGATTCGAGAAATCGCCAGTCAGACCAACCTGCTTGCGCTGAACGCGGCCATCGAGGCAGCCGGCGCCGGTGAAGCCGGGGCCCGATTTGCCGTTGTGGCCGATCAGGTCAGAAAACTGGCCGAAAGCTCTACGGGTGCCACTCGAGAAATTGCGGACCTCGTGAAAGTGATTCAGCTGGAAACGCAAGTCGCAGTCGTGGCCATGGAGCAGGAAACTCAGGTGGTGGAAGCTGGATCAGCCTCCGCGCTACGTACGGGCGAAGTGTTTAAAGAAATTTCAGGGATCGCCCAGCGCTCGTCGGAGTTGGCACAGACCATTGCGAGTGCTGCGGTGAGCCAGACGGCTTCAACGGATCTGCTCGGTCGCTCGATCAAGCATTTCTCCGCCAGCGCTGTGGAGACGCAAAAAGCGACGGACTCGGCACGCATGACCGTCGAGGACATGGCAAAACTCGCCGAAGGACTGACATCCTCTGTCGCCCAGTTCAAACTAGCCTAGCAGGCTAGGGACACACTGTTATGGCACGATGGAAATTCAAAGGTCTGCCTGTCGAGACCAGCTCAGTCCGCTCTGGGCTGGCTCCTCTGGGTCGTCACAGGTCATTACACAGGCTAGACGGACAGAACAGATCACAGAGACAAGACTGGCGAGGGGCTTTTTTATCATCCTGTGGGGTCGTCTTCCCGGAGCATCCTCCGGGTGCTGAAGGTCGGAAAGGACCGCGATGAGTTCTGAACTCGACCGGGAGGGTCTCATTGATATCTTCGTGACTGAAATGTCGGAAGCGCTTGCCGTGCTGACCAAGGCGTTCCATCCGTCTGATGGGACGACGCCGACCCCCACACAGCTGCAAACAGAATACGTGTGGGCGCATAAGATCCGGGGGGCGTCAGCGCTCTACGGCTATGAAGGGTTGGCTCTGATAGGGGCCTTGCTTGAATCCACTCTGGAAGAGGCGATGTCTATCGAGGCTGCTCACTGGCCGAAGGCTTTGAATATCTTGCGAGGGATGGTCATTTCATTCGAGTCCCAATTGAAAGTTGTCGCAATTGGGGGGGCTGAAGACCTATCAATCGGTGCGCAATGGAAAGGCGAAGTGGGCAGATTATTTCCGTCTCCGCCTGCCGTGGTCCTGCCGGCAACGGCATTGCTTGGGCACGACTATCTTGTGCCGGCTCTCGATGCTGAGGTTCTGTCCTATTTCTCCCCCGACGCGGATGAGTATGTGCAAACCATGGAGTCGCTGCTTCAGCGTCTGGAGCAGGACAACCAGGATGGGGCCACCATTCATCAGCTCTATCGCATGGCTCACACGCTGAGAGGGGCGGCCCACACGATAGGATTCAAGGTGATCGGGGACCTGGTTCATCCGGTCGAAGATTACATCATTGCCGTTCGCGACGGGCGGGTTTCCCTCTCGTCGAATGCGATTGGGGTCATCGGCCGGGCTGTCGAGGTCATTCGGCTGCTCCTGTGCCGGGATGACAGCCAAGTCGGCAAGCTTCAGCATGATGTGCCGGAAGTAACTCAGGCGCTGGCGCACATCCGCAATGGAGAACAGATGGCCGTGACGGCTCAGCTGGAAGAGTCGGTCGAGCCGGTCTTTCAGGTGGCGATAGCGGTCCTGGATTGTCCTGAGGAATCTTCCGACACATGGAGTCAGCCGACGGCTGTGCAGAGGGTGGAGCCAATTGCTCCCGTACTTCAGGTGACGCAGGACATCTTGGATTGTCAGGAGGAGGCTGTCGCCCCCGAGGTGGCAGCGCCCTCGGGGGCGAGCGTCTTGCCGGACGAGTATCTCTTGCCGGCACTCGATGCGGAAGTGCTCTCCTACTTTGCCCCGGAAGCCCAGGAATATCTCGAGTCGCTCGAAGCTCAACTGCTTCGTCTCGACAAAGAACAAGACAATCGGGAGGTGATCGACCAACTCTTTCGGACGGCGCATACGCTCAAGGGGTCTGCCTACACCGTGGGATTTCAGGCGATCGGCGATCTGACGCACTATGTCGAGGATTTCATGATGGCGGTGCGTGAGAGCCGCGTCGTGATTTTGCATGGGCATACGGATGTCCTGTTGCGTTTGGTCGATGTGGTGCGTCTGTTGATGCGGCGGGACCCCGCGTCACTCGACATACTACGCCAGCGATTTGCCGCATCAATGGAAGAACTTAAACAGTTGAGTCAGCCGCCGGCGGCTCAGCTGGGCGAGTCTGGTTCAGCGGTCCGTCCTGTCGATGCTCCGGTGAACCAAGAACCACGCAATCAAGAAGAAGGCGAGTCTGCTCTTGGGCTAAACGGTGGTAAAAAAGGAGATGGAAAGGCCGCAGAAGATCGCGAAGTTATCCGTGTCAGCCGCGATCGGTTGGAACGGTTGTTGAATTTGGTCGGCGAGCTTGTCATCGGTCGAGGACGCCTCGAGCAGCGGCTACAGACGCTGGAGAAACTCTCGCAACAAGTCTTGAAGTACAAGGGGCGGCTGGTGGAATCGGTCCATTCGTTTGAGGAAAAACATATCTTTACACTACCGACCGCTTCCTCCAGTCCAACGGCGGCTGCGGTTCCTCCGACTCAAGGCATTGTGGATCTCACTGATTTCGGCAGCCTAGAACTCGACAAGTACGATGATTTTAATATTCTGGCCCGCCGCATCGGAGAGGTGACGTCGGACATTTCAGAGTCGATGACACAGTTGAGCGGATCGATCCGCCGTTCGCATGAGGACATGAGTCATCTGGCACAGCTGACTCTTGGTATGCGGGATGAAATCGCTCGAGCCCGTATGGTGCCGATCGGTACGCCGTTCACCCGCTTCCGCCGAGCCACGCGCGAGATGGCGCGTGCGACAGGAAAAGAAGTGATGTTGGTCACGTCCGGCGAAGATACAGAAGTCGATACGGGCGTCGTGGAGAAATTGGTCGATCCTCTGATTCACCTCGTGCGCAATGCAGTGTATCACGGGATTGAGCCAGCAGCCGATCGTGTCTCGAAGGGGAAGCCGGCAGCCGGCACAATTTATCTTCATGCGGCGCATCGCGGGAGCGCCGTGTTGATTGAAGTGGAAGACGATGGGGCCGGGCTTGATGTCGAAAGGATCCGGGCTAAAGCGATCGAGCGAGGATTGATCCGCCAGGATGTATCCCGTTCGATGTCAGAATCCGAAGTCATTAAGTTTATTTTCTTGCCGGGATTTTCGACAGCCGCCCAGATCGGCGATCAGGCGGGGCGAGGAGTCGGCATGGACGTGGTCAAGCGCGTCATCGAAAGTATGAACGGCCATATCGACGTCGAATCCGTTCGAGGCGTGGGAACGAAGTTTACCTTGAGCCTCCCGCTCACCTTATTGATTGCCACGGCCCTGATGGTGCGGGCAGGGAGTGAGCTCTATGCGATACCGCTGCAGGCGGTGCGCGAAGTCACCATGATGACTGCTGTGGTGCATCAACCGATGGGTGAACGATCGATCTTGCATATCGGGGATGAGGCGATCGAAGTGCAGTCGCTCCAGCAGCTCCTCCATCGACACCATGTGCCGGTGGAAATGGGGAAGCCGGTGGTGATCGTGAGAACGGCTGCCGGGATGATAGGCATCGTCGTCGATGAATTACTTGGTCGTCAGGAAATCGTGATCAAGTCGTTGGGGTCGCTGAAGTCCTTGGATCGTTCTAGATTCGGCGGCGCGACCATCGATCCGGAAGGGCGTGTGGTGCTGGTGTTGGATCCTGCTCGATTGATGGCGCGCGAGGCGTCGGCTGCTGCCGCGCCCGAGTTGCTATCGGACGTGGCGCCGGTGGGCTCGCTGGTTCCATCCAGTGACGCATCGGAGTCGAAAGGATCAGCTCGCTTGATTCTCTTGATCGACGACTCCCTGAGCATCCGAAAGTTCGTGGGTCGGATGTTAGAATCGTCCGGGTATACCGTCGACACGGCGGTGGATGGAGAAGAAGGCCTTCGTAAGGCCTCTGCGCAACACTATCGGCTGATCATTACAGACCTTGAGATGCCGAAGCTCAATGGCTATGAAGTCATTCAGGGGCTGCGCAGCCGGGAGCAAACGCGGCAGACACCGGTCATTGTCATGACAACGAGAGCCGGCGACAAACACCGGCAAATGGCGCTCGACATCGGCGCGAGTTCCTATATTGCGAAGCCGGTAGAAGAACGGACTCTGATCGCGGAAATTACACGCTGGATCGGCAAAGAAGCTGTGACACGGCAATAAGATTCATGACGTGAATGTTTCGATGTGTGTGGGGATATCGTGCGGTCTAACACGATGTGTGGATTATGAGTTTACGAGGTCGTCACAATTCGGCGAACATGCCGGTGGAGAGGGTCAGTTTCTTGGTCGTCCGCCTTGGGGGTAGTTATTTCGCGCTTCCCGCAGCTGGGGTTCGTGGTCTGCTCACGCAAGCAGAGGCTGGGTATGAACAGGCCGTGACGGCGGTGGGAACCGTCTACCAACCGGTGGATCTTGTCCAACGGCTTTCGGTGGCCGCCGGCTTGTCCAGTCCCGACATGAGGATGGTGTTGTACTCGACAGGGCTGATTCAGGGTGCGATTCGTGTTGAGCAGGTGGTGGGATTGGTGGAGGTAGCACGGCAGGACTGTCTTCCATTACCACTACAGTTCCAAGGCGATGAACGAAGCTGGTTTGAAGGCATGACGTTGTATATGGATCTGTTGGTGTTGATCCTGAATCCTCTGTGGGCGCTGGGAGAGTCGCCCGGCATCGCGACTGCGTCCGTTTGGCAGGCAGAACAGCCGATTGTGGCAACCCCGGCAACGGTCTGCGGATCATGCTGAGGGCCGCTCGCGCACAGCAGCAAGCTCAAGGTACGAAACGATCGTGGAATGTCGTGGTATTTTCCGTCGGTGGAATGAAGTTCGCCGCACGGACTGAAGAGGTGGGGGAGGTGTCGCCCTGGACTGAGGCGATTCCGGTGCCGAGTCGCACTCCGTTCGTGCAGGCCATGATGAAGCGGGATAATCGTGTCATGCCGGTTTACGATTTGGCAGCCAGACTGAGTTGTACGGTACAGGGATCGCCGTTGTTGTGCCTAGTGGCTCGTCATCTTGACGGGCCGATGGCCATCTGTATCGATGCCGATGTGCCGTCTATCGAAACGGTGGAGGGGACGTCGATTCGCCCGAACGACGGAGGGGATATTGAATCGCTGGGCTCAGTCATAATCGGGGGACATGAGGTGGTGATCCTGGCGTTGCAGCGATTAGGCCGCTCGACCCAGGATACTGTCACCCGTTAAGAGTGCTGGAGGAAGGCATTTATGACGAAAGTGTTGATCGCCGATGACAGTATTGCGGTGCGAAAAGTAGCCGAACGGTTGCTGACTGAAGCGGGATTTGGAGTCACGCTTGCGGCCAACGGTGATGAGGCATTGGCCTGTTTGGCCAAAGAAACACCTGATTTGGTCGTGACCGACGTGATTATGCCTGATAAAAGCGGCTACGAGGTCTGTGCCTTCGTGCGTGCGCAACGGACGTTAGCGAATACGCCGGTGCTTTTGATCTCCGGGATCGTGAACGATGAAGTGACGAAACAGGCTGAAGCCTGTCAAGCAGACGGAGTGTTAAAAAAACCGTTTCAGGGAACATCGCTGAAGGATCGGGTCATCGAGTTGTTGGCCAAGCGGCAAAGCGTTGCTGTGCAGGCTGTGAACCCTGCCGAAAAGGTGACGGAGTCCATTAAGTCGACTCACAGTGTGCGGGAGAGCGAGGAGCAAGTCGAATTCTATCGGCAGGGATTTGCGCGAGTGAAGCCGCTGGAGGAAGAACTGTCACTCGAACGAGAACGAGCGGCACATAGTGCTCAGCGCGTAGCGGAACTTGAAGGACAGGTGGGCCGTGTCCAGGAACTCGAATCAGCGTTGGCAATGGGGCAAGGGCAGATTGGTGAGTTAAAGAAACAGTTGATAGAGGCCGATAGTGCAATTGCGCGAGTGCATGAACTTGAACTCGAACTTAAGACCGAACGAGAGCAGAAGTTTGAGGCGAAGAATCAGGCATCCCTGGCGGAGAGCCTTGGCGGGCGTGTGGGGGAATTGGAGGCGGCACTTCAGAAAGAACGGGAATGCAGCGCGCAACAGACAACCTATGTGGCCGAGCTGCAAAAGAACGCGAATCGTGCCCTAGAGCTGGAGGCGACTCTGCATGCCGAGCGCCAGGCTGCTACCCAACTGGTTGAACAAATGACGGAGATGGAACAGGCGGTGACTCGGTCTCAGACATTGATGCAACAGGTGGTGCAGGAGCAGGAGCGTACGAACGCCTTGAGTCATCACGGGGCCGAGATTGAACCGGTTGCCGAGCAATTGATCGCATTAGAGCAAGCCCTAGCCGCCGAACAGCAAAGAAACAGAGATCTTACCTTGAGACTCTCCCAAGGTGATGGGGCATCGCAAAAAGCTTCGGAGCATGACACCCTCCTTCAGACGGAACGAGAACGAAATAGCCTTCTGATGAAGCGCGTATCTGAGGCTGAGCAAACGGCTGAGCAAGCGACCAAGCGGTTCGGAGAGATGGCCCGAAAACTTGGCGAGATTGCGGGGTTGGCCTCTCAGATGGGAAATGGAAAGTGACGTCCCTGCCCAGGACGATCTCTTCTCGTGGATAGTCGTTGTCGTGAAGGACTAACGTCATGGCTGTCGACACCACAGACGATTTCCAGAAAGAACTGGTCGATCTCTTCGTTCGGGAAGCGCAGGAATGGCTCCAGAACATTCATGTCGCTCTGGACGAGCTGCAACAGGGCCCTGCGCCGGAGCGGCACGCGAAGCTGATCGGGACGATTTCTGCCGGGGTGACTAATCTCGGTGGATCTGCGGCCACGATCAATCTTCCAGAGGTTGAGCAGGCCAGCTTCGAAGCCATTCCCTTTATCAATGCCCTCCGAGATCCACAGAAAACGTTTTCCGTTCAGGACTTTCTCTCGCTGTGCAAACAACTGGGCCAGATTCATACTACGTTGACCCGCGCGACCGGCATCTCCTTTGAAGCGGATGGGAACAGTGCGACAGCTGAGGCAGTGCGCGCGAGCCTCGCTCCCGGGGAGTTTCTGCACAGGCTTCAGGAGCTAGAAAAACACGAGTCGCTCGGCGCCGCGTCGGACCGCAATATTATCGGTAGCCTGATCGAGCAGATGGAGGGACAGGTTCAAGCCGGTGTCGAACGTATCGATGTCACGGTCATTCAAGGATACCTTGCGCGGGTGTCCGAAGGGGAAGAGTCATTTTTGAAGGCGATTCACGAACGGGTGCCTGAAATTATCGAACAAATGGGCCATCTCAGGATAGACGGTAATGAAGCTTCCGCGCGCACGATGGCCCTCGACGCCGCTTTGCAAGACGTGGCGCAATTGCGCGCGGAAGCGCAGCAGGTGAACGCGGGTTCAGCCATGATGTTTTTCACAGGCCTGCACAGCCTGTTGACCGTGGTGGCGCAGCATCGAGTGTTTCTGGCTGCCACGCGGGTGGAATCGGTGAAGGCGCGTCTGTATGCAATGGGTGGTGCCATCCGTCAGTGGGTGGAGCATGGGCGAGCGCAGCGTACCGCGATCGATCAGTTGCTTCCCGCCGGCCATTCGTGATCTCTATGAGTGGTCCTTCAAGCCCTCCGCTGATTACGAATCTTGTGAATGTTTGGATTTTGGCGACGAAGGTCGGCGCCAGGCTGTGATATCACGGGGAAGAGCTGGAACGGCTTATCTTCGCAGGGCTTCTGCGCGACATCGGCCTCTTTGCCGTGCCGCAGTCACTGGTCACAAAGTCGGGTCGGTTGACCCCTGATGAACGTACGCTCATTGAGCAACATCCCGAACTCGGCTATCAAACGATTCGAAGGGCTGATCAGAAGTACGACTGGCTGTCACAGGTGGTGCGTCAGGCGCATGAACCTAAAAACGGCAGTCCACCCGTTAGGTTGCCACAGTTTCTGAGATCGCAAGGCCGGAGGACCCGCGGTTGGGAGCATACATTTGGCGAACGCACGGGTGAGAATCGCCCGCAGGCGTTCGACGTTGGTCCACGGCTCCGCAGTGGCTTTCCGTGCATTCAGGAAGCCCGCCAAGTTGGTCAGCACGGCTTGAATGGCCGACTGCTTGGCGTGCAGACGCGTGATGGTCAGGCGCGTTTGTTCGGCATGGTGTGTGTGCGTGGCGACGCCGCGCAGCCACCGCGGCCGACTGGAGATCGCCTCGACGTGCTTGTGCGGCTGGGCGAGCCGCACGAACAGTGTCCACCAGTTGGACACCAAGGCCCCCATCCGTGCCATGAGCTGGCAGCGCGCAAGATCCTGCGTGGTGAAGCCGCCCCAGCCCCATTGGTTTTTCAGCTCGTCGAAGTTGTGTTCGGCCTCGGCCCGATCGCGATACAGCTGAGCGAGTGCGAAGATCTCGTCTGGGGTCGAGGGGACCAACACGGCGTACTCGTCGCGCTTGGTCGGCACGTCGCTCTCCATGAAGGCGAGGCGTTCCTACTCATCGTCCTTCTCGGTCATGAGCCTCTCGCCCGTGAGTGCCCGGCGCCGCACCACCCCACGTCGCGCGCGGCTCCAGCCC
>JBBRRK010000122.1:0-12261 GCA_038200765.1 Nitrospirales bacterium
GTTGGCTTGTGCGTCGGCTAAACGTATCCAGCCGCCCCAGACTTCGTACATTTTCTGGGAATATTGAAGGGTGACACCGTCAAAGGAGAACCCGATATTGTTCCAATCGAAGTTGCCGAACAAGCGGTGATTCCCCATTACAATGAGCTGCCGGCCTGCCTTCACACTGAGGCCATCGACCCCAAAATTGCGGATTAAGATGTAGGCCTGCCGGACACCGACGCTCGTGAGCGTGTTGGGATCGTTCGCTGTGTTAGGCGCGTTGTTCGCCCCCCAGTTCTTCGCATACTGCATCTGGAAGAAGGTATCGACGTCAGGCGACATCGCATAGTTGAGCCCGAGCCGGGCCCACTGTTGGACAAATTGAGCGGCGTCTCCCTGCGACGCCGCCCCCGTCGCACGTCCTATACTATTTGTATTCGCCAGCCCGAAGTTCGAATTGTTGCGGTATTCCGGCCTAACCCGCACGTCGCCTGAAATCGTCACTCTGGAAATATCAAATAAGGGACTCTTGGGTGGATCGAAGTTCCAATACCGTACGAGATCCGGCATTCCGCGTGTGACCGTCGGCTCTAAGCCCGGTTGATCCTTCACTTCGTCAGCCTCTGGCGGATCCGCCAAGGCCTGGGACACAGGCAGCGTCGCAAGCAGGACGACTGCCCACACCCCAATGAGGACCATCAGCCCTTGTCGCATAATGTTCCTCCCATACGGTGTACTGTCGTTCCAAGCCAACACCTCCTCAATAATCGACATAGACTTTTCGGACTGGGAACTCAAAACCGACTGTAATGGTCTCTTGTGGCTTGATCTCAATCTCCTGTTGGCGGGTATGCGGTCTGTCGTATACTGGCCGCCCAGCTTCCTCCCGTATGATCTTGTAGCCCTCGTGCCAGGCCACCAGGGTGTACGTGCCTGGCGGAACCCCGCTAATCACAAACCGTCCGTCCGCGTCCGTGAGCTCAAAATACGGATGATCAAATCCAGCCCAATAGGCGTTCATGTTGTTATGGACATCACACTGAAGCCGCATCACTCCCTTCTCGTTCCTGAGAGGGGTCCGCAGAAACTTATGTTCAATTTGCTGATTGGGATCCGGCATAGGGACGTTCAGGAGCGAGACATTCTTGGCGTTGAAAAAGTGCGGGTTGTGGAAATACGAATCGTGGTTGACCATCGCCATCGTTTGGCTTCGAACAAATGGGAAAATATGGTCCGTGAATTGGCAATTTGCCATATCGAGCCGGTATTTGTCCGCCGGCGCTTTCCCCTTCTTAACCTGTTCAAGATAGACCAGTACATGCGACACACCGCTGTTTTTCGAATTGACCAGCAATGCCTGAGACTTGGCCTCCTCCCCGCATACACCTGTGTCTGCCTCAATCTCGATCGGCTGGAGCTCAGGGAGATCGCCGTTCCACCTCGCCACTCCGAAAATGGTGCCTCCGTCCGTGACATCGATCACCTGGTAGGGTTCGGCAAAAATGGGCCCTGCGCCGGACCCTATGAGGCCGATCACCAGCATCAACACGATCCAAGATGTGAGGGTCTTTGCTCGACTCATGCTTTAACCTCCTTGTGGAATAGCCGGATTCTATGATCTGTGCGCATAACAACATCACGTCGTCAGCCATACGATGACGAACGTATCGATATTAAGGAAAGCTTTCGAGAGCGATGTGAAGTTCAGCCTGTCGACCGTCAGGAGAGAATACAGACGCGATGACTGACTGAGCGCAAGACGTTCGCATGGATACTCTCCCACACATGGGCCAGCCTCCACACGTGAGTCAATGGAACCAAAGGACGGAAGAGATTCTACTCTTCTGCCACACAAAGACACAACACCGAGCGTACGGCCACCGCATAGTAATACGTATGGCCATCAATGGTTGCTGGAGCCTTTTTCAGCTCAGCTCCCTATCGTTTCTCCGGCGGGATCATCTTGATCTTGTAGAGAACCGCTCATGCGCCGCCGAATCAACCGGCCAGTGCTGTACCTTCGTGCTCGCCGGATCTGTTCCAAGGAAGTTGTCGTCGTTCCAATTCGTCGAAGGTCTGATCGGTCGAGAGACGAACCCGCCGCCACAATTTGGACAGATATTTCCAAGAACCTGTTCGACACAGGCCGCGCAGAAGGTGCGCTCATACGAGCAGATCCGCGCCTCAAGCGAGTCCGGCGGCAACGGCTTGTTGCACTGTTCGCAAGCGGGTCGGAGTTCAAGCACGATGTCCTCGATGAGGACTACCTATAATCGGACAATCAATGGTTCAGGGAACCTTTTTCGGTTCCCAGCGTTTTGTTAGGTGTTATCGTGATCACTGCTTTGTTTTTCCGCCGTAGCGAGGTCGGAGTGCCAGTCCTGTAACTCGTGAAGGGACTTGGTGTGAAAAGGACCGAGAACTTCTGCAGGGATTCCGTGTAGAGACGCGGATAATTTATACTCGGCGGTTCTGCGAGGCCATTTCGCAATGATGGAGCACCAAAAATCAGGAAGAACCATACCGTGACTGAATGGAATGAACTTTTCCCAGCATCCCCTCAGTTCGTCTTCGTCTCTAATATCAATGATCTCGACGTGGCTAAAGTCTAACATGGGGGTTTGGTCCCATCCGTCGAGCAAGAGTTGTCTTGCCTTGTAATCGGTTTCCGGACCGGAATAACCGAAAATCGTGAGATGAAACGCTCTTTTTAGTTTCTCGGTTACGACTTCCCAGTCGCGGTACACCAGCTCATCCTTCGCATAGTCTTTATCGTTGTCGGGGAAAAATAGCTTACTGCGAGTCAATGGTTTTCGGCACTCTGAACACATTTCCGAAGGACAACCCAATATATCGTGATCGGGACAGGTAGCATATCCAACGCATCCATGCAGAAATCTGATATCTGGAAGATCGACGACGCTTTTATTTCTCTTGTGAGCCAAAAACAGAAAAGGGTCCCAGTTGAATGTCGTCACAACATCTTTTGGGCGAAGCCCTAATACGATGTAGTCATAAATTGTCGGATGATCGGGAAGTTCTAGAGCCTCGAAATACTCCACAATGAGCTTTTCTACTTGGAGTAGGTCATTCGAGTATGCTGTCTGACTGCGTATCCATGAAAACTGTGCTTCGAATCCTTCATCAGGCGGATTGGAGTCATTTACGAGATCACGCCAAGGCTTCCCGAGTACATCCGGAAGACCATTCATCAAAGGAATTGGCTTTCGATTTCTATCACCACCACAGAATGCTGCCTTGCTAGCACCAGCACCAAAAATCACGATATGCGGCAACGGATTGGCAAATGGGGAACCTTTGAGTTTTTCCTTTGTAAGCACTTCGTTCATTCATTTCACTCAACTATTGAGTATACTGACCGGTATAGTACGCGAACCCGCCCCTCATATTCCTCTGCGATTTTCGTGTCGGTTCAAAGACTTCTCTGCGATATCCACATAGCCGGATTGGCGTGCTATACCAGCCTGCATAGCTCCCATCAAACTCGCTCGATATTTCTCCAGGGATGGGGGCTCATTGATCTTCCACTGTGCGCAACTTTCTCACCCGCCCATCCACTGGCACACCGAGACGTGCCATGAGCCAGGGCGAGGGCCTTCCAACTCTCCTCATCTCTCGTCAAGGGAGTGGCCAAGGCCGCCCTTTACTGCGCGCATCGAGCGAGCACGTTTTTATTGCGCGCTCTGCGAGCAAGAAGGACGGTCTGGCTACTCCCCACTACCCAACGCCTACCGGCAACAGCTGCGCGAGCATCATGAGCAGGAGACATTCAGTTGGAATATCGGCGAGATTCGCAATTCGATCAGCACCGAAACCCTGCCGACGAACCATGACAAGAAGTGGTACCAACGGTTGCGGACAAACTACGCGGGCCGACTGTGGGTTGAACGACAACGGCGAGGAAGAGATTTAAAGGGTCAAGCCCCTTTGCTCCCTCAGGGTATAAAAATTAGCCATCCGAGGACCCACTATCTGTATCACTGTCGCATTCGGTGTCGGCCGTCTGGCCACAACCTCATATCAGAACCGGTGCTCCACCCAGCAGGATGACTCCCCAGATAGCTGTGGCTCGCTGGGGTCCTCAGCCCGAAAAAGAATGCGTCGCTCGGTACGCATCAGTGCCTTCTCGAAGCTTGTCCAACAGGTCCACTGTACTGATCACATCATCCATTTGAATGTCCGACATGCCGATATCGACCAACAGAGATTGCCTCGACAAGACAGCATCCGTCTGACCATACTCCTTCCAGCGGGGAAGGCACTCCACATTTGCACCATCTTTGAGTGCTGGCGACACGATGCCGAGCGACTCGTCGGTGGAGAGCACCAAGTGGTATCTGGATGATTTCGCCGCTCTGAGTACCTGTTTCCTTGTCATCTTTTCCATCTTGTTTTTCATCTTGATCACCTCATTCAGTTTTTTTGCAAAAAGCCTAAGAGTGTGTCGGCAGAGCCATCTACGAGCCGGAATTGCCGATTTCCATCCGTATCACACGCCGTCGGTTCCCCAGAAACATACGCGGCAAAGCCTGCCACTTCAGCCCGTTGCAGTGCTTGCGGTAGGTATCACGACCTCGTATGCGGATCCGCATACCACGACCTCCTTTCCTTGTGCCCGGCTCACGTGTGCTGCACCTGAATCCGGCAGGAGTCGGCCAGTACTTGATTCTCTCTTGCGTGATTCTACATTCATCAATAGCAAGCTAGATGCCAGCATGAGACCGGAGCGGCAAATCATCGGATGGCACTCTCGGGCTCAGCAATTTCAACGTTGTACGTCTTGCTGAGTACGCATGCCCGCGTGAAACACCTCTCTTGATCACCGCCGCTTGTATCGAAAGAGATTCATGAGGTGAATCAAATCCGATCCATGAGAATGACTCAGCACGTTCGAGGCTTGACGCAGGCTTCATTGGAATGATCGTTTGGGAAGGCGAGACACTGGCTATCAGGTACTAGGGCCGAAACGACCACGGCGAGGCGTGGGATACCCACGCCTCGCCGTACACTTAACGCCAGCCATGCGGCTGACGCTGTTGCCCTAGCTTCGGATTGAAAGAGATATCGAGGTTTGGCTCACTGACTGATACGCAAAGACTGCGCTGGCGCTTATGGTCCCCGGCGTCTGCACCTGGGTTGCGGGCTGATCGTGATTGTGCTCCCGCTTGTCTCGCAACTCCTTCCCCAGATCCTCGCGAAGCTTCTCAAAGAAGTCCGGCAAATACTTCCGTACCTTGTGGGACTCCACCTTCGCTTCCTCCAGCGCATCCAACACTTGCTGAACCAACGACCTAGGGCCCTGCGTCTCCTGCGCGGGGACACTGAAGTGCGACCCGGTGGTTGAATTCTCAATCGGTGCAACGGTCGATAACGGGGTGGGTGCCGTGGTACCGGTGGACGGTTGCGGGATCACCGCGGCCGCCGAGGGCGCCCCACCCGGGGTAGCTGTGTGAGATGTCGTAGCAGAAGCCTGTGGCTGCTGGCCGGTCGGCAACGGCGGTTGACCCGTCACCTCCGAGGCGAGCTGCGCCGCGAGGACCGTGATGGATCGTTCCACATCCACACGAACGTCCAGACCCGACAGAGATGATAGTGCTCCAAACCGGTCGGCCAGCTTCGCCGTCTTGGCCAGCGCTTCGTCATCCTGCCCACTCAAATATTTCCTGAAGATGTTGGCGACGCTTCGGAACAGTTTCTCCAAATCCTTGACCTCTTCTTCGTTCAGATCACCTTCGACCGTCACGCCAAACTCTTGTGTTAGCGAATACTCGGCATACTTCGCGTCGACATCTACCGTCGTGCCATCGCCTTCAGCCCGGGCCTTGTAGTTCACTGCACGGAAATCGGACTCAATATCCGCCGAGAGGGTGATGGTGTCCCCTTCCGCTGTCGTCACACTCAAACGGCCGGAGAAGTCGTTGGAGACCGCGACCCCGCTGACCTTGGTGTCCAATCGTTGGATTCCCGTGCCGTTTGCAGACGGCGGACGAAAGAACTGTGTGGGATCGAATTGAGTCAGTGCTTGGACGGGCATACGGCGTTTCCTCGGCTCATAGACTCGGTGCAACGCACCGCATAGCTCCCCTATCGGTACACCTCAGGCTGAACTGTAGTGCGCTTGTTCTATCTAAATGGGACCGCAACGATAAATCGAGCCGTTCGCTTCCACACTGAGGAGGTATCTGAATGAAACAGGTTACTATTTGGATCATCATATCGGTACTCATGTTGTTCGCATCAGGCTGCATGGCATTCAAAAATCCCACGATAACAAAGTTTACCTCCGAGATCTTTGGCGACATCTCCGGCGACACCACCTCCTCCGGCAACATGGCAAACTCGACTCGCCACTGGCGCACAGAAGACGGCATGTTGAGTCCTGAATACAAGCTCATCGCCTTTACGGTCTTGAATCAGACGAATGTGGAACAGGACCTGGCGCGCGGGCACGGGGAATATCTCACATCGCTCGGCACCCACTTGGGAGTCCCGAGCGACCAGCAGTCAGCCTTTCGGGCAAAGGCGCAGGGAACGTTAGAGATGCTCATGACGGCCGATCGTGATGTTCGGCTTCAACAGTTGCGGATGCTGGCTCGCGAGCGGGGTGCTGAAAAGTCCGACAGCGGCGTTCTCGCGTTGCTCAAAGGTTCAGCGTACCGACGAGATACGCTTCACAAGGGCGCTCTTTGGGGAGATTTCGCGACTCATCTTCATGAGTACCGGGGGTTCTTGCGCTTGTGTTATAGTGGCACCAACGATGAAGGGAGCCGTTCTCTTCCACGCTGAGGAGGTATCTGAATGAAACACGTCACTGTTTGGACCATCATACCGGCACTCATGCTGTTGGCGTCAGGCTGTACGCTCAAGGGAACGGTCAAGCAAATCACCGACACGACGTCGAACGTGACCGGCACAACTTCGGGCCACGCCTGGTGGAATGAAGACGGACTCTTGCTCCCGGAGCATAAGGCCATTGCTTTTGCGACATATAACGAAGCGAACTTGGAGCAGGACCTCGCACGTGGACAGGGGGAATATGTCACATCCCTTGCGACCCTCTTGGGAGTCCCGAGCGACCAGCAGTCGGCCTTTCACACAAAGGCGCAGGGGGCGTTCGATATCCTGACTGCACAAAATCACGAGGCCCAGATTCACCGGTTGAGGGCGCTGGCTCATTGACAACTGAGCGATTATCGACACCCCCAATGTTCCCCTTTCGCCGAATTTTTCATCCCACTGATTTCTCCGCCGCAGACTCGGCGGCGTTCGCCCATGCCCTGAAGCTCACCTGCCTCGTGCAGGGAGAGCTGACGATGATGCACGTCGACCCCACGGTTGGGCGCCAAGGCTTCGAGGATTTCCCCCGCATCCGGCCACTCCTCGCTCGCTGGGGAGTCTTGCCGGAAGGCAGCTCGAAAGAAGATGTCGCGAAGTTAGGCGTCCACATCAAACGCGTCCGCGCCGTCTCAGGCGATACCACAGGCGCCATCCTCCAACACCTCACAGCGCGCCCCACAGAGTTGCTCGTGCTGTCTACACACCAGCGTGAAGGCCTCGCACGTCTCACCCACCCTGCAGTCGCCGAGCCCGTGGCTCGCGGCACCCATGCGACGACGCTCTTTGTCCCAGCCAGCGTCGAAGGATTTGTCTCAGCAGAGACGGGCCGCACGAACCTGACTCGAGTCTTGATTCCGCTCTTCCATACGCCGCACCCGCAACCGGCCATCGATCTTGCCGCAGACCTAGCACGCACGCTAGGCAGTGAGACTGTCTTGTTCGAGCTGGTGCATCTTGGGGAGGAAGCCGACCTCCAGAAATTCACCAAGCCCAAGCGTCCCGGCTGGTCCTGGAACACGCTTGGCGCCAAGGGCGATCCGGCCGAGTGGATCTTAGCGGCGGGAGCGGACTTCGATGTGGACCTGATCGTGATGATGACGGAGGGATATACCAGCCTGTTCGACCTGCTTCGCGGGAGTACCACTGAACGGGTGGTCCGTGGCGCGCGCTGCCCCTTGCTGACTATTCATGCCAGACCAGATTTGCCCGTCCTCGCTGGATAGCCTGCTCATTGAACCTGTCCGCTGCCTCCCGCCCTAGCCCGGACTATTCATGATTGCTTCGTCCGATCCTCTTGCCCGGCGGGCTTTTCTCGTTCGGCCTCCTCGACGGACTGCCAATACGCCTCCGTCGGCCTTACTTGCGAGAAGCCCCGGCGGGCGTCGGTCTCGAACGCCTCGTGACGATATTCATGAATAGTCCGGGCTTGCACGGCTCGCACCACTATCCCGTCACGAAACACCACAAAATTTGATGGCACGGCAGGTACGCGCGGACCCGGCAAGATCACTCCTGCGAGGTTCAACGGATCGCTGGCAGATAGTTTGATGTCGTGAGAGGCAGCACCAGGCTCATTTCGTTTTCTCGCCGCCCGTAACGATTCAACGGCTTCCGGCAACGCGAATTGCTCCCCAGTAACGCCACTCACAAACCTCCCCCCTCGGATCTCGCCTTGCAGCTCCATTCGACGGTACTGCACCAGCAGATCGCGCCAGGACTGAACCAGAGACTCACGTACCAGCAAATCACGGAAGACGACGCCGTAGCGACGCAACAACTGGCGTGCGACGAGCTCAGCAGGGAAGTGCTGAGTGCTGGATGCTGAGTGCTGAGCGTCGATTGACGAATGACGAGTGACGGTTGACATGTCCGCATGTCGGAGCAAAGACCACCGCCCGGCTGTGTGTCGAGGCCGCCGAGATCGCCCCCGTCCTTCCGCACGGCGACGACGCGGGTCCATGAGAGCACGGAGATTATCGAAGCCGTCGGCCGTGACCAGGCCGGCAGCCACGAGTTCCCACAGTCCTTCTTCCACTTCCGCCGGTAGATGGTTGGTCATCCGCACAAGGTCGGCAAAGAAACTCGCGCCTCGTTCATGCAAGGTGCGACGTAGGTCTTGCGCCACGGAACTCAGCTGGGCAAACGGATCAGAGCCATGGGATACGGCATCATCCTGAAAAACAGCCCTCAACCATTCGCTCTCCTCCCGTGGAAAGAGACTAATCGGCGCCACACTCGTCGGGATAATCCGACGTCGTGTAAGATCTCCGGCCTGGGCAAGCCGTGGATGAGGAGACAGCCTGCCCCAGCTGACCGCCCCGCTCAGACAGAGCCGATCCAGCCACTCCGGCTCATACTTCGCCAACCTCGTCCGGAGCAGATGCGGCTCCCAGGCCGAGGATGCCGCTTCGAAGCCGGCCAGCTGCGCGACGATGTTCAAGAGACCGGCCTCGCCATGAAGACGCGACCCAGGAGCAACATGTTGCCATTGAAAGAGAAATCGCATGAACTCTGCTGCAGTCACCGGCTCGACTTCTTTTCGCAGCCTGCCGATGGTCAGACGATGAATGCGAGCCAGCAACCGGCGGTGGCACCATTCCGGCATGGAAGCCGCTGCCTCGCCGGAATTTTGAATGTTCAATTTCGAATTGTGAATTGGGCCCGTAGGCCGGAACCGGCCTCGGAGGACTTGCCCGGATACTTCGAGGCGAATCAATGATTGATCAATCGCCTGATCCGGACAATGCAATCGTGTGGCGAGCTCAATCGCCGTCGTTGGACCGATGCTTTCCATCCACCCAAGCACCGTGGCATCGGTTGCGGCTTCATCGCCCGACGCAAACATCAATTCCACCTGAGCCCGATAATCCATCGCGACCCACCCTCGTACTTCCTGCGCCTCACTCTTCACGTTGAGTTCAACTGCTCGCCCCTCTTCGATCAAGTGCGCCAGGTGAACCGCCCAGTCCTGTAGCTCCTCCACCGGCAGCCAGAACAATGTGAGCAAGGCGTCGTGCAATTCATCCGGATCGCGCACGACGGGCCAGGACTCTCGCTGTACCTCTTCAATCGCTGCAGGATCCAACGCCCCGATTTCTCCGGCCAACTGAGCCGGAAGCGTCCGTCGCATCTCCACCGCTCGCGCCCGCCGCTCTTCCAACGGCGCATCGTCGAGAAAGGCATAGGGGTTGGCATGTAAGATCTCGTGCGAGAACGGAGAGGGCATCGGCGTATCGACCGCCACACAGCTGATGGCCCCGGCTTCAATCCGCTTGAGGAGCGTGGTCAACCCGTCGAGATCCATCGCCTCAGTAAAACAGTCCCGCAAGGTCTCGTGCACGAGCGGATGATCCGGGATCTGGCGAGTCCGCTCGCCGACCATATTGTCCTGACAGGCCATCGCGTCAGGGAAGACGGCGCCAAGCAGATCCTCCGCCTTCATCCGTTGAATCTGCGGCGGCACCTTCTTACCGTGAGAGAAACGCAACAAGACCAACGCACGGCTGACATTCCAGCGCCAGCGCGTCATAAACATCGGCGCCTGAAGCACGGCGGGAAGCAAGACCTCACGAAGCGTCTGGCTATGCAGGAACCCAAACACCGAATCGAGCGGGAAGCTATGTTTCTCGCCAAGCGAAATCACGATCCCGTTATCCGTCGCCGCAGCTTGCAATTCAAAATCGAAGGTCACACAGAACCGTTTCCGCAAAGCGAGGCCCCAGGCTCGGTTGATCCGGCCTCCGAAGGGCGTGTGCAAGACCAGCTGCATCCCGCCGCTTTCATCGAAAAATCGCTCTGCCACGATGGTCTGCTGCGTCGGCACAGTTCCCAGCACAGCCTTGCCTGCCAGCACATACTCAATGGCCTGTTGGGCCCCGCGCTGATCCAGTGCGCATTCTTGGCGAAGCCAGTAAATAGGTGACGCGGAAGGGGTGAGGGGTAAGGGAGTTGACTCCAGAGCGTGATCGATATCAGATCGAAGACGAGCCATCTCCGCTGAGAGCTCCGCTGTGCGCGATGGTGCTTCGCCGCGCCAGAAGGGAATGTTGGGGGGCGCGCCATGGGCGTCTTCCACCCGCACCTTGCCCATCTCCACACCCTTGATCCGCCAGGAGGTATTGCCCAGCAACATGATATCGCCGGCCAAACTCTCGACCGCAAAATCTTCATCCACCGATCCCACGACCGTCCCTTCAGGCTCCGCGACCACGACATAATTCGCCGTGTCCGGGATGGCCCCTCCGGATGTGATCGCCGCCAGTCGCGCCCCACGTCGGCCTTTGATACGCCGATTGATCCGATCGTAATGCAAATACGCCAAACCTCGACCATGATTGGTCGCAATCCCATCCGACAACATCCTCAACACCTTATCGAAATCTGAGCGCGCCAAGGCCCGATAGGGGTCGGCCCGTCGGCACAGATCGAACAGGTCATCTTCCTGCCAGGTCTGCGTCGCCGCTGCTGCCACCAATTGCTGCGCCAAAATATCGAGCGGAGCGGACGGCACGGCAATGCGGTCCAACACGCCTGTTCGAATGGCTCGTATCAATGCCGCACATTCGAGCAAGTCATCCCTCGTCATCGCAAAGAGACGGCCCTTGGGAATGGCCTTGATCCAATGACCGGCCCGGCCAACCCGCTGCAGACAGGTGGCAATCGCACGGGGTGAACCGATCTGACAGACAAGATCCACTGCGCCGATATCGATGCCGAGTTCCAGCGAGGCCGTGGCGACGACGACGCGCGTTTTGCCGCTCTTGAGCCGTTCTTCCGCAGACAACCGAATCTGGCGCGAGAGGCTGCCATGGTGCGCTGCCACGACATCGGCTCCTAAGTCCCGCAGCCGCTCTTCCAGGGCATGCGACACGCGCTCGGCAAGGCGCCTCGTATTGACGAAGACCAGGGTCGAGCGGTGTTGCCGGACCAGTTCGGCGATGCGATCGTAGATATCGGCCCAAATGGCGTTCGTGGCCACGGCGCTCAGTTCATCCTTTGGCACTTCCACGGCCAAATCCATCTCACGCTTGTGCCCTACGTCGATAATCCTCGGCATCGGGCGCGCGCCCACCAGGAACTGTGCCACGGTTTCGATCGGCCGCTGCGTCGCGGAGAGGCCGATGCGTTGAGGTTTCGTGAGCGTCAGCGCTTCCAATCGCTCCAGCGACAGGGCCAGATGCGCGCCGCGTTTATTCGGCACAACGGCGTGGATTTCATCGACAATGACGGTGCGGACTGTCTGCAATAACCGGCGGCTCTTCTCTGCCGTCAATAAAATAAAGGCTCTTCTCCTTGGTGAGTGGGTACACGAAGTGCGAGAAACGGCATTTCTGGGGGATAGGGGCGTGAAGTCTGCGTTCTACGGGGTCTGGGAATCTGGCATGATTGCCGGATGCAAAAACACCGACACCTCGGGGATAC
>JBBRRK010000123.1:0-12257 GCA_038200765.1 Nitrospirales bacterium
CGATCTATGCGGGGTTGTATGTATTGCCACGCGGAGCCCTGCGCAGCGAGCTGTTGGCCGCGCTGCGTCAGGCACGCAAAGCGCGTCGGCCTCGGGCACGGGGGATTGACCGCCGCGGCCAGATCCCCAATATGACGCCGATTGCCAAGCGCCCTGCCGAAGTGGCCACCCGCACGGTGCCGGGCCACTGGGAAGGTGATCTCATCAAAGGGGCTCGCAATGGGTCGGCCGTCGGCACGCTGATCGAGCGGACGACCCGCCTGGTCATTCTGGCCAGGATGGACGGGACGGATGCCACGAGTGCCCGTGCGGGCTTTACAAAAAAACTCCGCCATGTGCCCGCCCTGCTGCGCAAAACCCTGACCTATGATCGGGGCAAAGAGATGGCCGAGCACGAGCAGTTGGCCCAGCGGCTCGCGATCCAGATCTTCTTTGCCGATCCGTACAGCCCCTGGCAACGCGGCACCAACGAGAACACCAATGGCTTGTTGCGCCAGTATCTGCCCAAGGGTACAGACCTGTCGGGCTACACGCAACGTGAGTTGAACGTCATCGCGCATCGCCTGAATACGCGCCCGAGGAAATGTCTCGACTTTGCCACGCCCCTGTGGGGTGAACCCCTCCGGTGAGACAGTTTGGAATTAGCACACTTGGTGGTTTATTGAATGTTGTTTCTCATCTCGCCTCTGTTGCTTCAGCCTGATCCCTGGCTGATGCTGTCGCTCGAGCACGCGCTCGAGGCCTGAAAAACCGCATGGTGGCTCCGCTCGCCGTGGTCGACGAACTAGCCGCGTCCTCGAACTCTTCCGGGGAGTGGTAGCCCAGCGCCGAATGCAACCGGTCGCGATTGTAGTACTGCTCGATGAACGCCGCAAGGTTCGCACGCAGGTGGTCGAGATCCCGATAGGTGTTGGCGTAGACCTCCTCCCGCTTGAGCGTCTTCATGAAACTCTCACAACTGGCGTTGTCATAGGGGTTGCCCGGCCGACTCATGCTCGGGATCATGTGGTGCGCTCGCAGCAGGGTCACGTACGCTTCGGATGCATACTGGACACCGCGATCAGAATGATGGACCAACCCGGGCGGTGGGTGCCGCTCCGCGAGGGCATGCGCCAGGGCCGCGATCGGCAACCGGGCGGCCAGCGTGCGGTCCAGCGCCCAGCCCACGACCTTGCGTGAATACGCATCGAGCAGCACCGCCAGGTAGACGAATTCCGCTCGCAGGCGAATGTAGGTGATGTCCGCGACCCAGAGCTGATTGATCCCGGTCAACGTCAGGCGGCTGGCCAGGTTGAGCGCGACCTCCCACTCATGATCGGAATCCGTCGTGACCACGAAGGCCCGCGGCTGCACAGCGAGCAAGTTGTCTTCCCGCATGAGCCGCGCCACTCGCTTGTGGTTGACCAACAGGCCACGCCGACGGAGCTCTGCCGTGATGCGCCGGTAGCCATACCGACGCCGGTGTGCGACAGCGACCCCCTGAATGGCTGACCGCACGTCCATCTCTTCTTCCACGGGCTGGTGCTCCTGCAACGACCGGTAGAAACCCGCCCGGCTGACCTGCGCCAGATCACACATCCGCTCGATACTCAATCGGCCTTGCCTCGACATCACGTCCCGGATGTGGGCGTAGATGCCTGCGCGCCAGACGTGCCGGTCTGCTGGCGTCGCGCCTCGACGGTGTGCAAGGCCCCTTTGAAAAAATCCACCTCCAAGACCTTCTCGGCCAACACACGCTTGAGTCGGCTGACCTCTTTCCGCAGGGTGGACTCCCGCGAGTTCGCGGGCGGTGGACTGTCCCCAGTCTCGGTAGGCTCGAGTTGATCGCGCCACCGATACAACAGCCGCCGATGGATCCCCAGCTCTTTGGCGAGCTCCACAATATTCTCGCACTGCTTGAGCCGATCCACAGCCATCTGCCGGAACGCCTTCGGAAACTTGCCCATGCGCTTTTTTGCCACTTGCCACCTCCTCTACTGTGACAAGTGTGCTAATTTTTTCTGTCTCATTCTAGGGGTGCAGTCCACCTGGAAGTCTATGCGCAATTGCGCCATCATTCACCTGTTGCACTTGGAACTTGAAACCGCCCAGCCTTGATCAGAACCTTTTTCGGGTCCTTCCCCTTTCCGACCACGTTCATCATCACCTCACGCTCCGTGAACAGCCCACAAATGCCGGAAGCATTGGTAACGACCACGGACCCGATGAGTTCCTTAGTCATAAGTTGAGCTGCATCCGAAATGAATTTGTTTTCATCGATGGTAGCCACTCGCTTTACAACTTTCGATGCGATCATCATGGTTGCATTTCCTTCTGTTACAATCCTCCCCGTCGTCGTACGATCGAGACATAGATCGCCGTCGACGGAACCCCGCGTTGCATCGAGATCGGCACACCCACACGCATCATGATCTCCGGTCCGCACATCAGCACCATGGCGCGTGCCGGGTCCACCGCCACTTGTTCGAACAGCTCCGTCACCACGCCGACGTGATAGTGCCACGTCTTATCGGGCTGGTAGCTGGTCAACAACACTTCCATATCGGGATGCCGCCGCCAGGCATCGAACCGTTCCCGAAAGATCAGATCATGCGGCGTCTTGACCCCGTGCAGAATCTTCACGCTTCCATACTGGTTGGCCGACGGAAGATGTATTCGATGGCGTCGAGCGACCAGCCTTGCCCGAACGGCCCGCAATGCCCAGCTCATCACCCAGTTGCAATCGCGCAATCGATTTCGTCACCCGCCCCACGGCGCGAATCGTGTGATCCAAGAGTTCCGGCTCATCTGGGTCCGAGACGATCGAAATCGCCACCTCGCCGACCCCGAAGAGATAGACCATGTTGAACTGGCCGGCAGCGAATCGATAGGTTCGCCGCACCTGCTCATCGACAAAGCGCAATCGATAGGTGTCGATATCTTCCGCTTCTCTGATCTTCTCCACAATCGTGGCCGCCTGGATCAGATAGGGATTCGCCCAGGGGTTCCTGGTGGTTTGTGAGGATGACATCATGGCTCCTTACCGCACAGCAGTATGCTTCCTCTACGGCTACTCTCTGCCTTTAAGCTGCATGAGGGCAAGGCGCTTCGGGCAGGGCTTGTCGCAGCCAGCATCGCATTCCAAACCAATGCGTTCAAGACCGCCGCAACTGCCGCCGATCGGACGGCGACCGACCAGTACACCCACCGCCATAGCCAGTATGGCAATACCCATGACGATAAAGGTCACCAGAAACATTGTCATGAAATCTCCTGTCTACGATAACGTTGGAAGGCGCAGCAGACGCGCTCCTCGAATTGTCCGTCACGCTCGACGATGAAGAGGACGGGCAGACCGAGCTGTTCGGCTAAGGCCATGCCACGTTTGGGGCCCAGCACCTGAAAAGCTGTGGCCCAGGCATCGGCCCGCATGCTGGTATCGGCCAGCACAGTTACCGAGACCAGATGATGATCGACCGGCCAGCCGGTTGCCGGATCGATGGTATGGGAGTAGCGTCGACCGTCGAGTTCAAAAAAGTTGCGATAATTGCCCGATGTGGCGAGTGCGATGTCGCTGAGGGCCAGCATCGTTTGCACCGAGCGTTCGCCCGGCAACGGTTTCTCAATCGCGATTCGCCAGGGTGTATCTCGCTCCTTGAGACCGCGTACGCGTACCTCGCCGCCTATCTCAACCATATAATGTTCAATGCCGTACGCGGCCATGAGTTCAGCAACCCGGTCCACACCGTACCCCTTGGCTATCCCGGAAAGATCCAGGAATACATCAGGGCGGTGCTTGCGTATCGCTGGTTGAGTGTCACGTAGTGTCAGTTTATCAGGGCCGCTACGCGCGCGCGCAGCGGCGATGTCGGCTTTGAGCGGGATGCGGTCTGGATGAAACTCGGGACCGAAGCCCCACAGATTGACCAGGGGGCCAACCGTGATGTCGAAAGCGCCATCACTCTGGACTCCGATCTCAAGTGCAGCTTTGAGCACGGCAAGGAGCGAAGCGGATGCAGGGACCCAGTCGGTGGTGCGCATACGGTTGAAACGCGACAGTTCCGATTCCGGGTCGTAGGTGGACAGGGTTTGATTGATCCCGGTCAGCAATGCATCAACTTCTATTTGCATAGCCTTCAGCAAAGGAGTGTCCTGGCCGGGGCGATATTTCACACTATAGGTGGTGCCCATGGTACGACCACTCAGGTGCAGTTCTGCGATGTGCGGCTCAGGGCGCAGCAGGGTGAAGCTGGCGGCAGCGGCCAGCAACGCTATCAAGGCAATGAGAGCACGGGGGCGCGGAATGGATGGATGCATGGGTGATCAGCTCCCGAAGTCGTCGAACATGATGTTTTCGCGCTCGACCCCCAGACCAAGCAGCATCTCAATGACTGCGGTGATCATCATCGGCGGTCCGCACAGGTAGTATTCACAGTCCTCGGGTGCTGGATGGGTTTTCAGATACTCATGATAGAGAACGTTATGGATGAAGCCGGTGTGGCCGCGCCAATCGTCTTCCGGGAGTGGGTTGGACAGCGCGACATACCATTCGAAGTTGTCGTGTTCGGCAGCCAGTTTGTCGAAATCGACGACATAAAACATCTCGCGCTTCGAACGAGCGCCGTACCAGAAGGAGATCTTGCGTGTACTCTTGAGGCGACGCAATTGATCGAAGATATGCGAACGCATCGGTGCCATCCCTGCGCCGCCACCGACGAACACCATCTCCTTACCGGTTTCCCTGGCAAAAAAATCGCCGAAAGGCCCGGAGATCGTCACTTTAGCGCCTGGTTTCAGTCCGAATAAATAGGAGGACATTTTTCCCGGTGGCACATCGTCGGTGTTGGGGGGGGGAGTCGAAATCCGCACGTTCAGCACGATGATGCCACGCTCGTCAGGATAGTTCGCCATGGAGTAGGCGCGCTCAAGTGGCTCGTTTACCCTGGACACGTGTTCCCAGATGTTCAGCCGATCCCAGTCGCTGCGAAATCGTTCTTCGATGTCAAAATCCTTAAACGATTGCTCATACGGCGGGCATTGAACCTGGATGTACCCCCCGGCCCGGAAATCGATCTGTTCATCTGGAGGCAATTCCAATATCAGTTCCTTGATGAAGGTGGCAACATTGTGGTTGGATCGCACGGTACATTCCCATTTCCTGACACCGAACACATCATCCGGAATCTCGATCTTCAGGTCCTGTTTGACCGCCACCTGACAGGAGAGACGGTAACCCTCGCGCGCTTCCCGTTTATTGATATGCGAGGTTTCCGTCGGCAGAACGGCCCCACCACCTTCGAACACCTTCACCCGGCACACACCGCAGGTGCCGGCGCCGCCGCAGGCAGAGCTGACAAAAAGCCTGGCGTTGTTGAGTGCCCCGAGCAGTTTGCCGCCGATCGGCGTCTCGACAATTTGTTTATTGTTGACCGTGATCGTTACATTGCCACTAGCCACCAGCTTTGAGCGCGCACTCAAAATCAGGCATACCAGGATGAGGACGATCCCGGTGAAAAAACTGACTCCCAGTATGATCTCGATCATGCGCGGTCCCTCGTCAGACTCAGAGTTGAATTCCTGAGAAAGCCATGAAGCCGAGAGCCATCAGTCCCGCACTGATGAACGCGATGCCCAGTCCCTGCAAACCCTCGGGCACGTCGGAATACTTGAGTTTCTCGCGCACCCCTGCCATCGCGGCGATCGCGAGCGCCCAGCCGACACCCGAGCCTAGGCCATACGTGGCGCTCTCGCTAAAGGTATAGTCACGCTCGACCATGAACAGACTGCCTCCGAGAATGGCGCAGTTGACGGTGATTAACGGCAAGAAGATCCCCAGCGAGTTGTACAGTTTCGGGACATGCCGGTCGAGAAACATTTCGAGTATTTGCACCATTGCCGCGATGACACTGATGTAGCTGATGAGCCCGAGGAAGCTCAGATTCATCTCGGACAGGCCCGCCCATGCCAGCCCGCCATCGCGCAGCAAAAACTGGTAAATAAGATTATTTACCGGCACGGACAGCGCCTGCACGACGATCACCGCAATCCCGAGTCCGATCGCCGTGCCGATTTGCTTCGATACGGCAAGAAAAGTGCACATCCCGAGAAAAAACGTCAGCGCAAGATTCTCGACAAATACGGCAGTGATGAATAGATTGATCAGCTCTATCATCAGGTCACCTCGGTACGATGCGTTTGATAAATCTGGTATTCAGGTTCCTCGACCTGGGCCGGCTTCCAGGAACGCACCACCCAAATAATCAGGCCAATCAGGAAAAACGCGCTCGGGGGCAGTAACATCAAGCCGTTTGGCACATACCACCCGCCATCCCTTTCTAGAAGGAATACCGGATACCCGAACAGGGAACCGGACCCGAAGAGCTCGCGTATCGTGCCGACTGCGAGTAACAGTGCACTATAGCCGAGGCCGTTGCCGAGGCCATCGAGGAGGCTGGGGAGAGGCGGATGTTTCATCGCATAGGCTTCAGCGCGTCCCATGACGATGCAATTGGTGATAATCAACCCGACAAACACCGACAGTTCCTTGCTGACTTGGAACGCGAAGGCTTTGAGGAACTGATCGGTGACGATGACCAGCGAAGAAATAATGGTCATCTGCACGATGATGCGGATGCTGCTCGGGATATGATTGCGGATCACACTGATGGCGGCATTGGATAGGGTGGTCACGAGTGTCAGCGCCACGCACATGGTGACCGTGGTTGAGAGCTTCGACGTCACTGCCAGTGCCGAGCAAATCCCCAGGACCTGCAGGATGATCGGGTTATTGTCGATAATCGGTTCGAAAAGAATCTTACGGTGCTGATATGACATGATCGTTAATTCCTTTCGTGACGCAACCGGGAAAGATAAGGCCCGTACCCTTTGTCGCTCAGCCAAAAATTCAGCAAATTTTCCACGCCTCGTGAGGTGATGGTGGCGCCTGCGAGTGCGTCGACCTGGTGTTGGGCTTCGGGTGTGGAGCTGTTAATCGAGCCCTTTACCAGTTCAACCTGAACTCTCCATTCATCGTCGAATAATACTTTGCCCTCCCATTGCGCGCGCCACCTGGGATTGTCGATCTCCCCCCCTAGTCCCGGGGTTTCGGCATGCTGGTAGAATCGGAGGCCCTGAACCGTTCGCAAATCTCCCTCAAGCGCAAGAAACCCGTACATCGTGGACCATAGCCCGTAACCGTACACCGGCAGAATCAGTATCTTCAATTCGCCATTATCGCCGACAATCCGATAAACCGGCAGATAGTGCGGTTCGCGCCCGATCTGGGCCACATCCTCACGGCGGCTGAGTGCGGTGGATATCGTGTGATCCTTTCCGGCTCTGGCAATATTAAAGGTTTCAGGATCCATCACATCCACCTCATCGCCGGTTGCCAGTTCAACCAATCGTGCGTCAATCCGTTCAATGGCCTGTTCTGCCGTTAGTCCCTCCTGCAGTAGGCCGGAGACTTCAATGATATTCCGTATGCGATCGGCTTTCTGATTTGATTCCTGAATCGGACGAAGGAGCACAGCCGCGCTAGCGACCACAACCGAGCAGACCAGACAGACCATAAAGGCAACCAGCAGCGTCCTGCCCCCGCTCTCTGCAGGCGCAGCGGATACGGCGGAATTGGGTTCAGGAGCGGACATGGCGGCGTTGCCTCCGTCGGATGTTGATCTGGATCACCGCATGATCTATCAGCGGCGCGAAAATATTGGCAAACAAAATCGCCAGCATGATGCCTTCCGGAAAAGCAGGATTGACAACCCGGATCAGTACGGTCATGAAACCGATCAGTAATCCGAAGACCCAACGTCCAGCTGTGGTCATTGCGGCTGAAACCGGGTCGGTGGCCATGAATACCATGCCGAAGGCAAAACCGCCCAGAACCAGGTGCCAGTACCAGGGCATCGCCATCATTGGATTGATGTCGCTGCCGACGGCATTGAACAGGAGCGTGGAGCCGGCCATGCCCAGAAAGACCCCAAGGATAATGCGCCAGGATCCTACCCGAGTATAGATCAGGAAAGCGGCACCGATCAGACAGGCGAGAGTGGAGGTTTCCCCCAAGGAGCCAGGCGTCAGGCCGATAAAGGCATTCCACCAGGTATAGCCCCCGCTGGCAATCGCCTCCATGCCGCCGATCTTACCCAGACCGAGCGGGGTGGCACCGGAGTAGCCATCCACCGCCACCCACACCCGATCACCCGTAATTTCGGCGGGATAGGCGAAGAATAGAAACGCCCGTCCAGTCAGAGCCGGATTGAGAAAATTCTTGCCGGTCCCACCGAATATCTCTTTGCCGACCACCACACCAAAGCTGATCCCGAGTGCGACCATCCAGAGGGGCATATCTGGTGGCAGCGTCAGTGCGAAGAGCATGGATGTGACCAGAAGGCCTTCATTGATCTCTTTGTGACGCAGCGTGGCGAACAGCAGTTCCCACAAGCCTCCCACTATCAGAGCAACCAGATATAGCGGCAGAAAATACAAGAAGCCATGTACCGTGCTGGCAAAAATACTGCCGGCATCAAAACCAATATTGAGTGCCACAAGCAGTTCGCTACGCCAGCCCTCCTTGGCTGTGCCCATCTGCGCGAGTACCAGATTGGCTTGATAACCGGTGTTAAACCAGCTCCACAGGATGCAAGGAATGAGGGCCACCACCACGTACATCATCAACCGCTTCAGATCGATTCCATCGCGCACGTGAGGCGCGGTGCGAGTGGTGTCAGGTGGTGAATACAGAAACGTATCCACCATTTCATATACGGCGAAATACTTTTCAAGCCGCCCACCCTTGGTAAACAGGGGCCTGAGACGATTCAGGAAGTGTCGCATGCCTGCTGTCAGCCCTCTTTCTCGATCTGGCTCAGCGCCCTGCGAAGTGCCAGACCGTAGTCATTCTTGCCCACGCACACGAAGGAGCATAATGCGAGGTCTTCCTCATCCAGTTCCAAACAACCAAGCTTTTGTGCCATATCAGTATCGCCCACTACCAGATAGCGCAGCAGATAGGTTGGCAAGATATCCAGAGGCATGATTTCTTCGAAGGTGCCAAATGGCACCATGGCGCGCGGGCTCCCGTTCTGGCTGGTCGTGAAATGAAACGCTTCCTCGCGGTGACGGAAAAGACTCGACAGCATGACGTTGGACTGGGAGTATTTCCTCCACCCTGGTGAGAGCCAGCCCATAAACTCTCGTTCTGTTCCTTCCTGAAGCACGCACACCTGCAGATGATGGCGTCCCACATAGGACGACCAGTCAACTGCATGACGCCCAGACCAGACCGAGCCAGAGATGGCGCGGTGCTCACCCTCTTGAAGCTCACCATCGACCAGTTCCTCAATGGAGGCGCCGAGCCGGGTGCTCAACAAACGCGGCTGTTTGACCTGGGGTCCGCCTAGCGCCACAATGCGTTCGGTCCACAACCGGCCGCTGGTAAACAGTTTGCCGATAGCAATCACTTCTTGGTAATTGAGGTGCCAAACGCTCTTGCGTGTGTCTACCGGTTCAATAAAATGAATGTGCGTCCCCGCCAGACCAGCTGGGTGGGGGCCTTCGAAACTTGCCTGGTGCAGTTGGTTCAGACCCGGTGGAAGCGGCAGTTCGGCTTCGGTTGACTTGCACACCCAAAGAGGCATGGAGCCAAGCCGCGAGAGCACAGTCAGACCATGGCCGAACGACTCAGCCTCTGCAACAATAATCGGAACGGGATCGGCGGCCAGCGGGTTGCTGTCCATAGCCGTCACGAAGATTGCGGCCGGACGGGTGGACGGATCTGGTATCTTGCTATAGGGCCGGGTGCGTAATGTAACCCACAGACCCGATGCCAAAAGATTTTCCACAACCTGCGCTTCAGTCAGGTCGGCTAGTTGGTCGGCACCATACGCAGTGAACGGCTCCTTGTCTTCGGTTTCGTCAAGCCGGATGATGACTGACTGGAGCATACGTTGAGCTCCACGATGGATGGCAATCACCTTGCCGGCACCAGGGGCAGTGAAGCGCACGCCGGGTAGCTTCTTGTGCTCGAACAGCGCTTGACCGAGTTTGACCTTGTCCCCTTCGACTACCAGCATGGCGGGTTTGAGATCTATGTGATCCACGCCCAGAACGGCAACGTGGCGGACAGCTTTAGCGGCATGAACACGCTGCTCCGGTTTCCCGCTGATCGGCAAATCCAAACCCTTTTTTATTCTAAAAATCATAGAAGTTGTAATTGAGTTAATGCTGGCGTGATGCATCGGTTTAATCAACCGTATTTGAACAGTCAGATTTCATGATCTGAGTTGGTGCAAAACGACGAGGTTGGAGATGAAAACACCTCTTGTCTGAGATGCTTCCCGCACGAAGACCCTGAACGACTAGACCCTCTGTCTTCCTTGATGATGTTGCGCTTCTGCGCAAGTGCTTCTGCCTGCACCACGTTCTTGCAATGGTAGCAAAGCCAGTGGCCATACAACAGGGCTGGTCTTTCATTTCCGCAGATCAGACAGTGACTCGTCTATCCCTATGGCAGGATCTCCTCGGTCTTTTTTTTCGGGTGTCATGTCGGTACTCTCCTTTGCCTTCATAGTGCTGCCTTTTTCGTCCACAACATGCCACGTCAGGCTCCCTCTCTCCCCGTAGGCCTTTCTATGGTATTTACATCTTTCAATATCCTTCTGGCTCGTCGCTCGACATTCGCTCTCGTGAAGCGCCTTTGTCTGTAACGTCAGACGTCTTTCATCGGGAATCCATCTTTGTTTCTGTTGGATCCCCACGGACGACCGCCGGGGATGACAGGATAGCTACCGCAGTTCGCCTCACACCTCACGCATTCCTTCTCTTTTTTCCTATCGTCTCAACATGTCAAGAGGTGGTGTATTTTTCAAGATGCTGGATGAGCGTTTCCTTTTGGTCGATCATGAGCTCCGCCACATCGCGCAAGGAAGCGGTGCCAACAAACTCGTCCCCTTCAAAGACCAATAGGTGGAGACATCGATGTTCCTTCATGAGATCCAGGCAGGCACCAGCGGTGTCGTTGGGGCTGACTTTGATGTGGTCGAGATTTATCACATCTTGAGTCCTAACTCCAAGTGCAACACTACAAGCCCTGCTGGGCTAAGGTGTTGCCATGTCAACCAGATCCTATCGACACATGACTGCCGAAGAACGTGAGACCTTGAGTTTGGGATTGGCCCACGGCCATTCGCTGCGAACGATGGCCAGGGTGTTGGGGCGAGCCCCCAGCACCGTGAGCCGCGAGTTGGCGCGCAACGCCACGCGGGGCCGTCCCTATCGGGCCTGCACCGCTCACACCCTGGCGGCCATCCGAACCCGTCAGCCGCGACGACCGCGGAAACTCCTGGATCCCTGGCTGTGGCAGTATGTGCGGTCGCATCTGGCCGAGGGCTGCTCGCCCGAGCAGATTGCTGGACGTCTCCGACACGCGTATCCTGACGACATGCGGAAACAGCTCTCGGCCGAGACCATCTATGTGGGCCTGTATGTGTTGCCCCGCGGCACCCTGCGCAGTGAATTGTTGGCCGCGTTGCGGCAGGCCCGCAAGGCGCGTCGCCCTCGGGCGCGGGGAACGGATCGACGGGGCCAGATCCCCAATATGACGCCGATTGCCGCGCGTCCCGCCGAGGTGGCTACCCGCACGGTGCCCGGCCACTGGGAGGGCGACCTGATCAAGGGGGCACGGAATGGCTCGGCCGTCGGGACCCTGGTGGAGCGGACCACACGGCTGGTTATCCTGGCCCGGATGGACGGGACCGATGCCACGAGTGCTCGCAAGGGCTTCACCAAGAAACTCCGGCACGTGCCCGCCCTGCTGCGGAAAACCCTGACGTACGATCGAGGGAAAGAGATGGCCGAGCACGAGCAGTTGGCCCAACGGCTCGCCATCCAGATTTTCTTTGCCGATCCGTATAGCCCCTGGCAACGTGGCACTAACGAGAATACGAATGGGCTGCTGCGCCAGTACCTGCCCAAGGGCACGGACTTGTCGGGGTACACACAGCGCGAGTTGAATGCCATCGCGCATCGCTTGAACACGCGCCCGAGGAAATGTCTCGACTTTGCCACGCCTCTGGAAGTCTATGCGCAACTGCGCCATCATTCACCCGTTGCACTTGGAACTTGAAACCGCCGAGGTATATAGATGAATAAATGTCATGCTTTGTTCATGCTGAAGAAATACGGGGCTCTGGTTGCTCTCTCGATGGCGGTTCTCATGGGCGTCGCGGCATCAGCCGGAGCCCAGAGGACCGCCGCGGATCAACTAACCGGGA
>JBBRRK010000124.1:0-12199 GCA_038200765.1 Nitrospirales bacterium
TACACTCAGCGCGAGTTGAACGCCATCGCGCATCGGCTGAATACGCGTCCACGCAAGTGCCTCAACTTCGCCACGCCCCTGGAGGTCTATGCGCAACTGCGTCATCATTCACCCGTTGCACTTGGAACTTGAAACCGCCATGGGTATCCTACTACCAAGTCACAGACCAGCTGGTCCTTCAATCATCAGCCCGTCTCAGACAGGAGAGCAAATCACAGGGGATGCTCCTTTACAACCACCTCCTGACACTGAAAGCTGATCTCGATCGTATCGCCACTGAACTGCCCTCCGACGGAACCGTTACGGAGGACATGACGATCACGGCCTCGGCAAAGGAAGCGGGCCGTCAGTTCCGTGAACTCCGGCTGCTCATGTACGACAGTCCAACCCGGCACCAGCTGGACAGTGAGCAGGTGAAACACCTTCAGGCGGGCAACACGCTGTTGCGGTTTCAGCCTGCGACGAATGATTCGCGCCAACTCGTACTCATCCGCGCCATCAACCCTGACCGGTGGGAGGCAGGGCTTCTGTCTGCACGGGTCGACGAGGCGCAGTTCTGGAGTACGCAGGTCAAGGAAACCTTGCCGGCCGATACCGATCTCATCATTGAGGATCAAGGACGACAGGCCATTTACTCTACCTTTCCGAACCCTATGGACCTCCCGGATCTCCAGCGGCAGGATCTTGCGGCCCCTATGACGGAGACGTTTGTGTGGCAGACAGACGGTCAAGAATATGTCGCTGGAGCCTGGACGATCCCGCTACGATACATCTTTCTTGCGGACCCCTGGATCATCTCTCTGAGCCAATCCAAAGAATCTGCGTTAGCCCCGGTCGATCAGTTTCGTCACACCTTCTTCCTGGTCATAGCCTCGGCGTTGAGTGCTGTGGTCTTGCTCAGTCTCTCTCACATCCGCCGGAGTCTCCAACCAGTGACACTCTTGCAGGAAGGTACCGCCCGTCTTGCCGGTGGAGACTTTACCACTCGCGTCGCCGTCAACAGCCACGACGAATTCGAAGATTTGGCGACCTCCTTCAACAACATGACCGGCACACTCAGTCAGCAGTTTCACATGTTGGAAACCCTCTCGGCCATCAGTCAATCCATCCTCTCCAGTCATGACACAAGCGCGATGGTGAAGATCGTGCATTCCCGGATCTCCGAAACGATCGCCTGTGACGCCGTCGGCATGACCCTGATGGACCCAGACAACTCCAAACCGGTCGTGATGTCCATAGGGCAACTGAACTCCCAGTCCGAGAATGAAATCAAGGAATATACCTGTCAGTTCTCGCAGGATGATCTCGCGGTCCTAGAGGCCCATCCAAACCATGTCCTGGTGTCGTCATCGTCCGTGCCCGGGTACCTCGCGCCGATGACCCCACGAGGAAAGGCCTTCTTCGCCGTCTTTCCGATCGTCGTGAACAATCGCATGAGCGGCACGCTGATACTCGCATACCACCAGGGGAAGAAACCGTCCACTGACGACGTCACTCACGCCCGCCGGCTGGCCGATCAGGTGGCCGTTGCCCTGACAAACAGCCGTGCCATCGAATCACGCTTACGTGCCCAGTTGGAGTTGGTCGGAGCCGTCGACGCAAGAAATCAGGCTGAAGAACGGGCAACGGTGCTCCAAGCAGTCAACCAGTCGCTGCAGACGAAGGAAGAGCGGCTGCGGCTCCAGCAGAGTGCCATGCTCGCGCTCGTGAAAGACCGTACGATCTACGAAGGCTCACTTGCAGAAACTGCCCAGCAGGTCACCGCTACCGCTTCCCAGGCGCTCGCAGTGGAGCGAGCCAGTGTGTGTATCCTTGACGCCACATCGCACACCCTCTACTGCCTCGATAGCTATGAACGGTCCGGGGATTGTCACGCCCAGGAGGCCACACTATCACTGACACAACTTCCGACCTATTTCGAAGCTCTGGAGCGCGAACACGTGATTGCCGCGGCTCACGCGCAACAAGACGTGAATTTTCAGGAGTTGGTCACGAATGTTCTCGCGCCGCGATTCGTGACCTCACGACTGGATGCACCCATCCGCACCAAAGGAGGATTGGCCGGCGTGGTGTCGATCGAACACGTCGGCCCTCCCAGGGAATGGGCACTTGACGAACAACAGTTTGCACAGGCACTGGCCAACTTCATGGCGCTCGTTCTTGAAGCGGCTCGCCGCCGCGAGTCCGAGGACGCGCTCGCCGTTGCCAAGACGGCGGCAGAAGACGCCACCAAGGCCAAAGCAGAATTTCTCGCCAATATGAGTCACGAGATCCGGACGCCGATGAATGGAGTCATCGGCATGACCGACATCCTCGATCGCACCCCTCTTTCCGAGACACAACGTCATTATGTGGATACGATCCGCAACTCCGGAGACACCTTGCTCACCCTCATCAATGACATTCTCGACTTTTCGAAGATTGAGGCCGGCAAGCTGGAAATCCAGGCGACCGCGATCAACCTCAGAGACCTGGTCGAAAGCACTGCCGAACAGTTGGCCGAGCGTGCCCAACGGAAAGGTCTGCAGCTGCTGGCGGAGTATGAGCCGTCGGCTCCTACCGCGGTCATCGGCGATCCCATCCGCATCCGTCAGATCCTGATGAATCTCATCGGCAATGCCATCAAATTCACCCAGCAGGGCGACGTAAGAGTACAGGTAACCGTCGCTCCACAGACGTCTGGAGAAGCCAGCCCTGCCATGATCAAATTCGCCGTCACAGACACAGGTGCGGGCATCAGTCCCGAAGGACAGGCACAGCTCTTCCAATCGTTTTCCCAAGTGGATGGGTCCTCGACGAGGGTCCATGGGGGAACTGGCCTGGGGCTTAGTATCTGTAAGCAGCTCAGTGAATTGATGGGCGGCACCATCGGCGTACAGAGCGTCATCGGACAGGGGAGCACGTTCTGGGTCAGTCTTCCAACACCTTTGCAAGCTGGTTCTGGCGAGTTGAGCTCGCCGCACCCTGCGCTCGCAGGCCTCCGGATTTGCATAGCCGTCAGTCACCTCCCTACCCGTCAGCTTCTCGCCCGTTACCTTTCGACGTGGGGAATCGCCCCCCGGCTGGCCGGCACAGAAGCGGAATTTCTCGAGCAGGTGATGAACGAACTGGCAACCGAGGGCGGCCGGGTGATTGCGCTCATCGATGAAACCTTCACAGACACGACCGATATTCAACTGATGCAGGCTCTTCGGTCTGATTCAGTTTTCGCGGATACCGGCATTCTTCGACTCGTGTCCTTTATGCGCCGGGCTGACGTGGAACAAGATCCGGTGTTTGGCCGGATTCCCTTTGTCACAAAACCACTCTGTTACAAGGCGTTCCATCACGCGCTCCTCAACCTCCTCGACAATAAACCGATTGCCTTGCTCCAACCGAACACGACCTCTTCCTCGGTCCTTCGATTGACCGGCCATGTCTTATTGGGTGAAGACAACCCGGTCAACCAGGAGATCGCCCTTCTCATGCTCCAGAGTCTGGGCTGTTCCGTCACCGTGGCTCAGAACGGTCGAGAAGTGGTCGATCACGTCCAGAAGACCCGCTACGACCTCATCCTGATGGATTGCCAAATGCCTGAGATGAACGGCTTCGAAGCCACCCGACTGATACGGGAACGGGAATATGTGACCGGCAACGACGGTCCACGACCATCTATTCCCATCATTGCGCTCACCGCCCATGCCACACCGGGGGATCGCGAACACTGCTTGGCAGCGGGCATGAACGACTATCTGTCCAAACCTTTCATCTTGGAGAAACTACAAAATACGCTCGCCTTGTGGCTGCTGCCAAGCGCAACAACACCGAGCCCTGATCAGACCGATTCGAAGCAAGCCGCATGCCCTCTGAAGACAGACGTCGGGACAGAAGCTCCCCCCGCCGTCGATCATAAATCCTGGAATTCGATCACGGCGCTGCAACGGCCTGGTAAACCGGACATTCTGGCAAAAATCTTCTCGCTCTACCTGGCAGACTCGCAACAACTCGTCGACAATCTGCGTCAGGGAATGGCTGCCGGAGAAGCACAGGTCGTCAACGAAGCCGCACACAGCCTGAAATCGCGGAGTAGCGTGCTCGGAGCTGTCGCCCTTTCAGAATTGTGTCGAAAGTTCGAAGAGATGAGTCGCCGCGGCTCGCTCGCAGACGCCGAACCCTTGCTCGATCCCCTCGACGCCGCGTTTGCCGACGCCTGTCATGTGTTTCAAACCGAACTCGAAAAGAGGGCAGCCTGATGCATACCACTGATTCTATGCTTCCCCTGGCACTGATCGTGGATGACGATCCCACCTTCCGTACGTTCTCGCGCATGAGCCTGGAACAGGAAGAACTGCGCTTGGAGGAGATGGATTCCGGCCAGGCGGCCATTGATTTTGCCACCACCTGCATGCCCGACATTGTGATCCTCGACATTCAAATGCCTGGAATGGACGGCTTCGCCACGTGCCAACGCCTCCGTCAATTGCCCGGTGGGGATTTTGTGCCTATTCTCGTGATGACAGGGCTGGAGGATGTTGAATCGATTGCCAAGGCCGATGAGGTGGGCGCGACCGATTTCATAATTAAGCCGTGCCATGGACTCATCCTGAGCCAACGGGTCCGGTACATGCTTCGTGCCAATCAAACCCTCAATGCCCTCCGCAACAGCGAATTCCGCCTCGTCCAGGCTCAGCGGATCGCCCACTTGGGGGGATGGGAATGGGACCTGCTCCATGACCGCATGGAGGTCTCGGACGCGGTCTGCCACATCCTCGGAACTCTTCCGGCCTCATTCAGTCACACGCAATCTGCTTATCTTGGCTGTGTGCACCAAGAAGATCGAGATCTCGTGGCCAAAGCCATGCGTAAGGCCGTGGCTGATGACACAGGATTCGCCCTGGACCACCGCGTCATGCAAACCAACGGGACCGAACGTATCGTCCATCTTCAAGGCGAAGTCATCACCGACGACGTCGGCCAGTCTCAGCGGATGTTGGGTACCGTGCAAGATGTGACGGATACGCGGGCCACCGAGGCGAAAATCTACTTTTTGGCTAACTATGACGGCCTCACCCATCTCCCGAATCGAAGCTTGTTCCTTCACCGCATGGCCCAGGCGATCTCCTGCGGCATGGGAACGAATGGCTTTGGAGCGGTATTGGTGCTGAATCTGGACCGTTTCGAACGCATCAACGAACTGTACGGGCCCAGGAGCGGAGACAAGATTCTAAAAGAGGTCACAGAGCGTCTCCAGCGTACCCTCTCAATCGGCACGACGATCGCGCAGTTCGCCGGCACAGATACCTCGGTGATTGCGCGCCTCGGCGAGGATCAGTTTGCCGTGCTCTTGACCAATCTTTCCAAGGCTGAAGATTCCGCAAAAGTTGCGCAAGGTCTCTTGACCTCGCTCGAAGACCCCTTTCAGGTCGATGGCGTTACGGTAAAGCTCACAGCCAGGGTGGGAATCGCCATCCCTGGGACAGACGGCACAGAAGCCGATCTCCTCCTACGCAATGCAGTGACAGCCCTTCAAGCAGCCAAAAATACAGGCAATAGTAGTTATCAGTACTACTCCAATTCCATGAATGTCTCGATTGCCACCAGGGTCACCCTTGAGCAGGGCCTACGCGCCGCCATAACCGCGAATCAGTTCGTCCTCTACTACCAACCACAGGTGGACATACTCTCGGAGACGATCATCGGTGTCGAAGCCCTCATCCGATGGATCCACCCTACCCGTGGAGTGGTCTTTCCAGACGAGTTCATCCCGGTCGCAGAAGAAGAAGGCCTGATTATCGAGCTAAGTGAATGGGTAGTCAAAACCGCTGCTCGACAACAGAAGACCTGGCGAAACAGCGGACTGCCGCCCTTTCCTATTTCGATCAATCTCTCGGGTTTGCATTTCAGGCAACGCAATCTCGTCAATCAGATCAGGTCGATCGTCTATGAGAACGGCGGGGACCCACGCTACCTTGAGTTGGAGCTGACGGAAGGGGTGTTGATGACCGATGTCTCAACAACCATGGCGACGCTCAAGCAGTTGAAGGAATCAGGATTCCGACTAGCGATCGACGACTTCGGCACGGGATACTCATCGCTCGCCTATCTCCAGCGGTTTCCCATCGATACGCTCAAGATCGACCCGGCGTTCGTCAAAGATCTCAAGCTCGGCAAGGTCGATTCCCCCATCATCCGAGCGATCATAGGCATGGGTCGGGCACTGAAGCTGCACCTCGTCGCGGAAGGAGTCGAAACTCGTGACCAGTTCGAGTTCCTTCGCATGCAAGGCTGCACCGCCTATCAAGGCTTTCTGTTCAGCAAGCCAGTCCCGTCGAATGAATTGTTGCCGCTGCTTCGGAACCATCTGCCCCAGCCAACACCCAAATCAGCCTGATGCATTGTGGGTCGCTCGGTCAGCTACGCCACATGATCCATGACAATTTGTCATAAAATCCCTCGGAAGACACGCAAGGAACAAGAGGGAAGACATTTCCCGAGACATTACTTGATCCCGCCTTCGCAAGATAGACAAACTGCCTGATGGGGTTGAGGCCAACGATGGTCACTACGGTAGCCTGTTGCTGCTGAGTCCCTGGTGCCACCGAGAAAGGAGACCCAGCCACGGCCGTTAGAATTCCGGTTGTTGTGTTGACGCTAGACAGAGACAGTATTCGCTCCCACTCCCACATTTCCCGCATTGGCCACAAAGGCAAACTTTTCAAACGGCTCCAATGTCAGCGTCTGCGGGGTTATTCCCGCAGGAAATGGAGTTACCGAAGCAGGCGTTAGGAATCCCGTACCCGAGTCGAGAAGATAGCCTGACACACTCGCCGACCCAGCGTTAGACACGAACGCGACGCTCCCAGATGCGTTCACTACCATGGCTTGAGGATTGTTCTCTGCAGAAAATGGTGAGCTGGCCAGAGGAGTTAGTACTCCTGTCGTGGTATCAACACTGTGGGCAGAGATGTTGTTCCCCCCAGAATTGGAGACATACAGAAATGTAGTCGAAGAGTTTTCCACGCGCCCGCCGCCCCCGCCCTCACTGCTTGAACAGCCTACGAGTTCCTCTTTGAGGCAACAATTGTGTTATTTTAGGCAGGTGTGAAAAGTTGGGACAACCTTACGGATGGGGATATTCGAGTGACACGACGGCCGACATCACCGTTGGTTGTGCTGGGATCCGGCTACACAGGACTGGTGTTGCACAGAACAGGAACCTCACAAGGCCTGACAGTTTATGCCTCCAGCAGAAATCCCCTGAACAATCTCGCAGGTATCCCTTCAGAACAGCGCTTGAGATTCGATTTGGAAGACCCCTCGACCTGGGGGAACATTCCTATTGGCGCTGATCTCATCTGGTGCTTCCCCGCCACGCCGCTCGAACAGGTACAGGCCTTTACGCACACGCTCGACGCGCCGACTCGACGCATCGTTGTCTTAGGAAGTACATCCGCCTACGAGGTGTCCGATCATTCCACCGAATATCCTCCATCCTGGATCGACGAATCCGCCCCGATCGACCTGACCAAGCCACGCGTGCAGGGGGAAGAGTTCTTACGCACCAACTGTGGCGCGATCATCCTCCGCGTGGCAGGCATTTACGGTCCAGGTCGCAATCCCATCGACTGGATCAGGAGCGGCCGCGTAAGCCCCTCGCGCAAATACGTCAACCTGATTCACGTCGAAGACTTGGCCACCATCTGCCTCGCAGCGCTGGAACGCGGGAAGCCTGGCGAATCCTACAACGTCAGCGATGGCACACCTCACACATGGAATGAGATCTACGCATCTGCTCAGCAACGATGGGATGTGGCAGCGGCAGCGGTAAAAGAAGATCTCTTAACGGGAAAACAGATCAGCAACGCCAAGCTTCGAACAGCACTCGGCTACACTTTAAAGCACTCAGACTTATACGACGCTCTCGACACGATCGAACGTCGGGCAGGGTGAACGCGCAGGATGCTCAAAATAGTTTCCAGCAAGGCCCGGGAGGAGAAGAAACCGGAGGCGTAGATTTCCTCACCCGCCCGCCCCGAGCTGCCAAGACAGCTCGCTTCCCGAATGGGGTACGTTGAGGATTCTGGCGAACCGAGAACGACGTTGGAAGCCAGTTTCACCGTCCGATTACCGGAGGAGGGCCATCACGGCTAAGCACACCAGCAGATTGTTGATCGCATGGGCGAGAATGCCTGGCAAGAGGCTTCCGGTTTTTTCGTAGATCCATGCCCAGAGCACTCCACTCCAACAGACACTCAGTAATCCCACCAATCCATAGCCATGGGCGATGCCGAAGATGCCGGCGCTGATTAATGCCGCCGGCAGAAAGCTAAACTTGCGGCGGAGAATCGGGAACAGTAATCCACGAAACGCGAGTTCTTCGAACAACGGCGCAAAGACCACGTATTCGACCAAACTGACGGCCGTCAGGGAAGGCGTGGCCCAGACGAGATCTCCATCGAACCATTCGGCCCAGTGACTCGTGAGATGGAACGACTCCGACAACCGATCCATGGCCCACCCGCCCCACAACCCGGCTGCCACCACCGCCACGACCGCGGCCATCAGACGGCCGGTACGGGCCCATCCGATTGCCAACCCAAATCCTGTATCGAACGTCATCCCGGACGGCCGGAAGAGGTGCCGGTAGGCCAAGAGAAGCAGCGGTATATTCGTCAGTGGAATGGCCAGCGCCCGGAGCGAGGCATTGTCGGATGGCGCAAAGAGTAAAAACAGGGCCGTGAGCATGGCACCGATTGCGCCTCCACGCAGCAACACCGCCGCGCCGACGCCGCCAGGCCACGGCGGCGGGACGCCCGGTTCATGCAGCCGAAGGAAGCTGGACGGCTCGTTCCGTCTAAACCAGAGCAGCGCGCACACCACGGTGCCGATGGCCAGCGCGCTGAGTTCGACGAGCGTCAAGCGATGCGACCGGGCAAACTGACGGTCAACTCGCACCGCGGCCTGTTCCTGAATCCTTGCAACGAGTGCGGCATTGTCGGCACGGCGCGCCAAACGTTCAGCTAGGCGATCGTAAAACCAGCCGGTCGGCAACACCTCTGCCGCCTTTGATTGCCACAAGATATATTGGTTCGCGTCATGAACCGGTCCTTCGCCATAGGCGGCCATCACCAGATCGGCAAACTGAGGAAGCGGGTCTTCTGCCTCGGCCCAGTCATGCGCGGAGAGGAGCGCCTGCGAGACATGGCCGGCCTCGGCTTGGAGAATCGCCAACTGAAAAGGCACCAACGGGTCTTCAGATCTCTCCACCAGTTCTCGATACCATTCAATCTCTTGCGCCCGTTCAGCCTCGTCGCTGCTGGAGATCCAGGCCACGAGCTGCTGTTCCCACTGAGGCGCACGCATGAGCCCTTCCTGCACATCCCTAGTCCGACTGACCATCAGACTGAGCGCGTGCTCGGGCGACTCGATCCGCTCCAGTTTAGATCCCGATGTCGACAGCCCTACCACCGACCCTAGCGCCACCGTGAGAAAGAGCGCCGACAACAGCGTGACCGTAGAGGAAAATCGCTTGGAATAGATCCCGATCGGCTGCGGCACGTCTGTGGCTCGCCACCAGGACCTGGGCTGCTGTGGCGCACTGGACGCCCCTGTAGCTGTTTCTATCATGGCTCGAACTATACCATGCGGTTTTTCAGGCTCGAAACCTCCTGGAATACCCGGTGGCCGAACGCGACTGAACTCCGCTATACTGCATCGCTCTCATATATGGAGTGCCATGCCAGTTCAGAACTTCATCCCCCCACGCCGGTTTCTCCTTGGCCCAGGGCCGAGCATGGTGCATCCGCGAGTCCTGCGCGCCCTCTCGACTCCTCTACTTGGCCATTTAGACCCAGCCTTTCTTGCAATCATGGACGACATTCAATCCCTGCTGCGCGTCGTCTTTCAGACCAAGAACCGCTTCACCATCGCCGTTTCTGGCACCGGCTCAGCCGGTATGGAGGCGTCGATCGTCAATATCATTGAGCCTGGCGATGTCGCCATCGTCGGCGTGAATGGGGTGTTCGGCACACGCCTCGCCACTATGGTTGAACGCTGCGGGGGCAAAGCGATTCGAGTCGAAGCCCCCTGGGGACAGATCATAGAACCAGAGGCCCTCGAACTGGCATTGCGCCGATCCGGGCCGGTCAAAGCCGTGGCCATCGTCCACGCCGAAACCTCGACCGGCGCCTGGCAGCCGCTTGAGCCGATCGCCCGCCTGTGCCGCGACCATGACACGCTCTTCGTCGTCGATGCCGTGACCTCGCTGGGAGGCGTACCGGTCGAGGTCGATCGTTGGTGCATCGATGTCTGCTACAGCGCCACGCAAAAATGTTTGAGCTGTCCACCCGGATTGTCGCCCTTCACCCTCAGCGACCGTGCTATGGCCGCCATCAAGGCCCGGCGCACTCCTTGCCAGAGTTGGTATTTGGATATGGCCTTGATCGCGGACTACTGGGCTGAAGGCACCAGGGCCTACCATCATACAGCTCCGATCTCCATGCTCTATGCCCTGCGGGAAGCGTTGCGACTCGTCGAAGAAGAGGGATTGCCCGCTCGCTTCGCTCGCCACCAGCTTAATAGTGAGGCCTTGATTGCGGGCTTGACCGAACTCGGGCTCCCGCCCCTTCCTCCGGCAGGCCAGCGGCTCCCGATGTTGACCTGTGTCACAGTCCCCTCTCCTATTCCTGAAGCCGAGATACGAATGAACTTGCTCTCGATCTATGGCATTGAAATCGGTGGTGGGCTTGGCCCACTCAAGGGGAAGGTCTGGCGCATCGGCCTGATGGGTGAATCGTCGACCGAGGCTCATGTCTTGACCCTGCTCAATGCGCTGGAAGAACTATTTATCCGCGGCGGTGGGCTCTCTACTCCAGGAGTCGCCCTCCAGGCAGCGGCACGAGTCTATAGCCGTAGAGCATCTTAATGGCAGAGGACATCGATCGCATGAAGAACAGACCCTCACTCTGGATGCTCGCTGTCGGGGCCTTTGCCCTTATCGCCATGATCGCGTACTTGTTCTTCGCCCTGACGCTGGCCGAGCATATGGAGCCGTATCCCGTCCCCCCGGACAAACCCACGGCTGCGCAGTCGGGGGTGTGAGGGGCTGGCTCGTCACCCTTCGGCTTGATACACCATGATGCAATCCTTTGTTATTCGCTCAGTGCGCGTCATCGACGGGACCGGTCGGACGATCGAACGGGCCACGGTTGTCGTTCGCGGGGCCAGGATTGCCGCCGTCGGATCGGATCGAGACATTTCCCTCCCACGTGGAGCGACCAAGGTCGATGGCCGAGGTCTCACACTCTTACCGGGCTTGATCGACTGTCACGTGCATCTCTGTCTTGGCGCTGAACCGGATGTCGTCGACGCAATCGCCAAAGAGACGTCCGCGTTCACCTTGCTCAAGTCGAGCCGGGCTGCGCGAGAAACCGTCGAGGCAGGGTTTACCACCGTGCGCGATGTGGGATCGCGAGACCACTCTATCTTTACGTTGCAACGGGCTATCGACGCAGGACTCGTTCCTGGGCCTCGTATAATCGGGGCGGGCCTGGCGATTTGCATGATCGGCGGCCACGCCCGGTTTATCGGTCAGGAAGTGGAAGGAGCGGAACAGGTCCGGTCCACCGTACGCGCGCAAATCGCCGCCGGGGCCGCCGTCATTAAAGTCATCGCATCAGGCGGCGTCCTGACGCCCGGCACCTCGCCGGACCAGGCGCAAATGACTGTGGAGGAACTCAAGGCAGCCGTGGACGAAGCGCGGAAAGCCGGGCGGAAAGTCGCCGCCCATGCCCATGGATCGTCGGGGATGAAGAATGCCATCCGCGCCGGAGTTCATTCGATCGAGCATGCCACACTCATGGATGAAGAAGCCTCGGCCATGATGAAACAGCAGGGCGTCTTCATGGTACCGACACTCTCGGCCCTGGCCACCACTGCCGCCTGCCGACTCGGATGCGGCATTCCAGAAAGCGCCCTAGATAAAGCCAAATCCATGACGAAGCGCCATCAAGTGAGCTTCAAGAACGCCCTGCGCGAGGGTATCCAGATTGCCATGGGGACGGACGCAGGGACGCCCTTCAACTTCCACGGCGAGAACGCCCAGGAACTCGAACGGATGGTCGCCTTCGGGATGAGCCCGATGCAAGCGATGCTCGCCTCGACCTCCGCTGCCGCACGCTTGATTGGAATTCAGGACCAGGTAGGAACGATCGAGAAGGGG
>JBBRRK010000125.1:0-12140 GCA_038200765.1 Nitrospirales bacterium
CCTCGATCTGCTCCTGGATGATCGTCCGCAATCTCTTAGCCGTCGTTTGAATCGCGCCCTTGTTGATGTCACAGCCGATCCAGCGGCGTCCCAACTTCTGCGCGACCGCCGCCGTCGTGCTGGAGCCGATGAAACAGTCGAGGACAAGGCCACCGGGCTTTGAACAAGCGCGGACCACTGGTTCTAGGAGGTAATCAGGCTTCTGAGTCGGAAATCCTTGCCGTTGTTTATCAGAAGAGTTCAACAGAGGAAAGTCCCAAACAGAATCGAGAGGTTTACCAGCGGCGATCACCTCGTCCACATACCTCTTGTAACGCTCATTTCCTGGTCCACCGTCCGTCAAGATGAATTCACGACCATCTTCTTCTTTTAGAACATCATGTCTGTGTTGAATGAACTCTTCGTATGTCCAGGGGACGGTTGATTCATTGAGCACCATAGCCTGAGACTTTGCATAGAAAAGCAAGTTGTCGTGTTTCATATCAAACTGTTTTTGGCGAATGGCGGTTCTTTGCCCATAGTGCCACACGATATCGTTACGGAAATTTTCTTCTGCAAACACTTCATCTAAAACAAGTCTCAGTCGATGTCCTTGATGCCAATCGCAATGAATGACTATAGCTCCATCCTCCGCTAGCAACTCTTTCAATAACATCAATCTCTCATACATGAACTGCAGGTAATTGTCGTTCGCCCAGATGTCCGTGTACTGGATTTGCTCGCCGAGCGTATACGTCTCGCCGTCAAGCTTGGCCGTGCCCTTCGCGCCGCGGAGCGAGACCTTCCGCACGTAGTCGGCGCCGGAATCAAACGGTGGGTCAATGTAGATCAGGTTCACCTTGCCCCGGAAGCCGTTAGCCAGCAGATGGGCTAGCACTTCTTTGTTGTCGCCGTTGAACAGCAGCCCACCCTTGGGATAGGCAGAGGGCCAATTGCTCCAAAGGTCGGGGGATGGGGGCCTGCCGCCGAATGAGCCGCTCGGATCGAAGGTCTCGATGTGCTGGGCAGGGAAAGCGGTGACATACGACAGCGGCCGCTTGCCGACCCAGGTGAGCATGGGTCGGCCCTTGGCTGCAGTGATCTTGACCTCGGTCTTCTTCACTGGCGCAGGCGCAGGGAGGGCCTTCTTGATTTTCTTGAGAACAGCAGCCTTTTTTGTCGCTTTTTTCACGAAGTTCTCTCCCGCTATTCAGGCCTTGGTTTCCTCAACGAACCTTCTCGTTTCTCGTAACTGATCGGCTGTGACCGTATCGGTGGCCGTGAAGATCATCTGGTAGGCGAGTCGGTCAGGGTTCAAGGTCCCCCACTTCCGAAGGGCAAGAGCCTTCCGCCCATTCTCGCCGTCTATGGGATGCGCCCGCTCGCGCTCGGCTTTGATCTCTATGATGAAGACTCTCCCTGTACCCGGCTTGCAGCCGGGCTTCGGTTTCTTCCTGATCACAAAGTCCGGCGTATAACGCCGCCACTTGCCCTTGTCGTCCTTGTACTCGACATAGAAGTCGGTTTTGTTCGGGTCGGTCAACGCTCCGGTGAAGTAGATATCTTCGACCTCCTCGGACTTCAGATTCAGGTGGCCAAGCATCTGTTCGAAGAAGCTCTTTTCAGGCTTGGAGTCGAAGTCATAAGGGCTGTAGTGGAAGCCAAAGTCGCCGGTGTTGTGTTTCTTCATCGTCTCCCATGAAAGGAGCAGATGCTCGCGGTCCTTCGGATACACGATGTCGGCCGTATAGATCTCCTTCCCTGACGCATCGACGTCCTTGGTGAATCCTTCCGGCTTTACCAGCGCCAACGCCACGTCTACCTTCTCTTCTTTCACATCGTAGGCGCGGGTCTGCGCTTCGATCTGCCGGGCGAGGTCATCAAGGTCGGCAGTCGAAATGTCGGCCCTACCGAAGAGCCGCTTGATCTCGTCATAGACAGTCCAGAGATCCAGCCGGTACCGGCCAGCAAGGTCCACGGCGGCGGCATAGGCGTCGGTCGCTTCTGGTGCGGCGTCAATGGTGACGGTCTCGTCTACTTGGCGCAGGACGCTGAAGGTGGACTCTTGCTCGGCCATCGTGAAGACAGATTTCTGGAGTCCGCCGGTGTGGCTAGTTTTCGGTCGCTCCAGACGCAGCGGTATGACAACACCCTCTCTCTTGACCACGGTGCGAATGAGGTGAGTGACCACCAATGGCGGAAGATTGAGCTTGCGCAACACAATGCGGGCATGGCGAGTCTCTTGCCCAGTGCGGTTCAAATCGGCGATCGATTCGCCGTAGGTTTCTTGCAGTTGCTTGTCGAGAATCGTGAAGTTATCCGACGAAAGATAGACGCGGGCCTTCGTTGTATTACCCGGCACCTGGCGCAAACAGCGGGTCGCTGCCTGCAAGACAAAATTGTTGGAGGTCTTGAGCTTGCGGGCCAGAGCACAAGCGAAGAGGCTCGGACAGTTCCAGCCCTCGGTGCCCTTGTTGACCAGCAGGATGACTCGGTGCGGTGCTGACGGATCATTCAAACGATTGAAGGCGTCGATGTCGGCTTGTTTGGTCATCGTCTCATCTGAGGTGTTCACCAGACACAGAGCCGGACTCTGGCCGATTCTTACGAGCGTGTGATCAATAACCAGCTTCAGTTCCTTCAAATCATTGGTTTGCGGAAAGTACAGAGCCAATTTGGCAGGCGCGCCGTTCGGCAAGGTCACATGGCCATAGTCCTTGAAGAAGTCCTCGATGACGTGCGCCACGTAGGTCTTGGCGTCTCCCGAGAAGTCGTAGGCCTGAATGTTCCCGGCCAGATCCTTCAAAATATCGGCCTTGATGCCTTCAGAGAGGCCGTACCAGATCACGACATCCTTAAGCGGCTGGCGCTGAAAGTAGGGCGTGCCGGTTGTGTTCACGACACAAATCACGTTGGTGTTGGCTGCCAGATAGTCCACTGTTTTCCGTACTTTTTTGAGTTCCGCATCCAGCGACTGGCCGTAGGTATGGTGCGCCTCGTCGGAAAAGACCGCCAGATGAGGAAGCGATGCAATGGCTTGGAGCCGGAGGTTTGCTACCTCGGAACGGGCTTCATCTTCACGCTCGCGGGGGAATAGACCACCCAAGTCCGACTTACGGATGGTCTCTTTTTGGATACGGATCTTCTCAGTGTTCGTCACCACGACATTAAACGAAGACCTCCGAATCACCGGCACGTCCTTCTCGCCATCTCGGGTAAAGGTCAACTTAACCGATGCGGCAAATGGCTTGTACAGACGCGGCGGGAGAATCTTGTCATAGGGGACCTCGACCAACTCGCGCAACGATTCGAGAATCGTTTTGCCCGGCGCGAACACCAGGGCATTCTGGACGAAGGGGCCGTCCGGATACTCCAATGCCATGGCAAATTCCGTGGCGAAGATCGCTCCGATCAGGATGGTCTTTCCTGCGCCCATCGCCAAGGCCAGGATGTAGCTGGGGTAATCGAGGGTCAGCGTCTCGCGGAGGGATTCGAGGTCAAAGTCTTTGACAAAAGCATCGTCGGTCTTAATGCGCTGCCAGAGAACATCCGTCTTGAAGTTTGTTGCCTTAAATGCGGTATCAGGAATGCCCAGCGATTCAAGGAGCTCCGAAGTCTTTTCGTCCGGTGGGTATAGCTTTTGGTACAGGTCGAAAACATTCGGAGTGTTTTCGATCAGCCGCAAGTACCAATAGGTTTCCAAGGCACGGAGCTGAGGACGCCGCAGGAACCGCGCATGTCCCGTCTCCGGCACATGCGCCCAATCCAAAATCTCGCCAATGGCCTGGTATCTTGGGGAAGGATAACTATCTGCACGCCAGACTGCCACACGGGCTGCGATTTGCTGATGGAGGTGGCGCATTCGCCGGCATCCTAGCCCAGTAGAATATTTGTCGCAATGGGTTGGTCGAGAAAAAGCAGTCGAATTGTTTGTCGAATAAGTGAATTTGTTGAGACGAGGAGTTCAGATAAACCGTTCAAACACTACACGCATGAGTCGGCGATATTCGGTGAGCGGGACTACTCTGAGGTCGGCGACTCGTTGTAACCGTCCGCCCGCTCCTGGTCTTGAGGCTCTGTAGAAGATTGGTCTAGCTCTGGCTCAGGTTCTGCGTCTGGCTCTGACTGTGGCGCTTGTTCTAACTGGGGAGATCGGGGAGCTTGAGGAGACCCCCGGGTAATCCATTTGAGGATTCGGTTGTGGCGGCGAACCAGGAACGTCGTCTTTCGTAGTGGATCGTATCGCCGTGGCGACGGCAAGATGGCCGCCAGCCATGCGGCCTCGTCGGAAGTCAGGTCGCGCGCGGACTTCTTGAAGTGATGACGAGCTGCCGCTTCAGCGCCATAGACGCCCTGCCCCCACTCGGCAACATTGAGATACAGCTCGAGAATCCGCTCCTTCGTGAGATGCTGTTCGAGGGACCGCGTAATCAGCGCTTCTCGCGCCTTTCGAAGCAGAGACCGTTCGGACGATAGGTACAGATTTTTGGCCAGCTGCTGAGTAAGGGTACTCCCCCCACGCTTGAGTTCGCCCGCTTCGAGATTGTACTTGGCTGCCTCTTTGATCCCTTCCCAATCGAATCCTTCGTGAGTAAAGAACGATGAATCTTCTGCCGCCACGACCGCCTGACGAAGGCTGGGGGAAATACGTGAGAGCGGCACCCATGTCCAATGGCGTCCGATGTTGTGGCCTTGCGCCACCGCCTGAGCCTGCCGCGCTTCCATCAAGGCCGTCACGGGTGGGTTGGTCGCGCGTAAGGCCGAGACGTCGGGCATCGCGAGCAACCAGAAGAAGAGGACCAGCCCGACCGGGAGGCAGAGGCCGATGATCAGGAAGGCCTTTACGCGGGATCGAGATCGGGGTCGTGCGGTTGACTTCCGCATTAGAGGCTGCGTATCACAGAGTCGATGGGTGGCTGTGTCAATACCCTGCTGTCTAACAGGATGCTGAAAAAGCTTGCCAGCAGGGGAGGGATGGCCTGGTGAGACCCCTGTGCTCGCGCAACGCGCGGCTTCAGAAGGATAGGGAGGGATCGGCCAGGTGCCCTTCTTGCTCGCAGAACGCGCACGATAAGAATATGCTCGTTCGATACGCACAGTAAAGGGCAGCCTCGGCCACTCCCTTGAAGAGCGATGGAGAGAATGAGAAGGGATTCGCTTAACGCGCGCAGTGGGGGACTCACCCGAGCCATCCCAGGGACAATCTCGAGCAAGCTTGGAAGGATCCTATTTGAGTCACTCGCTGCGGCCTTGCTTGGGACAAGGCACGTCTCGGTGCACCAGGGTTGGGAGGGTGAGAAGTTTAGTCTTTTTGAGCATCGTGTGCGGTGCTCCCAGGTTTTTCTAGATGTATAGACCATTAAATTTCTACTGTGCCACAATAGCTTTTCAGCAGACTCCTAGTGGGTGAGCGGCGGGGGATAGCATGAGAATACTTACGGCAGAGTTTATCAGAAGTTGTGCGGGCCCAGAACAGTTTCTGAAAGGTGAATTTCCTGAAGTCGCCTTCATCGGGCGATCGAACGTCGGGAAATCTTCTCTCATCAACTCCCTCTTGCAGCGCAAGGGATTGGCCAAGGTCAGCCGCACGCCGGGGAAAACCCGTTTGGTGAACCTCTTTCAGATCACCAGCGACGATCCTGGGTTGGCGCGTTTCGTGGTGGTGGATTTACCAGGATATGGCTACGCGAAGGTGTCGAAAACGCTGCGGGCTCAGTGGGCCCCATTGATCGAACAGTATCTCGACGGCAGTGAACAGCTACGCGTGGTGGTGGTGTTGGTCGAAAGCCGAGTGCTGAGCGAACAGGACCGGGAGACGATCGCATGGCTTCTGTCCGTCGGACGGCCACCCATCGTGGTGGCGACGAAAGTGGACAAGTTGAAAATGAGTGAGCGTATCGGTGCGCTTCGTCGTCTGCAGGAAGGGCTTGGATTGGTCGAGGGCGCCTCGGTTATTCCCTACTCGTCGGTAACGGGCGAGGGACGGGAGCGGTTGTGGGCGGTCCTGAAAGAGCGGATTCGAACTTGATCTCGATGTAGGCCTTATTCTTGAGATTCATCAGCCACGATTGGAAGGCGTCTTCGCTTTTCTGCTGAAAGACGAGTCCCTGGATTTCCTCGCGGACTTGCTCATACGGACGGAATTGCTTGGGTGTCTTGTCCTCCAAGCGCATGATGTGAAAGCCTTCCGAGGTCTTGATCACTTCCGAGATGCCGCCGGGCACCAGGGTGGCTAGGGTACGCTCGATCTCCGGCAAGAGCTCTCCCTGCCGCACTAAGCCCAGCCGTCCTCCATGTGAGGCGTTCAGGCCGTCGGAAAAGCGTAGCGCCAAATCCTCGAAGGATTCTCCCTGTTTGAGCCGCACCATTACCTCACTGACCTTCTCTTTCGCGTCGGCCGTATCGTCCGGTGAGCGGGGCTTGATAAGAATCTGGCTGAGTGTGTATTCCTCCGAGAGTGCAAATCGATCGCGGTGTTCCAGGAAGTACCGTTTTATGTCGGAGTCTGCGACCATCACCGCACTTCGCACATCTCGGTCGATGATTCGGAGCAGCAGGAGCTGTTCTCGGGCGCTTTTTATGTCTGCCGGGTTCGTCTCGTCGACCGCTCCCCCCTGTTGCTTCATCTGCCGAATCGCTTGCCGGACTTCCTGATCGGTGACCGTGATGCCTCGCATCTTGGCTTCCTGGAGTTGCAACTTGCGCTCGATCATGGCGGTCAGCGCCCTGTACTCCGCCGTCTTGAGGCGACGCGTGAGGACGTTGCCGCGATACTCTTTTTGAATCCGTTCCCGCTCTGGGACGAGTTCCAGTTGTATCTCGGACAGCATGATGAGGTCCGAGTTCACGATCGCGACGATCCCATCTTCCACCTGCGCGGCTGAAAGAAGGGACGCCGGTGCGATGAGCCCGAACGCGAAAAAAACCATGTGTCTCAGCCAGTGTGGTGCCATCGTGATGAACGGACGGATCGTGATCATGGATAGAGGGCTCGCCATGTGCAGAGAAGGTCAGTCGGTCGGCGAGACTCGACGGATTGTACACGAATTGCACGGGACTTGAAGAGTCTGAGCGAGGGGAAATTTCTGCTCGCGACGACTCAGCGTGTGCCGACGTCGTCGGTGACATAGCGGGAGGCGTCGGCGAGGCGGATGATCGCCTTCGCGCGAATGTCGGCGATCACGCCGTCAAAACTTTTTCGGCGCTTCTCGTTGAGCAGGTCTTGGCGGAGGCGTTCCCTGACGGCCCGGTCCGCTTCGATAATTTCCTTGTCGAGGGGCGTAATCATGACGAGGTAATAGCCGGCGTCCGTCTTGATCGGCGCACTGATCATTCCGGTCTTGAGGGTATGAATGACCGCGTCGACTTCGGGGACGACCAATTCTTTGCGATAGGGGCCCAGATCGCCCCCGTTCGCTTTTGTTTTGTCATCGATGGAATAGCGCTGCGCATACTTGGCGAAGCTCCCTCCGTGGTTGACCTGGTATTCAAGATCTCTCGCCGCTGAAATATTGGGTAGCAGCATCAGCGACACTCGCACCTTCAATGGCGGGAGGAGTTCGTTGGCATGCTGCTCGAAGAAGGCGCTCAATTCCTCGTTTGTGAGTTCGACCTTGGCTTTGATCCGGTCCTTGAGGAGCTCGTCGAGAATCAGTTGTTCCCGATAGCGCTGCGCTCGATCGCGGATGGCATCGCTCTGGTCGAGCCCTAACTTGCGCGCTTCCTGCATGAGCAGTTCTCGGGTGATGAGTTCGTCGAGGAAGAGGCGCTTCCCCCCCTCCTTTTGGTATCGCACTTTGGTGGCCTCGGCCAGTTCTCCCCAACGGGTGTCGAAGTCGGCCTGCGTGATCTGTCGACCGTTGACGACAGCCACCACGCCTTCCTCGGGCGGTGGCGCACAGCTGGTGAGTAACAAGACAGTGCCGATAATGGTGACGGCGAGCAGCGTGGTGAGGCGGACAGTAGCCATGTTCACGGATTCCTTCGACACTCGAGTCATAGGCGTCTGAGATCGTGTCAGCGAGATGGGGACGAGGTTGTTGTGGTCTTGGTATCACAGCCTCCCAGGCTTTGCAAGGTTGCGGTGAGTTCTTGAAAGATGGAGGGCCAGTCTTGACGAGGCATCTGGAGTTCGAAGGACAACGGAGACAGGAAGCAGACCCGCTTCTTGTACCGGTCCATCACCCGATGAATCGCTTGGCTGGAGACCCGGCTTTTGGCGTCGAGCGTGACGACGACGGAGTGAGTTTTGAGTTCGATCGTGCTCAGGCGCAAGGCCTTGGCCTGAAGTCGTACTTGCATGACTTCGAAGAGCCGTTCGACGGAGTCCGGGGCCAGCCCATACCGATCTTGTATTTCGCCATGAAGAAGGGCGAGGTCTCCAATTTGGGTACAGGACGAGAGCCGCTTGTAACAGGAGAGGCGCTGATGGGGATCGGCGACGTAGGCATCAGGAATGAAGGCGGAGACGTTGAGCCGGAGCACGGGGTCCGGCTCTTCTTCCACCACCTGGCCCTTGAGGCGCTGGACGGCCTGTTCCACCATCTGCATATAGAGATCGAGTCCGATGGCCGCGATATGCCCCGATTGTTGTTTCCCGAGGAGGTTGCCGGCGCCCCGGATTTCCATATCGGCCGCAGCGATGCGGAAGCCGGCGCCCAGTTCGGTAAATTGCTGAATGGCCGTGAGCCGCTTCTGCGCATCGTCGCTCAATCGTCCCTCATCCGGCACCAGGAAGTAGGCGTAGGCTTGATCGCCGCTTCGTCCCACCCGCCCGCGCAATTGGTACAACTGCGCGAGACCGAACATATCGGCACGATTGATGAAGATCGTGTTGGCATGGGGTACGTCGATGCCTGATTGGATAATGGCCGAGGCGATGAGGACATCCGCCTCCCGGCGAAAGAACTTCAGCATCACGGCCTCGAGCGGTTTGGCGTTCATCTGCCCATGGGCCATCACGATGCGCGCATCGGGCACCAGCTGGTGGAGCCAGGCCCCCGTCTTTTCCATCGTGTCGACCAGGTTATGGACGAAGTAAACCTGTCCGCCTCGCCCCAATTCGCGCAAGATCGCTTCCCGGATGAGTGTGTCGCTGGATCGGACGACTTGTGTGCGGATGGCCAGGCGGCCCGCCGGCGGAGTCTCGATGATCGAGAGATCGCGCACGCTTGCCATGGCCATCTGTAAGGTGCGTGGAATTGGAGTGGCCGTGAGCGTTAAGACGTCGATGTGGGTGCGGAGTTGCTTCAGGCGTTCTTTGTGTTTGACGCCGAACCACTGTTCCTCATCGATGATAAGGAGTCCCAGGTCGCGGAATACGACATCCTTCTGAATCAGCCGATGTGTTCCGATCACCACGTCGACGTCGCCGGAGGCCACGCCTTTGAGAATGGCTTTGGCCTCCTTCGGTGATTGGAAGCGGGAGAGCAGGGCCACACGAACGGGGAACGGTGCGAACCGTTCCGAGAAATTATCGTAATGTTGGTGGGCCAACAGGGTGGTGGGAACGAGCACCGCCACTTGGCGATTGGCCTCGACGGCTTTGAAGGCCGCGCGCATGGCCACTTCTGTTTTTCCATATCCGACATCGCCGCAGACGAGGCGGTCCATCGGTTTGTTTGACTCCATGTCGTGCGTAATGTCTTCGATCGCTTTGAGTTGATCCGCTGTTTCTTCGTATTCGAAGGCGGCTTCGAACTCGTGGTACATCGTGCTGTCGAATCCATAGGCCTGGCGCGTCACCAGCGCACGGTTGGCATAGAGGTCCACGAGCTCATGGGCCATCTCTTCGATGTCTTGCTTCACGCGCGCAGTCGTTTTGGCCCAGGAGGTGCCGCCCAATCGTTCCAGGCGCGGCGCATGGCCGTCCGCCCCGCTATAGCGCTGCACATGGTTGAGCTTCTCCAGCGGGACGTATAGGGTGTCGCCGCCGGCAAATTCCAAGATCAAATAATCGCTGTCGAAGTCCTGCACCGAGAGGCGTTTGAGGCCTCGATATTTGGCGATGCCATGTTGGACATGGACGACATAGTCGCCCACGTTGAGATCTTCTAACGAGGAAAGGAAGGTGGCGGCTTTACTCTTGGCTTGCGGCTTGTGGCGCGCGCCCTTCGCAAACAGTTCTTCTTCCGTCAACACGGCCAGGCGTAAGTCCGGGGCGAGGAATCCGGCAGACAGATCGCCGTGCAAGACGTAAAACGGCGGTTTGGTTTTCCCGGATGCGGTCCAGGTCCCCGCCGTCCATTCCATCGCCGGGACATCGTGTTCACGCAAGAGCGCCAGCAAGCGGTCGACTTGGCCGTGACTTCGTGCAACGAGCACCACGCGGCATTCCTCTCGCAGGCGATCCATGATCCCGAGGGTCTGGCTGAAGGGCATCCCACGAGCCCCAAGGCCTGCGCTCGACGGGGCTAGAGCGGGAAAGGCCTGGACCGGATTCCAGGACGCATCGCTCGTGATGAGCGGCTCGAGTGCGAGTGTGGGCCAGCCGTTCGTGCGATCCATGAGTTCCGCCCAGGAGAGAAACAACCGCTCCGGTGACGGGTAGGGCACCCCCGTCTCCCGATCAGCGTGGCGGAGATAGCCGTCGTCGATCTTGCTCCAGAGGTCTTCGCAGGCTCCTCTCAACGCCGCCGGTTGATCCAGAACCAAGATAGGTTGTGCCGCGAAATAATCGAACAAGGTGTCCATGTCGGGATAGAGATCCGGTGCGCGCCATTCGGCGTCCGCTGGAATAGGAGCGAGCGCATCCGGCGACGTCTCCGGACGGAGATATTCCCGTGCGGGCAGGACCATTGCGGTATCCAGCTTCGCGATTGATTTCTGCGTGGTGGGATCGAACAGGCGGAGTGAGTCGACGGTTTCGCCGAGAAATTCGGCGCGCAGCGGGTCGGCATAGGCCGTCGAGAAAATATCCACAATGCCGCCTCGAATACTGAACTCGCCTGGGATTTCCACCACCGAGACCCGGCGGTAGCCGAGGCGCAAGAGTCCTCCGGTGAGGACCTCTCGTTCGGCCGTGCCGCCTCGCATGAGTTGAAGCGTGGTATGGGTGAAGGTCGCGACGGGCACCAGCCGTTGCATGAGGGCTGAGAGGGAGGTGACCAGGCACGTCTGTGGGGCTGTTCGGATGTGATGTAGGGTATTCATCCGGCGCGCGATCAGGCTGACATGGGGTGCGCTGCCCTCGTAGGGCAAGGTTTCCCATCTCGGAAACAGGGCGAGGGACGTCGTCGGAAGACCGATGAGTTCGTGGAAAAAGTGCAGATCATCAAAGAGGCGTTCAGCCGCCTCGTCCGACCCGGCGACGATCAGCCACGATCGATTCCCCAGTGTGCCGACCTGAGGATGCAGGAGCGTGGTGAGCGCAAGCCCGGCGGTAGAGCCGTGCAAGCCGGTGATAGAGGGACGGCCTGCCTTGTCTGCCAATGTCGCGGCGACAGGAACGAACCATTGGGATGCTGAAGGGGTATGGATAGTATCGGACACTGCGACGGCTTAGGTTGTGGTTGAACGAATACGTTGAATCAGTGACGTGGTAGAGACGCCGGGGACCAAGGGAATGGTCCGGACCACTCCACCGCGCGCTTCGACGATCTCGCGGCCGACGATGCGCTCTACTGCCCAATCTCCGCCTTTGACGAGGACATCCGGTTGCAAGGTCTCGATCAGGCTGTGAGGGTTCGGTTCATCGAATAGAATCACATAATCGACCGAGCTGAGCGCGGCGACCACTTCCGCCCGCTGAGTATCCGAGACGATCGGCCGATCCGGTGCTTTGTTCAAACTCCTGACGGACGCATCGCTGTTGACGGCGACGACCAGCAGATCGCCAAGGTCTTTCGCAGCCTGAAGGTAGCGTGTATGGCCCACGTGCATGAGATCGAAACAGCCGTTGGTAAAGACGATCCGTTTTTTCTGTGCGTGGGCTTGCTGCAAGAGCGGAGCGAGTTGCTCCTTGATCAGGATCTTTGCGGGCATGACCCCATCATACCGACTGTGCACGCGGATGGAAAGAGACAGTCTTGTCCAATGACACATGAGCCTGAACGGAGCGCCGTGAATCCACGGTGAGATGAGCCTGAAGGGGTGGAAGTTGGGATCATGGAGGCATGATCGTGACAGTACACACCCAAGGATTACACACACTGGAACAGGTG
>JBBRRK010000126.1:0-12089 GCA_038200765.1 Nitrospirales bacterium
CAGCGCGATGATCTATCTTTCCTACGCCAAATACGTGGCCTACGGCATGCCTGAGAGTGAGGATATGGTGCAAGACGAGCTGCAGGGGTAGCGAAACCATTGATTCGTTCATCTGGTGTGTTTTGTTCAACCCAATAGAAGACTAAATAAACGAAATAAACCAAAAAACAAAGAGCCCGATCCCTTATGGGATCGGGCTCTTGTTTTTCCTCAAAACCGGTCGTTCTAGATGCTGCGCATAAAGTGCGCGACGTCATCCTGATTGACGGCACCACCCATAATTGAAGACTGGGCGACATTACTCGACTTTTTCCCGGTCAGACCGGACTCGACTTCGTCCACGATCAACTCTACCGGCATCGACTGGCCGCCATACACTCGCGGCCCACCGATGATCTTCGCGTTGGAGTATCCGTAAATCGCAGTGGCCACTTCCTTTGCCAGCCATCCGACATAGTTGAACTCTGGAACGACGATGAGCTTCGCTTTGCCACAGAGCTGCCGTAACTCCTTCGTCGGAAACGGACGGAGCGACCGAACCTTAATTAAGCCAATCTTTATGCCCTTTTCTGCGCAAATACGAACGGCTTCCCGCGACTGAGCCGCAGCACTCCCTGAAGCAATGATGACCGCCTCAGCATCGTCCACATTCTCAGCCGTGAGCAGCCCGCCCATATACTGATTGATGTACTTGCGTGATCGCTCAACTGCCGCCCACACTTCTTGTTGCCAAACTGCATGGATGTTGTAGGCCATGAAGTTCGACTTCTGAACCGGGGCGTCACGTGATAGCCGAGCGGGAGGATTCTCCGCATCGAGCACCGGCACTGCGCCACGCCAGGCTTCACGAGGAGGCAGCTTCATGCTGCGGTCCTGCATCCGAACATATCCACGGGCATGGGTCACAAAGAACCCGTCGCAGCAGACACCGACTGGAAGCGTCACATCGTTCTTCTCGCTGATTGAAAACCCTGCCATGATGTAGTCGTACATGTCCTGTTGGTTTTCAGCATGAAAGACGATCATGCCGCAGTTCAATAAATAGGCAATCTCGATATTGTCCGGCTGAATGGCCAATGGGGCATTGACGACACGGCAGGTGAACATGGCGACAATGGGCAGTCGATGCCCAGGCCAGGAGGCGATGCCTTCAAGACCCCTTAACGTACCGGGACCTGCGGTCGCCGTAAAGCAGCGAACACCGGCTCGAGATCCGCCCGCCATCGCCGCCATGACACCGACTTCCTCTTCACCACGATAGTACTCTTTCACATACCCTTCGCCGTAGAGCACGCCGATGAGCTGCATCGTTTCGCTCTGCGGAGTAATAGGATAGGCAATGGCCAGGTCCACGTTGGAGCGCCGAACGGCTTCTTTCGCCGCTTCGCTGCCCGTGATGAACTCTTTCGTTCGTGGGGCTTCGAGGAACAAGTATTCCGGCGTGACCACCTTTTGCCGTTTCGCTTCGGCATGGGGATCTTTCCTTGCGCCCGTCGTCTCAGCCGCTTTAGGGGCCGCGACACTCGTGATGGGATCGCCCTGTGGATTTGTCTTCTGTTCTGCTTCGAGTGCTTCGCTCATGGTGACACCTCTTAACTATATCGCCCGTTCGGTTGGACCCTGCTCAGCCTTCACGCTTCATCTGTTCGGCCGAATGGCCGAAAGCAGCCGCGCCGGCAACACCCACGGCAACGGGCGCAAAGGTGAGAGGATTGGTGTGAGTTTTTCCACCGTGAACTCTGGTTTGCGTGCCGGTAAATCGCACGTTTTCACCGTTCTCCGGTAACTTAATCCCCATTTCTTCACGCACCCGCTTGAAGACCTGCGCGGTCTTCCGCAACTTAATTGTGTCTGAATCACGAATCGTCAGCATCGCATCTTCATGGCCCTGCTCCGCACAGATTGCCATGGTGAGACAATTCGTCCCGGCACGAATCATTTTCAAGGTCAAGTTGGCGTAATGGCAATGTACGCCGATGAAGACGCAGGCTTCGATCTTATTGCCCCAAATTGTCAAGTTCGGATGGTTTGGGTTGATGACCTCTTCTGGGTCGATCTTCGGATACTTCGGACGATAGTCCGGCATGGGGATGATCATGACATTCGGAATCTGAGCGGCAATCTCCAGTACTGCCTTAGCCTTTTCAATGGCATGATCGTTCCAGGCCCAAAGGACCAACGGCCCAGGAAAAATCGTAGCATTTGGGCTCGTGAGCATCTTGCGGGCCATCTCTTCGATGACCCTATCTTCATTAGGCTCCAGCAACCCGTAAAAGAGTCCCTCCCCTGGATCAGGCAGCGCAACCCCCAACTGAGCCGCGGACGGCGGGTGGAATCCAGCAGGACCAGGAACAATGATTCGTTCTCTCGTATCTAACGTCGTTGCCACTCCCGTACCTCCCTAATTACCTATCACAATCATCGGATTGGACAGGGCTGCAACGGTGGTTTTCTCTTCATACCGAATGTTATCGGTCACGGCAGCCAGCGGTAATTGATCGATCATAATCATCTTAATGGCATTATTTTTTGCCATCGTGTCGCACACCCACACACATAGCGCACAACCCTTGCATCGATCCACTGCTATGTAGGCAGTGCCGTATTTGAAGCCCTTATCCGTCCCCATGGTTTCGCTATACTGAATGGTATTCGCTTCGGGACAATATTGCGTACAGAGCTTACAGCTCTTCGAGGCACATATCTCGACATCGATATTGGCTACCAGATACATGGTACTCCTTCGTGCTAAATCCTAGTTAGGCGCTGACGGTTGCACGAACTTCCGACCGTTTGACCGATGTTGCAGCCCAACCGTGATCGACTGCGTAGTTCCAACCAGCCTGAATCACCGCCACATTTTTATCGATCAGCTCCTGCTTCTTCTTGAATTTCCGCTCGACGACACTGTCCAACGCCGCGGTTCCACCGGAGACGACAAATCCCTTGCCAAGGAACCGATCCTTCACAGACAGCTCCAGCGCTTCGACAGACGTCAGTCCCGTGATTGCTCCGATGCAACCCATCAAGGCCATGTTCGTCGCAAGATCCATCCCAGCAACTTCGAGTGATAGGTTGGTGGCGGGGAAATAGTAGAGCTTCGCACGGCGCTCATCTAACTCACGCTGCTGATCTCTGTGAAGGCTCATGGGCCCATCGTTGTTGATCAACGCGATCCCATCTTCCTTCAATCCGAAGTAGAACGGCATCGTATAGGACTTGCCGTGGGTAATCACTTGTGGGTGGAAGATAATGATGATGTGAGGGAAAGTAATTTCCCCGATCTCATAGATCGGTTCATCCGACACACGGACGTAGCTCTCGACCGGCGCCATCCGTTTTTCCGACCCATAAAAAGGGACAATCGTGCTTTCGCCGCCAGCATGGATCACTGCGGTGCTCAGAATGTGCGACCCCGTCACGACACCCTGCCCGCCGACCCCTGCCATTCGAATGTTGAAGCGCTTTGCCATAGCCGAATCCTCCTCCGAATCGTTTACGCTTTGTTGGGAATTGCGGCGGCAGGAGCAGTCGCCTTCGGAAGATAGTCTTTGTAGCCATACCGCTCGGTCAGATACTGCTTGGCCTCATCGCTCACATATTCCGTGAACTGGTACCGATCATTTTCAACAGTTTTGGCATCTTCCATTACCTTGTCGGTCGGAATCGCGTACTCAATGTTGCAGGAGGTGTAGGCTTGAATGTACGTCGAACCCACTTCACGGGCAATCAACACGGCCTTCTTGATGACGCTCTCGACGCGGCGGGGATTGTTCGGGACCACCGTTGCCACATACGCACATCCAGCCACCTTCGCCATCTGCAACATGTCCATCTTCTCAAACTTCTTCCCCAACGGAGCCATCTTTAAGACAGCGCCACGGTTGGTCATTCCGCTCTCCTGCCCACCAGTGTTGCCGTACACTTCATTATCCAACATAATTGTCGTGAACCGTTCCTTTCGGAACCAGGAATGAAGCACTTGCTGGAACCCGATATCCGCCGTTCCGCCGTCTCCCGCCATGACAACCACATCCTTCGGCTTATCACCGAACCGCAGCCGCAGCCCGCGGGACAGTCCGCTCGCGACACCGTTCTGATCGCCATAGTTCCCGTACACAAACGGGATCGCAGCCTGTGAAATCGCTAACCGCCCACAGCCTGCTGTTCCAACCGTGATGGTATCTTCCGGATTGGGGAAGGCAATGATCGCCAGCCGGATGAACAGTGTCATCGCGCAACCAGCACACATGGGATGTTCTTCGAGAATTTCCTTGAAGCTTCCCATTTGGGAGACCGAAATTTTCTTTCCAAACGGGCCATGCTCGACCATGTCGCGATATTCTTTGGGCATAAATTTCTCAAATCCACCAGAAAACTTCACATAATCAAGACTCATCGGAACACCTCCCTTTATCGTGGCAACAGAAACCCATTGCCTATCGGAAAGATATAGTTATATGCAACAATCTCGCAAGAATTCGAGGTTGAATGGACTGGAGTGATCCACCCTCAAAACATTCGTATGGTAACAAAGCCTAAAAAAGACTGTCAATGAGAAACGTCCATAGATATCTCCATATCTCCATATCTCCTCCGAACCATACGCGAGTAATGATACTATAACTTCCTGATAATCAACGCAACTTCTCAGAAGGCCCACCATGCTAAAAAGAAGGCCTAGCGTACTCAAGAGCTGTAGGCCATTCGCCCCAACAACTTGCGGCTTGCGATGTTTCCACACCTCTGAATGTGCGACCCATTTCATGGTATTAGAAAGAGAGATTGCCGATTCTATAAAACCTGTCTAGACTAGGCCCATATGTCAACACGCGTGATCATCCCTGGGGAAGGCGAAGGCGCTCAGCACGTCGGTGGAGTCCATAAGCGCCCTCCGATTCCGGACGATTCGCTCAAAGCCGAGTGCCCGAAATTCATGAGCCACGGCCCCTGCGGAGGCGTACGAAAAGGAGGCTTGTGCGAGGTGTACCCCAAAATGCCTTGTCCCTGGGTGACCCTCTACATTCAGTTAGAAAAAATCGGTCAAGTAGAATGGATGAAACAAGTCTGAGAAGACGTGAGGCATGAAACGTGAGACGTGAAACGACAGGGGGGAAATCGAAAACCGCAAAACTCGGCTACAACGAGCGGCATGCAAAGAGCGGTATTACCACCCCACTGCCCGACATCGAAACATTCACGAACCAATACAAGGGCTACGAAATCACGATCGAAATTCCAGAATATACCGCCATCTGCCCAAAGACAGGCCTTCCGGACTTCGGCACCATCACCCTGCAATACAAACCCGGCAAAAAGTGCCTAGAGCTGAAATCGCTGAAAATGTATCTCCATGCGTACAGAAATCTCGGCATCTTTTATGAGAACGCTGTCAACCGTATCCTGCGCGACATCGTAACGGCCTGCCGCCCTGTGCATGCGAAGGTCACGGGGGAGTTTGCTGCCCGTGGCGGACTACGTAGTGTGATTGAAGCTAAATACCGCTGATCGTCCCGACACCCAACCCCAGCCCCGCGCCATCGGCGCCTGAGCGCGCGCGGTCTTCGTGTCGCTCGACCGGGCGCACGTGACGCTCAAAGCGCGCGTCGCTGGTCCATTCCGCCGACTCCCTCCCGTGAGTGCTACCAGGAATCATGGCCGTGCTCCGGCCTACGGCCCTCACGCTCTGGTTTCGGGAACGATTCTCGCGAGGACAAATCCACCCTGCGGCTTCTATCCAACCCACATTACTTATGACTCAAATCGATAGGTCATCAATGTCGAGAGTGTGAAGTCTGCGGCGCTCCCGGTAATGAAGTCGAGATTCTCGACTGCATAGCCTTGCCACAAAAGGTGTCGTGTAAGACGATAGCTGAATCCCGCCACCGATTCTGTCACCCCCTTATCCAGCACTTGCGTGCCTACACCGCGGAACGGTGTGGAGTAATAATCGAACTGCGCCGTGAAGGAAAGATTCTCCGACCACAGATACTCTACCGCGATCAGCCCCGATAGTGTGGGATGGAGAGCTAACCCCGCAACCCGTCCGGTCGGAACCACCCCGTTGAAGTTACCGTAGACCACCCAGCGGCCGGCGAATCCTTTTTCAGCTGCCAGCCCGAGCCCAAAATCCGGGCTGCCGCTTCCGAAGAATTGCCCTTCATCACCCGTAGGCAGCTTAAGCGCCGTACGAATCGACACCGCCGGCATGAATGCAGATTCCGATAGCAGTTGGTACTTGCTCATGACCGTGCTGTCACCCAATCCCACCACTCCCTCACGCCCATTCGCGATGGTTCGTCCTCCTCGTGAAATGTCGAAAATATAGCCGGAGCCCAGCGTTTTTCGAGCAGGGGACACGCCGGTCGTGGACCGTTCAACTGCCTCAATGGCTCCGTCCATGAACCCGCGGGAGCGATAAAGCACTGGAACCTCTACGGAGACTTCCCATCGCTCTGCCGCCCCGTACCGAAGAAACAAACCGGAGCGCAGGGTTTCAAACTTCATCGTCGTGACGGCCTGTGGGGAGTTATCGCGAAACACCGTCGCGGTTTCCGCGAGTTCTAATCGAACATCCAGTACGCCCTCTTTCAACACGGCGGCGCGATCACCCGGCATGTTCAAGACAAGCTGCTGGATCGGATGAAAGTTTCTGACAGGGAATGGGCCGAACCCTTCGGCCCAAACCAGTGCAGGCTCGAACCCAAAGGAGAGGAGGAATGATGCGAGAATGACTCGATACACCACCGGCCATAATAGGACTTTCACACTCACCCCTGCTCCAAAATAATCAGGGGGTTGAGTGTAACGAAACCTCCTCGAGGACACGCTGTCAACTTTACGCTGCCTGGTGGCATCCGTGAACAGACAGTCACCCATCTACTCCGTACGATCTCAATAAATTTGTTGTTGCCCAAGAGCGATACCATCCTCCGCAGGGTAGTGCAGGAAGAGAGCGTTTAACCATCCCTCAAGAGGGGGGCTGACATACAATACGCCGGGTACCGCTCACACAACACCATAGGGTCGACATACCCTTGTGCTCTGTGGCCAAGACTGACCAGGACGGGACAGATCGAATAGACCAGATGAACAAGTGAAGCTCCCCGCATGAAGCTCTCCGCAATAGCCTACTCCACCGAGGTAGCCATTCGGCTACAAAGGCCGGACGCTACGCGGTATTCGTCGAAGGAGAATATACAAGACAAGCTGACGGACTTTTTCAGCCTCCTGCTGACGCGCCCAGCCATCAGTAGGGGAAGTCGAGCCCCGCAAAGATCGCACCCCCTTCGCGGCTGTAGCCGTAGTCGATCCGTCCGACGACATTGGGTCGAACGATTCCACGGAATCCAATACCCGGGGTCATACGGTAACTTTTAAATGTGACGTCCTTGTAGTCATTGAACACCTGTCCAGTGTCCAAGAATGGTGCAATATCAAAATCCGCGCTAGCACCGGCAATTTTTGCGCGTACCAGATGAATGCGCTGCTCGATGCTGGCCGACACGAGATGCTTGTCAATGAAACGATCAACGCCGAATCCGCGCAGATTGTTTTGCCCCCCCAGTGAACTTTGCTCGAAAAATGGCACTTGCGTCCCGATCGTCGCCTGAAGGTTCGCCCGCACGATCAGAATCGCGCGCTTCGACTCACTTGGGAACAGCTTCTTGATCTCGAATTCATAGCGAGAGTAGATGGGATGCGCGCTGTTGCGAAGGTTCTGGTTCAGTTCCGCATAGGCTGTCACGGCCGTCCCGTCGGTCGGGGAGATGAGGTTGTTCCGCGTATCGTAATAGAACGTCGCGCGGTGTCCGAGGATGATCGACTCTCCCTGCACACCGTCGACGGCAGGGAACTGGTCGCCCGTAAATGGAAGATCCGCCGCGCCTCGCTGCAGACGCACGGCGCGGAAGCGCTGGCCAACGGCAATCTGGGTGACCTCGTTTGCGTGGACCCCGAATCGCCAGTTCACCCGGGATTCACGTCCAGTGTAATTCGTTTGGTCAGACTCTGATGTCGTCTCCCCTAAGCCGAAAAACCGAAGCGTGGCATTTTTAAAATGCGACGCGCCAAAGTTCAACGAGTAGCGCCCCTGACTGAAGGCTGGGTCGGCATAACTGAATGTCACCCTGCGCTCGATCCGTTCCGTATAGGATCCGATAAATCGAATTTCACGCCCCCCCGGATCGTATCGAAACAGATTGAGCGAACCTCGCGTCCCCACGATGGAATTATGCACGATCATCGGGGCAACGAGGTATTTAAGCTCTCCGTCAGGATCCGTGCTCAGGATCGGGACGATCAACCCGGCATCGTTCCCATCATTCTTGCTGGTGGACACGGCAGGAATCGGAAAATATTCTACACCGGCTCCCACATGCGCCGGCAACGCCATGACACTCGCCGCAAGGAACACGAGGGCAACGGCAATGAGGTCACGCAGGCTTGTCATGAATGTTCTGGAAGAGAATTACTGGGCCTTAATCTTATCGGATTTCTTGCGAAGCTGATCTACTAAGTCGGCGTAGGTTGAAGAACGAAGAATCTTTGAAAACTGCCCCCGATAATTATTCACTAAGCTGACACCATCCACCACCACGTCATACACCCGCCAATTGGTGCCCTTGTTGAGTAAGCGATAGTCGAGCGGAATCTCGACCTTGCCGGTCAACACCTTTGTCCTGACTTCGGCATAGTTTTTCTCAGTCCGTTCATTGATATACTGCACCCCTTCTCCGGAATAGGACTCGATCTTGTCGGCATAGGAATTGGTCAAGAGCGTCTTGAACAACGCGACAAATTCTTCTTTGTCTTTGTCGGACAGCGTATTCCATGGAGCCCCCAACGCTCGTCTCGACATTTCTTGATAGTCGAACCGATCCCCAACGACCTGTTCCAATCGCCGCCGGCGCTCCTCGGTTCTCCCCGGCTGTTTGAGGGCCTTGTCCTGGATAATTTTCAACGCCTCGTCGATGGTGCTTTTCATGGCCTCAGTGGCGCCACCCGCCGCGGCCGGTTGAACGGCCACCCAGCCAAGCAGCAACAGCAAGCAGACTATCCCCCAGGCAAGCCCACTCCAACTCCATCTCTGCCCTTGTGTCACAGCAAATCCCTGGGTCTCCATGTATGCTCCTCTCTATATACGCCTCCGTGCGCTCCGTCGTCGGAGCGTCACTTCACTTTGCCATGGACATACTGACTCACCAACTCCTCAAGATCGAGACCCGATTCGGTATCCCGTATCGTATCTCCCGGTTTGAGCGGATCGCCACCCCCTCCCGGAGACAGGGCCAAGAATTTCTCTCCAATGATGCCCCGCGTCTTGATGGATGCAAAGGTGTCTGTATAGAGCTTGACGGTGTTGTTGACCGCCAGTTTCACCTTCGCACGATCCTCGATGAGCGTGATTCCTCGAACCCTGCCGACCTCGACACCGGCGATTTCGATTGTCGAACCAGGCTTGAGCCCCGAGGCGCTGTTGAACTGGGCCTCCACTTCATAGACCGCGCCACCGATCAACTCGAGCTTCCCAAGCTTGATCGACAAATAACCGAGACACAACATCCCGACCAGCACAAACACGCCGACCACCAGCTCCAACTTTGTTTTTTCCATCCTTGGTACTCCCCTCTCACCTCGGCAACGCCACGGTCCCGCCGACCGAAATGAATTCTTGAATTTCCGGATCGGTCGTGCGCTGAAACTCAGCAGCCGTGGCCATCAATGCAATCTTGCCTTTCTGAAGCATCGCTACCCAGTCGGAAATCGCGAAGATCTCCGGAATTTCGTGACTGACCATAATCGCGGTAAACCCGAACCTCCGATGCATCGTCACAATCAAGTCATGAATCGACTTCGCCAGCAAAGGGTCCAACCCCGTCGTGGGCTCATCAAAGAGGATAATCTCCGGCTCCATGACCAACGCCCGTGCCAAGCCAGCCCGCTTTCGCATGCCGCCGCTCAGTTCGGCTGGAAACTTGTGCCCCATCCCGGCTAACCCGACTTCTTCCAGCTTCTCCTCGACTCGTTGCGACACGGCTGGGCCCTTCATTCGCAACTTCTCTCGCAAAGGGAACGCCACGTTCTCGAAGACCGACAGGGAATCGAACAACGCGGCGCCCTGAAAGAGCATCGCAAACTGTTTCCGCACATCGTTCAAGCGCGTGCCGGACAACCGTGAGATCTCCACATCGCCGACCCACACCTCGCCGCGATCCGGCTGCATGAGCCCGATCATGTGCTTGAGGAGCACACTCTTTCCCGATCCGCTGCCACCGATGATGGTCGTCAGCTTGCCGACGGGGATCGCGAGATCAACGCCTTGTAAGACTCGCTGATCACCAAATTTTTTTTCGACGCCGACCAGCCTGATCATGGGTGTTAAAGCAAAACCGACGTGAGAAAATAGTCCCACACGAGGATGAGCACCGACGACAAGACGACCGCCTCCGTCGTCGCGCGCCCAAGTCCTTCGGCGCTCTGCCTCGTGTAGAACCCTTTATAGCAGGAGACCCAACTGATGATCAGTCCAAAGCTGACCGACTTGAGAATGCCACCGTACACATCTTTCCACTCCACGGCCGATTCGACCGAGTTCCAATAGGCCCCTTCGCTCACTCCCAACAAATCCACTCCGATGAGGGAGCCGCCATAGATACCGACCACATCGAAGATGGCTACGAGTAACGGCACCCCGAGCACGCCGGCCACCAGTTTCGGGGCGATCAGATATTGCTGCGGATTGATCGCCATGGTATCGAGCGCATCGATCTGTTCCGTAATCCGCATGATGCCGATTTCAGCAGTCATGGCCGATCCGGCCCGCGCAGTCACCATCAACGCGGCCAACACCGGCCCCAATTCCCTGATCATGCTCAACGCCACTGCGGAGCCCAGCAACCCCTCGGAACCAAACTTCCGCAAGCTGTAATAACCTTGAAGCGCCAGCACCATCCCCGTAAACCCCGCCGTAAGCACGACGACAAACGTGGATTTATACCCGATAAAGTGGAGCTGTTTCATGATCTGATGGAATCGAAACGGAGGCCGGACTAGCCAGGCAAAAGCCGACAGCACGAACAACAGCATGCGGCCCATTTCCCGTACGCGAAAAACGGCCCACGCACCCAACTGTTCAATCACGTTCGTCATCGATTACCTGGATCGTCGAAGAGATTCACTGCCTGTCTCCGCATAACGCTGAAACCATTCTGTCAGCTGATCCCCTGCTACCTGGCTCTGCTTCCGCAGCCGATTCAGCCCCGCGACGCTGGAGGGGCAACTGATGAGTGCCTGCAGGCCTTTGATCCAGCCAGTGGGCCTGAGAAACAGATTGAAGTCAAGAGGAAGGTCTTCATCCACCAGATCGGAGACCGTCCGCACGATCGCCATCGGCAGACCTCGCTCTCGCGCCACGGCCGCCACCGCTGCACTTTCCATATCGAGCCCGGTCGCCTCGGTCGCACGGTGCAGCCGACGCTTCTCTTCAGCCTGCCACACCACGGTCCCCGACGACACGATTGTTCCAGTCCTCACTGCGATCCCCATATCCCGCGCCACGATCAGGATGCCGGCCCGTGCGGCCTCGTCACAGAATACAGAATCATCAGCCATCGTCCAGGTCCCCTCACCATGCACGGAAGACACCGCCGTGCCGACGATGAAGTCTCCCACCTGAGCCGGAACAAGCGCGCAGGCAAAGCCTGTCGATAGGACCAGCGACATGGCCTGTGCGCTCAGCACCCTTCCCGCGACAGCGCTTGCCGCAACAGGACCGACCCCGGTTTGGATGAGCCAGTATGTGCGACCCCCTTGCTGTCCAATGTGACAGCGCACTCCGGCAATTGTCGCAACACGATCTGTCGCGAGGGCGCGGCCAACGGCCTGGAGTTCCCAGCGAGTCGCGGCAAATATGGCGATGGGATTTTCCGAAGATCCTGAGAGGGGTTCCCACGCGCCAACGGATGACGCCGGCGGACTGTTCAACGATCGTCTCGATGACACCCGGACGCAAGGACCTGCTGCCGAACCTCGTCGGCCCGCATCTTCCCGCGCGTCCGTAGATTCCGGTACATGGCCAAGGCCCACAA
>JBBRRK010000127.1:0-11852 GCA_038200765.1 Nitrospirales bacterium
TGTCGGCGGATCGCTGTTGTCGATCGGCTCGGCCGCGGGGGTGGCCCTCATGGGGCAGGCCCGGGGGATCTATACGTTTGCGGCGCACCTGAAATGGATCTGGGCCATTGCCTTGGGCTATGCCGCCAGTATCGCCGCTCACCTCGTGTTGAATGGAGATCTCTTCAGTCCCTAGCCCGCATTCTTCATGAAGGCGTACTGCAACTGCGATACTCTGCTGTGACAGGCCAGCGGTTGAGCCATCCTATTTTTTCTAACGGGCGCCTTTCTGTGATGACTTCTTGGAATGGTGTGGCTCCGTAAGATCCGGGTGCTTAGCGGCGACGGTCAGGAACACAGGAGAGGTTGGAGCAGTGCGCCACTTTGAGGTTGCCGTTCGTCGTGTCGTAGTAGCTGATGAGGTCGAGACCATCGGTTCCAATAGTGGGCCAAACGCCACCGTATTCATTTGGATGATCGCCCGGGCTCGTGACGCCGTTGGGACAGCCCCTCGCTTCTTGTGCATGCGCCACTGAGGGCGGATCACATATTTCTCCGCCCGTTCCAGGAAATACGCGATCTTCTGCCCGCAGCAGTCGTGCTCGCGAACCCGCAGTTCCCAAATCAGCCGCTTGATCCTCGCTGGGACTTGTCGCGCCCGTCGGGGGCCCTTCTTGGCCTGGGTATGGCGATCGAGAACGCCCGCGAGCCCATAGCTCGCCATGCCCTTCAGCCAGAGCCCGATGGTCTCACGATGTCGCCCCAGATGCGCCGCAATCTTCGTGTGACTCAGGCCTTGCTCGGCCAGCTCAAAGGCCAGAGTCATTTGTGTGAGAGTGTGCATGTCCATAGAGTACTAGGGACTGTCGGATATTTACGGCAACATTGCGGACTTCATCTGACAGACCGCGCGTCTTCTGGTTGGTGCCGAACGCGGGATCATTTACGTTCGTGAGGCCGCCCCTTTTCTTTCTCCCCCATGCGGCTCCGTCCGGTGAAGTGGCGCACCAAGTCTGCCACAAGCTGTCGGTCCTCACCGTGCGCAGACCCCGCCAAGGCCTTCATCACCCGTTCATAATTTTGCATCACCTCGCGCTGGACACGCGGCACCGGCGTAGCGCGCAGGCGGCGGTCGATCTGCTTGGCCTTGGTGATCGGATCCACACCACGCCGAATGGTCCACCGTTCATGCGTCGTGCGATGCAAGCGGCTGGTGGTGGTCGCGTCAATGCCTTGGTCCCGCAGTGCCTCAGCAAATCCTTCTCGCCAGCGTTGGATATCGGGTTTTCTGGGGTTCAGTCTGATCCCATCCAGCCCGGCGGTCTTGACGATGAGATGCATATGCGGATGACGCGCCGGGTGTGGGTTCGGGTCTGTCTCGAACGTGTGCAACACCATGGCGTACTGATGGTTGGAAAATTCCCGTTTTGCAAATTCGCGGGCGGCGCGCTGCACCGCGAGCGGGTCGGTCCGTGTCGGCATGGACAGGGTGAGATGAAAGGCATCGCGCATGGTGGACTGCGCAGGGATCGGAAATCCTCCCTGTTGCCATTCAGCTTTCAGGTATGTGACGGCCTCTTTGCCGGTGATGATCTGTCCGTTTTGATCTTCGATGTCGAGTGGCCCATCCCGTGAAATGTAGCTGAGATTATTCGAGATCCCGCGCAGGCCCTTCGGGGCTTTGGCGAGCTTGACCATCACTTGCGGGGCACGTCGCACCATGTCACGGAGCTTGTGCCGCACGAACTGCGCCCGCACGGCTGGGGAGGAGATCGAACATCGCCATCACGAGATTCCGCGTGATCGGGACATTATCCTCTACTGCTCTTGCCCGAACGAAGTCTCCAGCGCCCGAACCGCATTTCTATTGAAGAAGAAAGGCGTCCGTCGCGTCCGTCCGCTCGAAGGGGGTCTCGATGCCCGGCGGGAACGAAAGTTTCCCATCGAGCGACCGGAGTCAACGCGTGAGGGGTTGTCTCAGTAGGAATCATCCCTGGCGTCCCCTTGACCAGTGCGATATCATCCACATGATCTAGAAGAACGGCAAGATCTTATGGCGTAGGGCTGATGGCAAAGTCGAAGATTTTCAGGATATTCAAAGAGGTCATCACTTCAAATCTCCAACCCTTCGGTGACAGTCTTACTCTGGAAGACCTATAGTAGACCTTGATTTTCGCTGTAGTTGTGATGTCTTCTGGAAGGAGATGTTGTGGCCGTTGTCAAAGTGAAATCTTGCTACCAGGTGACGCTCCCGCCGCAGATTCGTGCCAAGGCGCGCGTTGAGATAGGAGATCTCTTTGAGGCGAAGGTGAAAGGATAACGATTGCCTTGGTTCCGAAGCGTCTGATTGATCTCGAACTGGCATTGGTGCTCAAGGATGTCAAACGTGGTCGCGTCAAAGGTCCGTTTCCCACCGCTCAAGCGACCATACGCGCCCTCCGCCGCCGGACGGCATGACCGCATCCTTCACACTCCGCTTTCGCAAACAATACCAAAATCTGTCTGCCGAACGTCAATCCTAGTTCGACAAACAGTTGGGCTTTCTACTTGCTAACCTTCGACATCCATCGCTCCGAGCCAAGAAATACGATGAAACGAACGACATTTGTCAGGCGCGTGTGGATGACGGATATCGGTTCTATTTCCAGATCGACGGCGAAACTTACATTCTCCTATCAATTATCCCTCACCCAAAATGACCGCTCGTGCCTGATCAAATAGATGCGGGCTCTGGCGTTCCCTTGACCTATGCGGCATACGGTGATCGAAATCTCAGCTACTCTCTAGTCGGTGCACTACCCGCAGCCTCTCGACTTACATGCCGGATCATGGCCGTGACGGGGGGGCTGATGTTCTCAGAACGGATAACGATACAAGGGTTGCGGCCGGCAAACACGCGGAACATCTCATCGGCAAATCCTTGTCCCACCGATCGGACATCGCGAAAATCCAGAACGATTTCTCGGAACTTTTCCAAATTTGCCACGAGACGTCGCGCCTCAGAACGGGAGATATAATCGGGTTGCAGCAACTTGACCAAGACTCTGGTCTTTTGGAACTGGAAATCGTATTGCTCCGGAGCGAACTCGCTGAACACGTCTTCAATCGTCTGCCGGGCGCTGCGCTGGAGGGAAAGTCTCGCGTCATCGCGTAACACTCCAAATCTGGACTCATATTCGCCTGTGCTCCCACACAGTATTGACGCCAAAGGCCAGCACGACTTCCTCGAGGGCCGAAGACACGTTGCACACGTTGGCGTAGGCACTCTGAAGATTGGACGCATCGAACTGGACAGTCGGATTGGTCGTGGTGGGCTGGCTTGGCTTGGCTATGACGGGTTTGCCGAGGGCGATCATCGCGATATCGAGGCGTGGCATGCGCGACCATGAACGCACGGATATGTGTCAAAGGTGAGAAAATAATGACAATCCACTGCAATCAGGTACCCTGATCACTGTCTGCCTAGGCAGAGAGCCGATCCAGTTCGACCCGTCTCACTACGCCATAGTGCTTTGTCTCGCGGCGAACGCAGGATCCGACGGCTGTAATAATGCCTCGGGAGGAGTGGCGCAGTCATTGATGATGGGGCAATAGCGCATCCAACCGAATACCTCTGTCGAGACCACCATGTTCTCCGCAGATCTGTCGGGTGTCGAACGATCTGTGCGGGAACAAGGGATATTCAATTGCGCGCTCACTCTTATGACTCATTGGGTCGGAATTCGGGAGAACGCTTCATGATCAAATCGTGGCGGGTGGTGGTGAGGGTGGCCATTGCGGAGGATTCACCATCCCATGAGACACTACGGTTTGAGGTTCAGGAATCAGGAATCAGGTATCGGTATTGAGGAAGCCGCTCACGCCAAGATCTTCGAGGCGTTCTCTCAGGCCGATGGTTCGACGACAAGAAAGTATGGCGGAACCGGTCTGGGCTTGGCGATTGTCACGCAACTGGTCCATTGTATGGAGGGGACGGTCGGTGTAAGGAGTGCGCTGGGCGAGGGGACGACGTTTTGGTTTACATCACGATTGGAGAAGGTCTTGGGGCAAACGCGAGAAGGCCAGCAGAAGTGCGCAGAACGACAGGACACCAGCCAGGCTGACGCTGCTCCTCGGATCCCTGAACAGGTGTTGGCTAGCACAAGAGTTCTGTTGGCGGAAGACAATCCCGTGAATCGGGGCGTGGCCATTGAAATGTTGCGGGTCATTGGGTGTGATGTAGATGCTGTCGAACAGGGAACAGGCAGCGGTGGCGGCGGTGCAAGTCCGGCGGTATGACGTGGTCTTGCTGGATTGCCAAATGCCTGTGATGGACGGCTTTGTCGCCAGTCAGGCGATTCGGGCCGGCGAGCACGGGAGTAACCGACATGTGCCGATTGTGGCGTTAACAGCCATGAAAGGGGATCGGGAGCGCTGCCTAGAGGCCGGTATGGACGATTGCTTGTCGAAACCATTTACGCAGGCGATGTTGCAGGACATCGTGTGCCGCTGGGTTACTGCGGGAGACCGCGCGATACGGGAGGCGACCGTCAACCCTGATTCCGTGGCGGTGCCGGAAGTGAAAGACGTACGGGGGCAGTGGTGCGTGGGGGGCCTAAGGCAGGGATGAAACCGAACGAGGCGGCCGGCGTCTTGGAGCAGGCCGCGATACAAGCACTGATGAGTTTAAACAGCCCAGGCGGGCCTGACGTGTGTCGCCAGTTGATCACGGTGTATCTCAATTCGTCGATGGACACGATGGCGGTGTTGCGCAATGCGGTGGAGCAATCGAATGCGACCGCAATCTTCCAGGCGGCTCATGGTCTTAAATCGAGCAGTGCCATGCTCGGAGGACGCAGACTGGCCGATTCGCTGAAGCAACTGGAAGCCGCCGGCCAATCCGGCATGCTGGAGCCGGTTGAAGCCCTCCTGGCGAGCGCAGAGTTGGAATACGACCTGTTCAGCAGAGCGCTCCAGGACCACCTGAGCGAGTCGGCTACCTGACCAATCTCTCCTCCCAATCGTTCTCCATACACCTTCGATGGCCTTTCGAAATCGTGTGTTCATGGTCAGCATAAGCGAGGTCACACCCACTGGAGTGCCGATTGATGAAATAAACGTTCAAGCGGCGGAATCGAAGCTGGTGCCAGACTCCTAATCTGGTCGGAGAGATCCTCGACTGCGATGGGCGGATCGGTGGCTTCAATTTTCAATGGGCCTGGGTCACGGGATTGTTGGCGGGTCGAGCGGTGGCCGCAAGTGTGCGTGCAGACAGCGAGGTTCGCTGATGAACATCCCCCTTCTCTCAACGCGATTTCCGCACGGAACCTTCGTTTCCTTGACAGAGAGGAAGAGATCATCTATCCGTGGAAAAGAGAGAGCCTGGCTTGTCGGCAAGTTCGAGTATGGGAACTAGAAGGAACAGATGATATGGGCCGAATCCTGAGCTGTCCGCGGTGCCAGAAAGAGGGCCTCTTGCGGTCCCACCCGCAATCGCCGCGCGAGCACCTCGCCTCCTTCCTCTTTGTGGCGCCATTTCGCTGTCCGTCGTGCAGTCACCGCTTTCTGGCGTCTCGTCTTTGGCTGGACCATTCCACGCATCCGATCGATCGACGCACACATCTTCGGATTCCCGTGCGACTCTATCTTTCGTTCTCCGGGGGCAAGGTCCACGGCGTGGGAACGGTCCTTGATCTTTCGATGGGAGGCTGTATCGTCAAGAGTGAGACCCAGGTCCATACAGACGATATCTTCTATCTGCAATTGTCACTTGATGACGGCGAACCTCCTCTTGAAGTGGCCGCAATGGTCCATTCTGTCCACGCTCGCGGCATCGCCTTCAAGTTCCTTCGAGCCGCCCAAGAGAGCAAGCGCCTGCTTGCGTTCATCCAGGCCCAGTTGCCGGACCAGCCGAACAAGTCCTCGGGCAAAGTCGGTGTCGCAGCCTGAACAGGCCGACTAGTGGTTCGTGAGACGTGAATCGTTAAACGTGAAAGGCTTCTGAGGAAGAGAGCTCGGCAGTCCGATGTTTCACCTTTCACGGCACTACTGTCCAAGACAGGATTTAACCAGTGCCTTCTTCCCTGTAACTCGTTGAAATCATAGATGACACGTTTTGGTTGTGAATCGAGGCCTCCAGGCCATGCAGATGCTGTCCAAAACCCAGGTGGAGCGGTCGCATAAGAGGGCGCTGTAGCCAAAGAGCATGAATTCACGGCCTCAGGAGCCCTTTGAGACCTATCGGGGCCTGACGTTTTGGTCAGATGCTGTCCAAGATCCAATTATCGAAGAGTTATTTTGGACAAGAGTGCTTTCACGTCTTACTTTTCACGATTCGTGAGAATGAGCGGGCGGACTGTTTCAGCATCCTGTTAGATCGGAGCTTCCCAGGAAGATTGAAGTGGATGGTTGTTGATCAGTTCTTCGTGTGCGGCGAGATCGTAGGGCTCAATGGTGAGATCCTTTTCGTCAAGCGGCTCCGGACAGGCAGGGGAGCAGAGATACGAACGATACGATTCAGCTTTCTCCTTCGTGGCAAACCGGCAGAGTCCATATTCCGGCATCCCGGATGAGGGATACCAAAACGCCAGCTCAATGGCGCTCCCCTGGTAGATGCCGAGGATGCGGTGTGTGACCTGAAATCCGCCTGGTAGATGTGAAGAGGGTTCAAGCGACATCGGACGGCCTTATCTCCGTATCATAATGGTTTTTTCATGATAGCATGAGCAGCACCCAGCGCCATAGACCGGCGCGGGTGAGAAGGAGGATAGCTATGAGCCGTCGAATGTCTCTACTCACTACCATTGCGATCACGGGGCTGTTCGTCGGACTTTCAGGATGTGGCTACAACGATCTCCAGGGGTTAGACGAAGATACCAAGGCCGCCTGGAGCGAAGTGGTCAATCAGTACCAGCGGAGGGCCGATCTGATTCCAAACCTCGTTGCCACGGTCAAGGGCTATGCCGCACATGAGAAGGAGACGCTCGAAGGGGTGGTGCAAGCGCGTGCGCAAGCCACGGGGATTCAGGTGACGCCCGAAACGTTAAAAGACCCGGCGGCTTTCGAGCAATTCCAAAAGGCGCAGGCCGGCCTCACCTCGGCATTGGGCCGCCTCATCGCCATTGCGGAGAATTATCCCAATCTGAAAGCCGACCAGAACTTTCGTGATCTTCAGAGTCAACTCGAAGGGACAGAAAATCGGATCGCGGTCGCGCGTAAGCGCTACATCGAAAAAGTGGCGGAATACAACAAAGGCGTCCGTTATTTCCCCACGAATCTGACGGCCAAGTTCCTCCTCCATATGGAAGAGAAGCCGAACTTTACCGTGGCGGATGAAAAGGCTTTGGCAAAGCCGCCAGAGGTGAAATTCTAGCAGGATCCTGAACAAGTCCGCCAGCAGAGAGGGATGGCCCGGTAAGTCCCCTTTGCTCGCGCAATGCGCGGTCTCAGAAGACCCTCGTTGGACGTGCGCAGTAAGGGACTCATCCGGGCCATCCTGGGGGCACCATACACGAGCAAGCTTGGAAGGATTTCTCTGTTCGCTCGCTGCGGTCTTGCTGGTCGGACTTTTGAGCATCCTGCACGGTGGTCTCCTGTTGTCTTAGACGGTGGACCATGACGTTCGGGGTGTGCCTATAAGGTTTTTTCGTAATCTGCTTGGCCCAGGCTGAGGTTCACGTTGAGGGGTAGAGGTCGAAAGAAAACAGTCAGTTTCGCCCTCGCCTGCGTCTTATGCTTGGCCTCAGCCTTCACCTCTCTTTCGTTTGCGCTCGACGTTCCCCTGCTCACAGGCCGCGTCATGGACCTCGCGCAGGTGCTGCCGGCTCATGTCGCTGCCTCGCTTATCCATGACCTCGAAGCCCATGAGGCGAAAACCAGCAATCAAGTTGCTGTTCTGACTCTCCCCTCACTTGAAGGCGAACCACTCGAATCCTTCTCTCATCGCGTTGCGACTACCTGGAAGCTCGGTCAGAAGGGAACGGAGAACGGCGTATTGCTGCTCATCGCACTGCGCGAACGAAAAGTCCGTATCGAAGTGGGTTATGGCCTGGAAGGCACCTTGACAGACCTCCGTTCTGCCCACATCATTCGCCAGGAAATTGTGCCACGGTTTCGAAGCGGAGATCTGTCTGGCGGCATTTTCGCCGGGGCCCATGCCATTCTCGATACCATTGAAGGCACCTACAAGGCTGACGAGCTGCCGCCTGGTCACGCTCGCTCCGGTCAGGAGCCAACCGCGGTTGAGTATGTGATCATCGGGGTCGTCGTCGGAACATTGGCGGGCATCGTGTTGAGCCACGGACTCCGACGTACCCGTGCGCTACTCGGGAGCTTGCTGGCATTCCTCGTTGCGCAGTTCGCGAGTGTGGTGTTGGGAATTGCCGCAGCCGGGCTGACAGCCTTCATACTGTGGCTGCTCCTTCAAGCGAATCGCGGCAGAGGCCAAGGTGGAGGGTGGGGAGATGGTATTGTGATGGGCCCAGGCGGGGGATTCGGCGGCTCATTTGGCGGCGGTGGGGGCGGGGGTGGATTCAGCGGCGGCGGTGGGAACTTTGGCGGTGGTGGCGCCTCAGGAGATTGGTAGATGCAGCCCTTCACCAACGCAGAACAAGAACAGATCAGGCAAGCGGTTCAAGAAGCCGAACGAGTCACGAAGGGCGAGATTGTGCCGATGATCGTCCCGGCCTCGGCGTTGTACCGCGAAGCCGGTTATCGAATGGGACTCATCCTTGCCCTGCTCGCGCTAGCCCTTCTCCTGACCATAGAAATGTACTGGTTGCCGTGGGGGTGGCACGCCGGCAACGCCGGCTGGCTGTTATTAGCGGTGGTGGTCTCGTATGGACTCGGGCAATGGCTTGGCAGGGTTCCAATGGTCGTTCGCTTCGTCACATCGCGCGAGCGTATGGCGCATAAAGTGGCGCTACGCGCCGAGCAGGCGTTCTACAAGCACGGGCTGCACAACACGAAAGGCCGTACGGGCATCCTGATCCTCGTTTCAATGCTGGAACGGCGCGTACACATCTTGGCGGACAAAGGCATCAACGATCACGTTCCCGTCGGCACATGGGACGGATTAGTCAACGGCATCATCGCCGGTATTCGAACCGGGCACGCAACCACGGCCATCTGTGCGGCGATTGCTGAGTGCGGTGTCTTACTCGCACAGGTCAGTCCTGCCGATTCCCGCGACAACCCCAACGAGTTGCCGGACACATTGATTCAAGAGCCGTAATCGCTGGCTTGATAGACTGCCCAGCATCGTTCCGCTAGAATCTCGATACATGCCCGATCCTACGGTAGTGACCCCAGCTCCAACGAATACGCAAGATGAGACGCGCTCGGTGGTCAAAGCAGCCGGTGTGATCGGCGTAGCCACCTTTTCCAGCCGCATCCTCGGCTTCGTCCGTGACATGGTGTTGGCGAACCTGTTTGGCGCGACGCCTGCGGCCGATGCCTTCTTCGTGGCCTACCGTGTCCCTAACCTGCTTCGTGAACTCTTTGCAGAAGGGTCGATGTCTTCCGCCTTCATTCCGGTCTTCACGGAATATCAGACTCAAAAGTCAAAACGCGACGCATGGGAACTGGCGAGCGCCGTCTTTACGACGCTGCTCACGATTGTGACCGGGATTACGATCCTGGGGATTCTCGCCGCGTCTGGGATCGTCTGGCTTCTGGCGCCGGGGTTTCATGACGATCCAGCGAAGCTGGGAGCGACGACGCTGCTCACACGGATTATGTTCCCCTATCTGATCTTTATCAGCCTGGCTGCGCTGGCAATGGGCATCCTGAATTCGATGCGCGCCTTCGCGGCGCCGGCGTTCTCGCCGGTGTTCTTCAACATCTTTATCATCGGCTGCGCGTATTTTTTATCGCCGATGATGTCGGAGCCGATCCATGGCGTGGCCATCGGGGTTGTCGCGGGAGGCGCGGCGCAGTTTGCCATGCAACTGCCCGGCTTGCGTCTCCGAGGGATGTTGTTCGGATTTCGGTTCGCGCCAAGCCATCCCGGCCTTCGGCGGATCGGCAAGCTGATGGTGCCGTCGCTCCTTGGTCTCTCTGTGACGCAGATCAACATTACCGTGAGCACGATCCTCGCCTCCTTTTTTGCGGGCGGACCGACCTATCTCTTCTATGGGATGCGGTTGATTCAATTTCCGCTCGGGATTTTTGGCGTGGCGCTAGCCACGGCTATTCTACCGACACTCTCGGCGCAGGCCGCACGTGGCGATTTGGTTGAATTACGGAAAACATTGGGGTTCGGCCTTCGGATGATCCTCTTTATCATTTTACCGGCGATGCTGGGCCTGATGCTCTTGCGCCAGCCGATCATCCATCTGTTCTTCGAACACGGGACCTTTACGGCACACGATACGGCTGAGACCGCATTGGCGGTACTCTGCTATTCCGCAGGGCTCTGGGCCTTCGGAGGCGCCCGGATCATTGTGTCCGCCTTTTATTCGTTGCAGGATACACGCACGCCGGCCATCTCTGCGGCCATCGCTGTCGCGGCCAACCTCGTCTTCTCGCTCCTGCTGATGTCGTCTCTGGGTGTGGCCGGACTGGCCTTGGCTACAGCCCTGGCGGCAATGGTCAATGGCGGCATTTTGGTCGCTGTGCTCCATCGGCGGCTGGGCGGTGTGGACTGGGGTTCCGTGGGGCGATCATCGTTGCGTGTATTGCTTGCATCCGTGCCCTTGGTGGGGGTTTGTGCCTGGGTAGCAGCCACACAGGTTTGGACGCATCCCGGTGAATGGATGGAGAAATCGGCCATGCTTGTCATGGCTATTGGATTGAGCGTAGGAGGTTATTTGGGCGTCCATGCCTTGCTGCGGTCAGAAGAACTCGGTCTGGTCTGGGGAATGGTCAGACGGAAACTGAAGCGAGGAGCGGTCTGAAGCAATGGGCAAGAGACAACCTTCATCCACGCGCATCACAGCTGACACCTCAGACACCACGGCCTGTATCTTCCGCACGCCATGGGGTTGGATGGGTCTGTCCGAAACGGCGAAGGGGATCGATGTAGTGGTTTTGCCGAAGGCGTCTCGGCAGGCCGTGCTGTCAGAGTTGGGATTGTCCTCAGTCAAGCGGCTGGATGGCCCAATTTCTCCACGATTACGTGAGGCGCAGGCACAACTGATCGGCTATCTGGCCGGAACGCGCCAGTCCTTCGACTTACCATTGGATTTCTCTCGCGGGACGAGTTTTCAGCAGAAGGTCTGGCGGATCCTTCGAGGAATCTCCTATGGCCGGCTCCGGTCCTATCAGTGGGTGGCTGTCCGTGTTGGGGGCAGGCAGTATGCCCGTGCCGTCGGCAATGCCGTGGGGGCGAATCCGATGCCGATCGTAATTCCTTGCCATCGGATTGTGGCGCAGGATGCGTCGCTTGGCGGATTCTCAGGCGGTTTGCCCACGAAACGAAAGCTGCTTACTCTCGAAGGAACCCTGGTAGAGCTTCGACCGGGACGGTTGTAAGGTTGAAGGCCGTGATCCAGCGGGTGACCAGCGCATCCGTTCATGTTGAGGGTAAGATCATGGGACAGATCGAGTCCGGTCTCCTGGTGTTGTTGGGCGTCGCAAAGGGTGATGGTGAGACCGACGGACGATATCTCGCCGAGAAGATCCGCACGCTTCGGATCTTTTCCGATGAGCAGGGGAAGATGAACCGCTCGCTGGCGGACATTAAGGGGTCGGTCTTGCTGGTTTCCCAGTTCACTTTATTGGGTAAGACGGCGAATGGTCGTCGCCCGAGCTTTGATGAGGCAGCTGCTCCTGACGAGGCCAAGCATCTCTATGAAGGAGTGGCCACCGACTTGCGGTCGCAAGGGATTTCGGTAGAAACCGGCGTGTTCGGCGAGCACATGCAAGTCGAGTTGCTGAACGACGGTCCCGTGACC
>JBBRRK010000128.1:0-11848 GCA_038200765.1 Nitrospirales bacterium
GCAGGGCCGCGGATAGGCACTTCTGGGATAACAGGAGTACATCACGAAGAATGCTCAAAAAGGCTGTCCAGCAAGGCCGCAGCGAGCGAAGAGGCGAGGCGTACGCTTCGGTACGTTGAGCCTCTGAGCGACGCGAGAACGCCGCTGGTGGACTTTTTCAGCATCCTGCTAGGTGGAATATTTCCATGCCGGCCTTGAGTCATGACTAAATAGCGCTCCATGTGTTGCACAGAGAGTGAGGTGTAACTCTGCCTTCGTTATTTTTCAGCGACTCACTGACTCGGATTGACCGTGGTCGAACCCTCTCCTATACTGACAGAGGCTCAAAGGGAGGTGCGCTGTGAAAATCGTCATCGGTCTGCTGATTGTTGTGGTCCTCGTGGTCGGAGGCATCCTGGCGCTTCCCTTCCTGATTGACCTCAATAAGTACCAAGACCAATACAAGCCGATCATCGAAGACGCGCTCAACCGCAAGGTTCAGCTGCAAGACATCCGCCTGACGATCTGGCCACAGATCGGTGCCAGGGTGACCGGCTTTGCCGTGCTGGACGATCCGGCATTCGGCGCCGGCCCCTTTGCCTCTCTCACGTCGCTCGACGTCGGAGTCAAACTCATGCCGTTACTCAGCGGTAAAGTCGAGGTCGAAGACATCACGCTCCGTCATCCTGTTATCACGATCATCAAGAACAAGAACGGCGTCCTGAATGTCTCAACCATCGGGCGAACAGGCGTCGCGATGCCTAAAACTCCATCGCGGGCGCCCATTCCATCGACCGAAGCTCCGCTCAAAATCCTGGCGCTGCTGGCCGTGGATCGAGTCTCCATCACGGGCGGAACACTCACCTATCGGGATCTGTCAGCTCCCAAGCCGACCGAGTATATCTTGCAAGATATGGAGCTCCTCCTCCAATCCGTTCATCTCGGACAAATCCCGAGCATTCATTTTGCCACGCTCGTCCAACCGTTCAACATGCCCGCGACATTGGACGGCACCTTCGGCCCGTTGAAAGAAACCACGGACATTGACGCGATCACTATTCAACTCGGCCTGGGAAAGACTGCGTTCACCATCACGGGAAAGACCGCTGGTCAGAACGCAACCATGAACATCAGCTCGCCACTCATCAATACAGCGAATCTGCCGATGGCTCTCCCGTTAAATAAGCCGGTCGCCGTCACCGATCTCAAGATTGCTCTGGAAGTGAAGGGACAGGAAATCACACTGAACAACCTCTCATTCCAACTGTTTAATGGACAGGCAAAGGGACAGGGCACACTGCTCACAGGCTCTGGCACCTCGCCCTTCACTAGCAGCGTGACAATCCAAGGACTCGAGCTCGGCCCTGCCCTTGATGCAGTTGCGGCCACCCATGTGTCGATCAGCGGAACAGCGGGCGCCGACCTCGCGCTGCACGGCCGTGGATTCTCCATGCCGAATCTCACCAAAGCCCTGGAAGGGACCAGCCACGTCGCCGTAAAAGATGGGAAGATCGAGGGGGTGAACCTCCTCCAGGAAGCCATCTCGATCCTTAAAGTCGCCGATACCTCGCTCGAGAATACCAAGGCAACAGTGTTTTCGACGATGGAGACCGATCTTGCCATTAAACAAGGGACCATCCACGTCCAACGACTCTTGATGGATAGCCACGACTTTCAGGCCACAGGAGGAGGCACCATCGGGTTTGATCAGACGCTGAACCTGACCGTGAATCTCAAGCTGTCTCAGGATGTCAGTCAGAAGATCGCCAATGCTTCCCCTCTCGCCAAGCTCGCGATGAAAGAAGGCCGCGTGAGTCTTCCACTGATGATTACCGGCACAGCGCAGACGCCGTCGTATGGGTTAAATATGAAGGGCCTCACCGGAAGAGTTCAGGAACAGGTACGGAAAAACGTTGAGGAGGCGGTCCGTGGGCTGCTGAAAGGGACAACGAAACCAGAAGACCTAAAGCAACAGGGCAAAGACCTGCTCAAAGGGCTGTTGGGGCGCTAGCCACAATCCTTATGGATATCATTCTACTCCAAACATTTGCCATGCCGGAACCGCATGTGGGAAACGACGTCAGGAAGCTCCCCCAATATTTTCTCGACAGCAGCCTCGCTCCTGCGCAATGACGGCCGATGAAACTCACTACAGCACGCGACGAGGTATTCGGCGAAGAAAAGTCAGATATTTCGAACGGAATCAGGCCTTGTCGATGGGTTCAACAGCAAGGTCATGGTTCTTCAATGACGTGCTTATGGCCTGCGAGGTCAGACGTATCTGCGCTTGAAGATCCTCGCGCACATGGCCTGGAGAACCTAACAACCCTGAGGGGCTATTCTTCCGAACGGATTTGAATCCTATCGATTTAAACCACGCACTGGCATTCGTCATGCCGCGCGATAATAGAGGCCCTCCACTGAGCGCTACTGCATCAACAAGGCAATACCAGACAGCGACACCACTTGGCGGATTTCCCTGGGTCAAACCAAACACAGGGTCTACTAGCGCCCATTTCCAAGCCCCAGCTGCCGTGCCAAGGATTTCAAGCCATGTCGTAATAAAGAAGGCTGCGAGATATACCAAGGGTGAGCGACCTTTAAACAGACAGATCAAAAATACGGAGAACAGTACTGCCCCCCCTACATCACCCTGTTCTGGAATCCCACTGATCCCCCAAATCGACCATGCTCCACACACCACAACCACTGTTGTGGCGATTACTCTTGCATATTTAATAAATAACCCTGAACGGGCCAACGCAATAGATGTCAAATACACCATTCCATGACCGAGTGGCACATAGGCCGGTACATTGTCGAAACGATAGTTATAGCCACCCATACACACAGAAGCCACGTATTCGCCGACCGTCGTAAACGCGACGGCAACGGCAACCTGCAATCGTACTTCTCTCGTTTCGCCGCGCAAGAAACCGATCAGACATACCAGCGCAATAAATCCTAGGGCATATTGTTTCCCCATACTCCCGCCTACTTCGAACCCCATACAGATCGCGACAGAGGCAAATGTGACCGCCGCTATGATGTAATCCCGTTTCCTATGCGCATAGGGGACATCAATCGCTGGGAAATGGCGTAGCAGACTCGACCTCATTGAATTTCAACCCCTCATGAATCTGTGACTTACGCTCAATGGTTCGACCACTCGGGAACGCGATAGGAACCAGGACCCGCCATAGAATATATCCATACCACAGGGAAAGACTGCAGATTTTCCTGTGACAGAAATCTAACCTGTAGCAGTTCTCACGTCAACTCAACTGAGGTCAGCCGAAACCAATGAGTCACTTGGATACGGCGGCTTTATACGCGCGAGGATGCCTATTCACGATCAGATGATCAAGATTGAGTGCGCTATATTAAGGAAGATACTGCATTGTTCGCAAACACGAGACTGGCGGGAGAGCTGCCGTTGTATGCAGCCTCCCGCCAAATATGACGAAGTAGGGTACCTGTTCGAGAAGAACTCTGTGGATCAGTCTTCCTCTTTCTTCTCTTTCTTCTCTTTCTTCTCTTCCTTCAACACCGCCTTCCCTTGTGCCAAGCTGGCATTGAGGTCATGTTCAGGGACCTTCTTATGAACCAGGTTCTGATGGCAGTCGATGCAGGTCGCACCCTCGGTTTCCATCTTCTTGTGCGCCGCCTTAGCCGACGAGCCTGGAGGCTTGGTATTCTGGTGGCAATCCCGGCACGTCATGCTGTCCCAGCCCTTCAGTTTCATGCGCGCCCTGTATGCCGCCTCCGGCCGGTGCTCGTTGAATTTCTCGATCGTAGAATAGTCGTTGGTGAACTCCTGTATTAGGAATGGCACGCCATCCACCACATGTGTCCACACCGCCAGATGGAAGTTGGACAATCCCTGAGGGACGTGACAGTCCTTGCAGCCAGGATCGGCACCAAGCGCACCCCAGTGTGAGGATTTTTTCAGCTCCTCATAGGGGTAGGTCTCGGAATGGCAGCTCACACAGAACTCGGTCTGGGATATGGCGGCCTCGCCGCCGAATACCACGACAATTGACCCAACGGCAATTACTGCGCCGAGAATTAATGCTCCACCCGATACACGTAGGTAATTCCTAAACCCTCCTGCCATTACTCCTCCTTGCCTACCTCGCCCGGTTTGGCATCTTTTTGGAACTCTTCATGAAACTTCGGGATAGGCGGACCATCAAACGTACCTGCGAGTTTGAAGTGTTCATGCATAGCCTTGGCGTTACGCACAGACTTCTCAAAGTCGAACGCATACTTCTTGTCTACTTCGGGGGTAAATGGGGTGTAGGGTTTCTTGGTACCCTTCCATCCCGAACCCTCGTAATTCAAATGGCAGGCGTTGCACTTTTCAATAAACTCAAACTCTTCTCCGGCCTCCACGAGGGACTCGCGCGGCGTGACCTTTTTATTCTTTTCAAAGGCCTCGCCCGCCTTGCGATGAACCTTGCGGTAGTAGGTACCGGCGCCATGGCAGGATTCACAGCCCACACCGATCAAGAACTTGTCCGGCTCCGTAATTTCATACCCGCCTTCCGACTTGAACCCAGTCACGTGACAACCAATACAATCCTTGTCTTTGGTGTAGTCCTTCTTAGGGTCGAGTTTCGCCTTGACCATGGCTTTGTTTTTTTCCTTGTCCCTGTCGGCTTTGAGCGAGTCGACGGCCTTGGCGTGGGCGGTTTTGATCCATGAGTCGGCCTGGCTCTTGTGACAATTACTGCATTTCTTCCGCCCCTCAAATGGGATTTCATCAGCGGCAGCGGTTCCGACGAAGACAGCGAACAACGCCACAGCAGCAAGTGCGAATGTCATGGGATGCTTCACGGTATCTCCTTTCTACTAAGAAAAACTCTTCGTGGTCGTACTATAATAATCTACGTGGCTACACTCTATCGTCAGTTTAGGTGAATTACAAGAATAGCTAATCCCACCTTTCTCATCCAAAAGAATCAGCTACTGGGAGGTTGCATAGATGGAATCTTGTACACCCAATAGCCGCCATATTGATAGACAAGCTCCAGATCCTTAAACTCAAGAGGATTTGAAGTCGTGAAGGGTAGCATCTTCGCGAGCAGTGTGCTGCCGCTCTTATCATCGGTCAGGAAGTACGCGCGCACCAAGTTTTCTGACAGCCCATGTACCGAATACGCAGTGTGATTGTTCTCGACCATCCAGCGCTTCACCATCCCGCTCAGCCCATGCACATTGCCGCCCTGCAAGGGAAAGTCCTTAAAGGCGGTACCGAGACGTTCGGGGCGCATCAGTCCGAGTTTATAGAGGTCCGCTAGGTGAACCACGACATAGGCCTCGCGTCCGCCGGTTAGCTCACGCAACATCGTCGCGCCCTCTTTTGGACTCGCCACGAGTGCATCGGCGAAGCGTGTGAATTTCTGACTCTCTTCCGCGCTCGCCGGCTCACCCCAGAACTCGCGCTCGTACTTTTCTATCGCCCCACGTTTACTACGCCAGAGCACCGGCGCAATAAGAGGTTCGCCGATGTGCGAGACGAATGTCGTCTGGTACCCCGTCAACAGTCTAATCTGACGCGAGGTATCCCACCAGGCAAGGATGTCAGTATCCTTCGGCACATGCTTCGCAATCGCTGATGCTAATGTGGTCAGCTCTGAGAGTTTTCCGTCGACGAAGACGATTGGTTCGCCGCTGCGATTCTCCCAATCTAGCATAACAGGCCTGGTATTGCCGCGTCTCCCAAGATGCGCCACAGCCAGTGGTTGATCTACTCCATCAACAATGATCTCGTGCTTACTGATACCAAGATCAGGCCAGGCATCAAGCCCGAGCTTGTTGAATTTGTCTACGCCGCCCTCTTCCACCAACTTATAATGATAAGGCGCCTGTGCTGGGCCAAGCCACACGTATCCAAGCCAACTGAGCACAATAAATCCTCCCACCACAAGGATTATTCCAAGTGACGGGAGGATTTTATTGCTTGGTCGCGTCAGCGCTCCTTCCATAGTCTGCGCTGCCGCCAGGTGTTACCGCCCGTTCTTCTTGCGTCTGCTCCATCCAGCGAGGGCGAGTGTACCCGTCAGTAGCATGCTGCCACCCACGCTTCCGAGCGTAATTTTTCCATCCGTACTGTCGAAGTCAAAGAGGCTGCTGGTGCGATTTGCCTCAAGCTTGGCCACCCGCTCCTGTAATGCCATCTTCTCGTTGAGCTTGGTGTCCTCATCCATGATTTCGACATAAGCACGGTTTAACGCCGCCCAGCCAACGGTATAGGTGTATCCCCAATGTTGGTGGGCGAGACTGACATGCAGCTGAACAAGATGGTCCTCAGCCATTTCGAAAAGCTTGAGTTCGATGGCTGCCGGGTTGTTGCCCTTTGACCAATAGATCTGGAAGAACTGCTCAAACCCTTCCGGGACCGGCTTCGGAGGAAGCGGTCGGTTCGTCTTTTGACCTGTGAGAAGACCGGCTTCATACTGCTTATGAACTACGTCATGAGCCTCATCGTATTTATCGATCCCCGAGTAGGTCCCATTGTCCATAAACTCAAGGTAGGCACGAGCGTAACGCTCTGAGTGGCACTGGGTGCAGGTCTTGACCCACGAATCCAGCCGCTTATCGGCCCAATCGGTCTTGATATTTTCTCGGATGCCAGGTACGAATGGATAGTTCGCCCATCGGACCTTCCGCACAACGTTGTGAGTGAACTTACCATTATATTCCATGTGACAGCTCTGACAGGTTGGCGCATCCTGCCCGCCCTTGGTGATGGCGTCCTTCAGCTGCACGTTCCAATTCCACTTCGAGCCCTTACTCTCATATTCCTTACCATGCTTCGACATGGTATAGGCTTCCCAGTTGATGTGGTCGGCGCCGCTGTGACAGGTTCCGCAGGCCTCAGGCTTACGGGAGTTGGCCACAGAGAATTCATGTCTGGTATGGCAACCGTCACACTTGTTCTGTTGAACGTGACACATGGTGCAACCGTCGGCGATCTCACGTTGCGACATTCCGGCGTAGACTTCTACCTCGACGTTGGCCCTGTAGTCCAACGCATGTGACGGACGCCCCTTCGGCCACTGATCCTTCGGCCACGTGATCGTGTCTCGCTCAGACTCACGCTCGGCGAACTCCTGCAGGTGACAATTACCGCACACGTCGGCGGTGGGCATCTTGATGTCCGCGCGATGGTCTGCCTTCTTCTTGGTATTGATATCCACATGGCAATCGATACAGCCGACTTCCTTCAATTGCTCCTTTGCGCCAAGCTTGCCTAGAGAGCGCAAGTTCGTCTCGACATCCTCTAACTTTGCCTTCTTGTAGTAGGTGTCATCTTTCGGGGTAAGCTTACGAATCTTGTCTAGATTGGCGTGGGTGCTTTTCTTCCACATCGCCACCCAGCCTGGAGACTCATCCGTATGACACTTCACGCACTGCTCGCGTGTTGCGATATCCTTGACCGACGTCGGTGGCTTGTAAAAGGATGCTGGGTCCAGATACTTACTGAATGGGAGTGGCTCCCAATATTCGCCGTACTTCCCTTTTCCAAAGCCTTCTGCTGGATCCAGGTAGCGTTTCACCAACGCCTCATGCAACTGCTTGGGACTGGCTGACTTCTCGAGCTTTAGCGCCTCGAATGTTTCCTTGGGGACGGTGGGGAAGTCCGCCTGCGCTGTCCCAGCGAGCAAGACGCCGCTGAGGACTAGAACACACCTCATCCAAAGTTTGGACCTCATAACTGAATGCTCCTTCATTAAGTGTGCACCGCCGACTGTTGTTATTGAGGAAGATTTCCTAGTCTCGCTGATAGTCATAATATGGTCATAAGTAGGCGCGTTCACTCGCGTGCGGCGCATATATATCTTTGAACACTTCAGATGTCAAGAGGTTTTGGCAACATAACCATTGACTCGAGAATAATAATTTTGCAACTAAGCTGGTGCAAGATGAGTGCCTTAATAACCCTTATACGGAACAGCAGGGTACGTTATCCTAATTTTGACCTGGAATATCGACACATCCAGACTTCCTTGCGCTATGGTCTTTCACGATCGATGACAATGGTGATCCCCTCCGTTCCAGGCTTCACCGGCTGGCTCATCCCCTCCAAATCTCCACTTTGTGCCATGGCTTGGCCGGACTTCGACAGACGGGCCACAATCACCACCATCCCCACATCGGAGAGTTTTCTGGACGGCATCATGCTGCTCGAGTCATCGAGCCGAAATGTGAAGGGTAAATCTTTCTTGGTCGCCCGCAGGATCGCCACAGGCATCGGGGGGCCATTCGCCTCGCGCGCGAACACAAACAACGTATCCGTCGGAGATCCCTTGGCGGCCAGACCCGGCCCTATAACCACCTTCCCGCTTATCGCAAGCGACTGACCCGCCTCCGCGATTGGTTTAGCCAGCCCCCCCGACTCCGCATATACAGGCGCTGTGGCAGCGAGCAAGAGGCCACAGACCAGCAGACCACATCTCGTCAAAAACTTGTCGGCCATGTGCGATGCTCCTTATGTTGCGTGAAGACACTCTTTGTGACCGTGCATGGACTCGTCGTTGAGCATACCGCGCACATGTATCTCAGCATCCATCGAAGAATGTCAAGGAAATTTGGGCATACGTTTTGCCACAGATTACAGCACGCGAGTTCTAGGGATTTCGCGACGAGCCATCGCCCGATACGAACGAAAGGCTCTTTGGAAGGGTCAACTGTTATGGTGTAACGTTAAAAGAGGGCCGCGTAGGGCTTTCAGGCACTACGGACGTTCGCGATCGATGACAATGGAGATCCCATCCACTCCAGATTGTACCGGCTGGCTCGTCCCCTCTAAATCTCCACTTTGTGGCATCGCCTGGCCAGACTTTGACATACGGGCTACGATCACCACTGGTCCGGCGCTGGAGAGTTTTCTAGACGGCATGGGGCTGGTCGAGTCATCGAGCTGAAACGTAAACGGTAGATCTTTCCCCGTCGCTCGCACGATCGACACCGGCATCGGCGGACCACTCATCTCGCGCGCGAAGACAAACAATACGTCCGATGGTGATCCCTTGCCGGCCAAGCCCGGCGCCATAGTCACCGTACCTCGGATCGTACGTGGCTGTCCGGTTTGCCCAATTGACTGGGCCGGCGCTGCCGATTCTGCATATGGTCTTTCGCGATCGATGACGACGGTGATCCCATCCACCCCAGATTGTACCGGCTGACTCGTCCCCTCCAAGTCTCCGTTTTGTGGCATCGCCTGGCCGGACTTTGACAGACGGGCCACAATCACCACCGGTCCGGCGCTGGAGAGTTTTCTAGACGGCATGGGGCTGGTCGAGTCATCGAGCTGAAACGTAAACGGTAGATCTTTCCTCGTCGCTCGCACGATCGACACCGGCATGGGCGGGCCACCCACCTCTCGTGCAAATACAAATAATACGTCCGATGGTGATCCCTTGCCGGCCAAGCTCGGCGCCACAGTCACTGTACCTTTGATCGTACGTGGCTGTCCGGCTTGCCCAGTTGGCCGAACCGGCGCCGCCGCTTCTGCAAACGCGGGCATCGCTTTTTGATCGCCACCAAGTTGGCCCTGAGCTTCTGCAATGGCCGCCATCAGCTGTTGCGTCATTTCCGGGTCTACTTCCCCGGGAAGGTTCGTTCGAGCTAGCTCCCAGTCCTTGGCCGCACGAGCAAAGTCCCTTCGGTTGAACGCCACAGTCCCTGACAGCATGAGCGCCTTCACATTACGTGGATCGATCTTCAGCGCCTGTTGAATCAAGGCTTCAGGCTTTCCCTCCAACTTGCGACCATGCACGACCCCCAAGATATCGGCATAATCGGCGAGTAACTGAGCATCATTAGGAATCAGTGTCACAGCTCTCTCAAAAATCTGCACAGCCTCAGCATTACGCCCCAATCCCACATAGGAACGTGCGAGCAATACCCATCCCACACCATCATTCGGGTTCTGCTCCATTTTCTGCTTGAGCTGCTCGATCAATGCTTCGAGTGAGTCAGCGGTCGGATGAGCATCGTCCGAACCCCCTTGTGCTGACAACGAGTCAGCGGATGGCTGCGTCATGGCGAGCGGATTCCCCAGTTGCCAATAGAGCAACCCACTAACAGTCGGAATGATAATGGCCAATGCAAACGCCACCGGCCTGCTACTTACCTGTTGCGGCCCCCTTGTGGGCACTGTCTCTGTGGTACCCGTTTCTTCCAGTAGACGGCGTTCAAGCTCACTTCGTGCTTGCTGATACAATTCGTCGGTGAGCACACCGTTTGTGCGGTCCTGCTCGAGCTCTGCAAACTGCTGTCGGAAAATAGACAGCGTCTTCTCTTGCTCTCCAGTGGCCTTGCTTGTGCGCTTCAGTAGTGGCCACATCAGGAAACCGAGGATGAGCAGAGTCATGGCCGATGCGATAAGCCAGAATATGATGGTCACGGGCGACGAGCTCCTTCGGAAAGCAGTTGTTCCACACGGTTGTGCTCGGCTTCCGACAACGTCACGTCGGTCAGCTTTTTTTGTCTCCTGCGTAGCGCAAACACCAATCCCGTTGCGCCAGCTCCCAGCAAGAGGAACGGCCCAACCCAGAGCAACGTGGTCGTGAGTTTCCAGGGTGGCCGGTATAAAACAAAATCACCATACCGCGAGACGAGAAAGTCGATGATCTCTCGGTCGGTCATATCTTTCGCGATCATCTCACGCACTTCTTGGCGCAAATCTTCGGCCAACGGCGCATTCGAATCGGCCAACGTCTGGTTCTGACAGACTAAGCAACGCAGCTCGACGGCGAGCGCTTTTAATCGCGCCTCTGCCTGCGGGTCCGCAGCAAGCGGCGGAGCCTCATACGCCGTCGCGAGACTGGGAAGGACCAGCATGAGCACCCAGATCCATCTCATTGGTTCTGCAGCTCCTTCACCAGGGGTAAGATCTTTTCTTTCAAAATATCCTCGCGCAGCGGGCCAATCTGCTTGTAGCGGATGACGCCCTGTTTATCGATTACATAGGTTTCCGGCACGCCGTAGACACCATAATTGATGCCGACACGACCGGGTTCATCCACGGCAACGAGCTGATAGGGATTGCCCCACTCCTTCAACCACGCCAGGGCCTCGTTCCGTTGATCCTTATAGTCCATGCCATAGATGGGGACTTCTCCGGACTGCGCGAGGTGAACGAGTACCGGATGCTCGTCCTTACAACCTCCGCACCACGAGGCCCAGAAGTTGAGCAACCAGACCTGGCCCTTGAGGTCGTTCGACGAAATGATTTTCCCCGGTTCATGGAGCTGTGGCAGGGAAAACTCAGGCGCCGCCTTTCCGACCAACGGAGACGGCAATTCACGCGGGTTGAGCGTCAGCCCAACCGCCAGAAAACCGACCACGACGATAAAGAGCCCGAACGGGATGAGAAACCGGTTCATGAGACGGTCGGGCGCGCCGTCTGGGCCGTGGCCGGCGCCGCAGCCTCTTTCCGTCGCCAAGCCAACCGATAGCGCCGATCGCTGACGGCCAGGACGCCGCCCGAGGCCATGACGAGACAGCCCCCCCAGATCCAATCGATGAAGGGTTTATGGTAGAGCCGCACACTCCAGGCGCCGCCCTCAAGCGGCTCGCCCAACGACACATACAAATCACGCAGTAATCCGGGAGAGATCGCGGCTTCGGTCATCGTCTGGTTCTGAACGAAGTAGCGGCGCTTTTCGGGATACATCACCGTCACCTCACTGCCATCCTTCGTCACTCGAAACGTCCCCCGCGCCGCAATATAGTTCGGGCCCTTAACCTGCTCCGTGCCGTCAAACTTGAACATGTAGCCACCGAGCGTAGCCGTCTCCCCGACATTCATTCGTAAATCTTGTTCCACTTCGAAACCCTTCACCATCGTCACCCC
>JBBRRK010000129.1:0-11774 GCA_038200765.1 Nitrospirales bacterium
CGAAATTGCTTCCGACACGAGTTACGCGCAGCAAGGCTCTCGCCCTGGAACTCGCAGGCCGCTCGCAGCAGTTTGTCAGTCTGTTCAGATGTCATGATTTCTCCCTATCGCCTAACACTCGGGTTCAGGCGCAGCGGCGTATTGGCGCCGACGTCGCCTGGAACTCGCTGTTATGTACGACTGCGACGCTGCACAACGGCCTTACTGATTATTCGGTGGTTAATCTTCTTCTTCCACGCAATTTGCTTTTCCGACAACTTGCGCTTATGTCTTGTTTCCATGAGGAACTTGTATTCGCTCTCGAATATGTATCCAAATTTGTACGCATGAATGATTAAGTCTTCATTCGCGTTTGCCGCGTCATCTTGAGAAAGTCTCTTCAGGCCGGCGAAGAGGTTGCCCGTTTCAATTCCAATAAATCTGTTTACACAGACATTCCCAACATACGTTGTATTCCCATTTAGCTGATTCTGAATGTAACAGTGCTCTTTGATTTCCTGCCCACACGGGCATTGGTCGAATTCGTCGCTGACCTCAACTCCTATCAGCTTCCACTCGTTCCTTGCCGTGTTAAAGTTTTTGGAGACTGATAGAGGAAGTATGTGTGCTTTCAGTCGCTCAAAGTTGTGTTCCATTGATGCGCCTCCATAGCCTCAAGACACATAACTAATAAGTCTGCTGCGAGCTGCCGTGCAGCATAGCACGGTCGCCTGAATAGTCTGGTGGAAGGCAATCTACTTGAAGATCAGATACTTGTTCAATCTTCATCCTGTTTAATCGACCGGGATAGACCGCGAATCCTGCAATCTATCCAGCTATCAGCCCGCCGTATATCCCGGTCAACCTCTTATCCCAGGAGGGAGTAGTCAGGCTGGCCTTCACTGTGCATATCTACTATTGGCCAGACTTTTCTACACTGCTCTCTTTATGGGAGGGCATCCGTGGTGGTCCCACTGCGCGCATTCAACGAGGGCCTTCTGAGGCCGCACGTTGCGCGAGCACAGGACCACACGGATTTTCCCAATCTATCCTTCTCCCTCTAGGGGGGCGGCCTGGTTGAGCCCCCCACTGCGCGCATCGAGCGACCACCGTTTTATCGTGGGGGCTCTGCGAGCACAGGGGGTTCACCAGGCCACCCCCCTCTCGCCCTTGACTGCCCTTTCCAGCGGCTCCTATAATCCCCTCATGTTTCTTTCTGTAACCGACTGAATCATTTAGAAAAATGGCAGAACTGACACACTTCAATGAGTCGGGGCGAGCGCGGATGGTCGATGTCAGCGCGAAGGACTCGACCGAACGGGCTGCGACGGCTCAGGCCACAGTCTTTCTCCAACCCCAAACCCTTGAAAAGATTCAACGGGGCAAGATTGCCAAGGGCGATGTCTTGTCCGTCGCGCAGGTCGCCGGTGTAATGGGAGCCAAAAAGACTCCGGACCTCATTCCCATGTGCCATCCGATTCTGCTGACCAGCGTCGACATTTCATTTAAAGAAGAACCTCAGTTGGATCAAGAAGGCCGCTGTTCAATTACGATTCTTGTGACCGCCAAGACGACTGGGCCGACCGGGGTGGAGATGGAAGCGATGACGGCGGCCTCGGTGGCGGCGCTCACGATCTACGATATGTGCAAGGCCATCGATCGCGGGATGAGCGTCAGTGAGATCTGTTTACTCTCAAAGTCAGGTGGAAAATCAGGCATGTTTACAAAGCATTAGGCGCATATGTTTCAAGCAACTGATGAGGATATTGCATGGTGACGGTTCGTCTGTTTGGGATGACCAAAATGTTGGCGGGGAATCAGGGGACCTTGTCCCTGAATCTTGTGACTGGAGGACGGGTGAAAGACCTTGTCGGTGTGCTAGAAACTGGATACCCCGCTATCGGGGAACTGATTCAGAAAAAAAAAGTCCTCGTGTCCATCAATCAAGAAATTGCGCATGAAGATACGGTGATTCAGGACGGCGATGAAGTCGCGTTGTTACCGCCGTTCGCCGGGGGATGTCCTCTGGATCAGGCTGGTGACGATGCCCTGCTTGTCCGAGTGCAGCGGGAAGATTTTTCCGTGGATGCGGAGATCAACCGGGTGCGAGATCGGTCGAAGCGCATCGGCGGCATTTCCATTTTCCTCGGGACGGCGCGCGACCGGTCCAAGGGGCGGGATGTCGACAGTATTACCTTTGAGTACTACGAAGGGATGGCTCAAACGAAGCTCCGCGAGATCCGCGAGCGGGCGCTGAAGGATTTTGACATCATCGAGGTGGCGATACTCCACCGGTATGGCGAGATCGGCATCGGCGAAAACATCGTGTTGATTGTCGTGGGGGCTGAGCATCGTGCCGAGGCATTTCGTGCTTGCGAATGGGCGATTGCTGAATTGAAACGAATCACGCCGATTTGGAAACTCGAGCACACGCCAGGAGGCGAAGTCTGGGTAGAGGAACATCCCTAAGAAGCGTGAGACGTACAAGGTGCAACGTGAACTGTCAGGAAAAATCGAGAAAGCTATGGCCGACCAGTTGCCAATAAGTACTGATAGTTTTCCTGCTGCCGATGTCTTTGGCCGGCCGCTGCGAAGCTTGCGTTTGTCCGTGACGGATCGATGCAATCTCCGGTGCAAGTACTGTATGCCGGAGGAGGACTATGTCTGGTTGCCGCGCGAGGATCTGCTGACCCATGAGGAAATGGCAAATCTGACGGGCTATTTCACCGATCTCGGCGTCGATCGTGTGCGGCTGACCGGAGGAGAGCCGTTGCTTCGGCGCGATTTGCCTCAGCTGGTTCGCCTGTTGGTCCACAATCAGCGGGTGACGGATATCGCGCTGACGACGAACGGTGTTCTTCTGGCGGATCAGGCTGAGGCGCTCTATGAGGCAGGGCTTCACCGCGTGACAGTCAGCCTCGATACGCTGAGACCGGAACGATTTCGCCAACTGACCCGCCGTGATGAGTATGCACGTGTGATGGAAGGGATTGCATCGGTGGCTCGCGCAGGATTCACCGGGTTGAAACTCGATACGGTGGCGATTCGGGGATTCAATGACGATGAGTTGGTCTCCCTGATCGAGTTCGGCAAGCAGGTGCAGGCGGAAGTCCGGTTTATCGAATATATGGACGTCGGTGGCGCGAACGAGTGGTCTCAAGAAAACGTGCTTTCCCGAGCGGCGATGCTGACGCTGTTGAGCGAGCACTATGGGACGATTGAGCCGTTGCCTGAGAGGGGGGCTGCGCCGGCGCAACGATATCTGTTGCCCGACGGGACAATCTTCGGGATTATTCCTTCAACGACCACGCCGTTCTGTGGGACCTGCGATCGCAGCCGGGTAACCGCCGACGGCATGTGGTATCACTGTCTCTATGCGCCGACGGGAACGGATCTGCGTAAGCCTCTCCGTGCCGGTGTTTCCGCGGACGAGATGCGGGCTGTGATCCGCGCCGGCTGGGAAGGTCGCCGCGACCGAGGTGCAGAAGAGCGCAAGGCGCTCGAACGAGATGGGTTGCGTGTCGGAGGACTCATCGGTATTGAGAAACTTCGTGAAGACCCCCATCTCGAAATGCACGCTCGCGGCGGCTGAGGCTCCACCTTGTCGCCGATGTTCACGCCACAGGGCTGATTCCAGTTGAGACCTCATGCTGGATACTGAATTTCTGACCGTTTTAGGGCTTGGGTTCGTGCTGGGGCTTCGCCACGCCTTGGACACGGATCATTTAGCGGCTGTCTCTACGGTACTGTCGCAGCGCCCTTCGCTCCGCGCCTCCGGCATGATTGGATTCAGCTGGGGGCTTGGACATACTGTGGTGTTGTTACTGGTCGGGGCGGTGGTGTTGGTCCTCCGCGTGCCGATTCCCGAACCCTTCGCCTTGGCGGCCGAGTTCGGCGTTGGCGCCATGCTCGTGTTTCTCGGTGGAATGCTCGGGGTGCGATTGGTTCGAGAACGCTGGCATGTGCATACGCACGACCATGACGGTGAACGGCACGTGCACCTGCATAGTCATGCGATGGTCGAGGATCACGGACATGGTCACTGGTGGCGTGATTCCGTTCGACCGTTCTGTATCGGGATGGCCCATGGTCTGGCTGGGTCGGCGGCACTGTTGTTGATCGTGCTGTCGTCTGCGCGATCGGTGTCGGAGGGGCTCACGTATATTGCGGTGTTCGGGGTTGGCTCGATCCTGGGGATGATGTTGGTCGGGATCGTCGTGAGCCTTCCAGTACTGTGGTCGCTGAACCTTGGGCGTCCCATTTTTCACACGGTTCAAGGTCTGGCGAGTCTTGGGAGCGTGGCCGTCGGACTGATGATGATGTCTCAGATCGCCCTCGGCGGCCAACTCTTCTGATGTCCCACCGTTACCTTCATCAAGGGGAAATCTACGTGCGTCATGGTGGCGGCTATGATATTCTGCACCGTCTTCGTCCGCCGTTCGCCTCTTGTCAGAAAAATGTGCATGGCGTATGGCCGATGGCAGGAGCATAGAATCAGGACAGGATCGTCTGTCTCTGTGCTGTACGCCAGTCGCGCTCAGCTCCGTCCTCCTACGAGATACGATTCACGCTTCAGGGATATCGAGAGCGACGCGTACGGACTAGAAGGAGCGCACAATGGCCTGGTTTAAAAAACAGAAAACAACTGAGTCTGAAGCTCCAAAGCGATCCAAGGTGTCGGAGGGGATGTGGCTCAAGTGCAACCACTGCCGAGAAATCGTCTATCGCAAGGAAGTCGAGCGCAATAACAAGGTCTGCCCGAAGTGCGACTACCATTTCCCTATTTCTGTGATGGAGCGCATTGCACTCTTGATCGACTTCGGGACGTTCAAAGAGTGGGACGCGGAGATCGGCCCCGAGGACCCGCTGAGTTTTCAGGACACGAAATCCTATAAGGATCGTGTGAGGGCGCATCAGGGGAAGACCGGCCGCAAAGATGCCATGATGACCGGTGAAGGGATGATGAACGGCCGCCGTGTGGTGCTCTGCCTGTTCGATTTCAGTTTTATGGGTGGCAGCATGGGGTCGGTCGTCGGTGAAAAGATCTGTCGGGCAATCGATCGCGCACTGGTGGCCAGGTTGCCGGTCATTATGGTCACGACCTCTGGAGGAGCCCGGATGCAAGAGGGGATTCTTTCCCTGATGCAGATGGCCAAGACGTCTGCCGCTGTGGCCAAGCTGGGCGAGGCCAAACTCCCGTTTATTTGTCTGTTAGCCGATCCCACGTTCGGGGGCGTCACGGCCAGCGTTGCCATGTTAGGCGATGTGATTCTGGCTGAACCGAAAGCGTTGATCGGCTTTGCCGGTCCCCGCGTGATCGAGCAGACTATTAAACAGCAGCTGCCGGACCAGTTTCAGCGAGCGGAATTTCTGTTGGAGCATGGCATGATCGATATGATCGTAGAGCGTAGACAGTTGAAAGAAACGTTAAGCACCCTCGTGGCGCATTTTTAACTCCGGACCCTTCATGAACGTCTATTGCGGCAGCAGATCCTCTCGCCCAGCGAGTCTTTTCTCACTCGGACTCCTCGACGGACTTCAGGAAGTACGCCTGCGTCGTCCTCGCGTGCGAGAAGTCTCGGTAGGCTTCGGTCTCGACCGCCTCGTGACGACGTTCATGACGAATCCTGGCTAGCCTCCTTCCTGCCTGGTTACACCATGACCTATTCCTCTGCCGTGACCTATTTGTATCGCCTACAAAAGCATGGTATCAAATTGGGCCTTGCGACGATGACGGCATTGATGGAGCGTCTTGACATGCCGCAAACCAGGTATCGTGCACTGCACATTGCCGGCACGAATGGAAAGGGCTCCACCGCAGCCATGGCCGCCGCTGTGTTGCAGGCCGCAGGGTATCGAGTGGGGCTCTATACCTCGCCTCATCTTGTGGAGTTTCGAGAGCGGATACGGGTAAACGGCGAGATGATTGCTGAGTCGCAGGTCGCACAATTGACCGAACAGCTTCAGCTCCGCTGCCAACCGGATCTGTCGCCAACCTTCTTTGAATATACGACGGCCATGGCCTTTCAGCACTTTGCCGACTCAGGGGTGGACGTGGCCGTGTTGGAGGTGGGATTGGGCGGCAGATTCGATGCGACGAATGTGGTGACACCCATGGCCTGTGCGATCACGACGATTGCGCTCGATCATCAGGAGTATCTGGGGAACACGCGTTCGTCGATCGCCTTCGAGAAGGCCGGCATTATCAAGCCGTGGGTGCCGGTGGTGCTGGGGCGGCTTGAGGATGACGCGTGGAAAACGATTGAACAGGTGGCCAGGGAACGGCAGGCCCCGGTGTTTCGTCTACAGGAAGACTTTTGTACAGAAGAAAAGACGCTCCAACAATTTTCCTATCGCGGTCTTGGTATGCACTATGACGGACTGACCTGTGCCTTGGAGGGTCGTCACCAATTGGATAACGCCGCCTGTGCGCTGGCGCTGGTGGGGGCGGCGGCCCCTCAGGGGATTATCGTCACGTCCGAGGCAGTGCGAGCGGGCTTGCGCGTGGTGAACTGGGCTGGACGATTGGAAATGGTCGATCGCCGTCCGACGATCTTGCTGGATGGTGCACATAATCCAGCTGCCGCCACGGTCTTGGCCGACTATCTCACGCGCTCTGACCATGCTCATGCGTCCCGCCCTGTCGTCCTGGTGCTTGGAATGATGCGCGACAAGGACCATCGAGGCTTTATTGAACCGCTTAGGAGCCTTGTCGATGAAGTGGTGCTGACGCAGGCGGATCTTCCACGCTCTGCCACCGCGCAGGAACTCCGAGCCTCGATTGGAGCCCTGCTGCCTCACACGCATGTTGTGTCGTCGCTCAGTGATGCGATGGCGCTGGCCAGACAGTTGGCGACGTCGGACGGTCTGGTCTGTGTGACGGTATCGCTCATGCTTGTGGGAGAGTGCAAGGCATGGCTCCAGGGTTGTGGGCTATCGCCGCTTCGGGGCTGACATGGCAGGGATCTCGACGCGGCAGTGGATGGGCTTGGTTGGTTGGGTGATGCTGGGGATACTGTTTCCGCAGGCAGGAGGTGCGGCAGAGACAACACTATCCCCCGAGGGGCCCCCGCTTGATATCACAGCAGAACGAATCGAGTATCTACAGGAATCAGAAACCTACGAAGCCGATGGTTCGGTGGTGGTCAACCAGGGCACCCTGCGCCTGACGGCCGATCATATAACCCTCCAGTCTTTGCCCGGCGTCGTGATTGCCACCGGCCACGTTCGACTCACCGATCCCAAAGCAGATCTCGTGGCCGAACGGTTGGAGCTCAATGTGAATACTCAGGCTGGGGTGGTTACACATGGGCGGGTGCATCTCAAATCCACGAATACGTCGGTGGAGGGGCGTCTTCTACAGCGGTTTTCAGAAGAACATTATCGCGTAAAAGAGGGCCGGTTTACCAACTGCGATGCGCAGGAAGGTGAAACGCCGGCCTGGCGGTTCGAGTTCAAGGACCTTGACCTACATGCCGGCGACAACCTGGCGTTTACGGGTGGATGGCTGTGCGTGAACGATGTCCCGGTGATTCCAATTCCCACGTTGACGTATCCACTGATCAAGCGACGCACGGGGTTCCTCATTCCTACTGTCGGATACGACAATCGCTTTGGCGCGCACCTCCAAGAAAGCTTCTTTTGGGCCATCAATCCTAGCCAGGACCTGACGATCTCTCCCTCCTATTACAGCGGCCTCGGCTATGGGGGCGATCTGAAATATCGCTATGTGCTGAATCGGCAATCTCGTGGACAGTGGTTCATCAGTGCGTTGCAGCAGACAGAGGCGCCGGACGTGGCCGGCGTCAGCCAGACGGGACAAGATGCGCAGCAGGCTAGGGCTGTGATCATCGGGACTCATACGCAGCAATTCACCCCGGATTCGTTGCTTCGTGTCAACGCCAACTTGGTGACCGACCCGAATTACCTACAACAACTGAGCAATTCCGGAGCCCTGCGGGCTCTTCCCAGCAGCGAATCGAATCTCTTGGCGACCCAACGTCTGCCGTACGGAAAGACGTACCTGCTCGGTCAATACCTGCAGCCGTTGCAATCGGGAGGAGTGGATACGTTTCAGCGCCTGCCTGAAATCGGCTACAGCCTGCCGAATCATTCACTGTTCAGTTCGCCGATCTTGCTGGGGACGGATATGAATTTCGTGAACTTTTATCGTGACCAGGGCTTTGCCCAGAATCGAATCGATGTGCTGCCGGGACTATCGACGGACGTTCTGAGTTTCGGCCATATCATAGGCCTGACTCCCCAGGTGAAAGTGCGCGAGACCTACTACACGCGTGGAATCAACAGTCCTGAAAGCCAGCATCGTGAAACATTTTGGGTGGGGCTCGATGCGACCTCGAAGCTGAGCCGCCGCTTCAGAACGGGCGAGGACAACACCGTGTTGCATACCATTGAGCCCAGCATCATGTATGAATATGTCCCGCCGACGAATCAGTCGCAATTGACGCAGATCGATCAGGTGGACGATCTGCCGAAGAAAAACTTGCTGACCTACGCGATCCGCAGCCGGCTGTTGGAGCAAGAGGGCGGGAGTAGTTTCAATTGGCTGGATTTCACGATGGCCCAGAGTTATCACGTGGGCGCCGCGCAAACGAGAGCTCGGGATTTCACACCCGGCGCCTTCCCGCTGTTCGGGTCGATCACGCAACCCCTGCAGCCGGCGACGGTGGCCATTGAGGGGAAGAAATTGTCCGATCTCTGGATGCGGGCTGTGATCGGCAATACGATTCCTCAGTTCACACAAGCTCAGTTATCGGATACTGCGTCTGCCCAGGGTGTCGGGGCTCTCCTCAGTCGGCAGCCTGTCACGAATCAGTATCTGACCATCGATGCGTTTTTCGATCCCTACAGATCGTCGGTGAGTCAATTCAACACCACCCTACGGGTTCAGCAGTCGAACTATTGGTATCTTGAACTGGGGCAGCGCTTCACGCACGATGGGAATCGTGTACGTCGCGGAGACTTGTGGAATCCGATTTCGTTCAATGAGGTCTACGCCCCGACCCCTGAGATTCAGTTTGTCACAGCGGGAGGGGCGTTTCGCACGCCCTGGGGGTGGACGGTCGGTGCAAAAGGCTACTACGATGTGAAGAACGGCAGGAGCCCGGAGTATGATGTCGTCGCCCTCTACCAGAATCCCTGTAAGTGCTGGTCGCTGGGACTCTTTTATTTACAATTCCCCGATCGCCAACAATATAACTTCATGTTGAGCTTGACCGGGATCGGCTGGACAGAGAGTTTCGGTACGATCGTGGTTCGAAATATCCTCAGTCCGCTGCTGATCGGAGAGAAAGGTCTGCCTTGGGCCACACCTGGAGGGCCGTATGGGAGGCCAGAATCGGCACTCCCTCAGCCTGAGATGGGTGGGAATGGACGATGAACGGATTATTTCAAAGAATCCCGGGTGTGTGTGCCGCATCCCTGCTGGTGCGCGGCGAAGTTCTTCCGGTGGTCCGGTGGATTTGACTCCTCGAAGAGGGCTGGTATACGATGCCTTCTACCGGAGTATTTTTCATCGTGTACTCAGCCAAGGAGGAATATGACGTGGCAGGTGATGCACTGAAAGTCGAAGATGCAACGTGGGACGCAGAGGTCATCAAGTCTTCCGATCTCGTGATGGTAGATTTTTGGGCCGTCTGGTGTGGTCCTTGTCAGATGGTCGCTCCGATTGTCGAAGAATTGAGCAAAGAGTATGCGGGAAAGATGAAAGTACGGAAGCTCAATACCGATGAAAATCCAGAGGTCGCAGGTCGTTATCAGGTGATGAGCATCCCGACGATCCTGTTTTTCAAGAACGGACAAGTTGTCGAGAAACTCGTTGGGGCGCGACCGAAGCGGCAGTTCAAGGACATGATCGATTCACTGCTGGCTCAACCAGCCGGCTCAGCCTAAGGGATTGTAATTACCAGCCGCAATGCTCGCCGAGTTGCGTATTGCCAATTTCGCGCTCATTGAGCAACTCAGCCTTCGATTTCAGTCCGGGTTTACAGTCCTGACCGGCGAGACCGGAGCCGGTAAATCTCTCCTCATTGATGCCATCGCCTTGTTGGTCGGTGGGCGAGCCTCGATCGACCAGATCCGTTCCGGCGAAGATGAGGCTCAACTTGAAGCCGCCTTCCACCTCCCGGACACCCATCCACTTCTCCAACACCTACGGTTCCACGACGTCATCGGTCAGGGCGAGTCTGAGTTGATTCTTCGGCGCGTACTCTCCCGATCAGGTCGCCACCGAGTGTACGTCAATGGCAGCCTCTGCCCTCTGCGTGTACTTGAAGAACTCGGAGGCACCCTCGTCGATATCCATGGCCAGCATGAGCAACAATCACTGCTGGCGACAGCCAAGCAGTTAGACGCCCTCGATGGGTTTGGACGTCTCGACGAGCTACGCAGGAATTACGAGAAAACCTATCAGGGATGGAAGGAATTCTATCGGCAGCTGGATGCCTTGCAGCGTGAGGTGGTCGACCGCGCAAGCCGTGAGGATCTATTGCGGTTCCAGGTTCAGGAGATCGAGCAAGCTAGTCTGTTGCCTGATGAAGAAGAGCGGCTCCGTAGCGAGCGGCAGCGACTGGTCCATGCGCATCGGCTCAGGGAATTGACCCACGAGGCGCATGCCGAGTTACAGGCGGATGAGCAGGCTGTCCTCAGCAAGCTGGGGCGGATTGGGCGAACCCTTGCAGAGTTGGCCCAGATCGATCCGGCGATGGGTGATTGTGAACAGGCTGCGACGGAGTCGGCGATCCCACTCAAAGAGCTTGCCGGACGGTTGCGTGACTACGCAGAACGGTTAGAGGCTGATCCTGACCGACAGGTTGCCGTGGAGGACCGGCTCGACCTGATCCAGCGGTTGAAGAAAAAGTATGGAGGGTCGGTTGAGGCAGTAATCGAAACCGGCAGGCGGGGACAGGAGGAACTTCAGGTATTGGGCAATCATCACGAGAGAACTGCAGAGTTGACTGCTCGGCTGGATGAAGAGACCCGCCGCCTCCACAGGCTGGCACAGCAGCTGTCCAAGAAGCGAATCGACGCGGCCAAGCAGATGACGAAGCTGGTGGGAGTGGAGCTGGCAGCGTTGAAGATGGAGCAGGCGATCTTTCAGGTGATGGTCACGATCGATGAGTCGACCGAGGGGCTCGGACCGGCTGGCCGTGATCGAGTAGAGTTCCTTCTCTCAAGCAACCAGGGTGAACCGCCGAGACCGCTGGGCCGGGTGGCGTCCGGTGGAGAACTCTCGCGTATCATGTTGGCGCTCAAGACGGTATTGGCCGAGATGGACCAGGTTCCCGTCCTAGTGTTCGACGAAATTGATACAGGAGTCGGTGGGGCAGTAGCTGCAGCCATGGGAACGAGATTGCGCAAGCTCGGATCCTTCCATCAAGTGTTTTGTATTACCCATCTTCCGCAAGTCGCGTCTCAAGCGGAACACCATCTGCTTGTGGAAAAGGGGATGGACCGTCAACGGACGTCCACGTCGGTGAAAACACTCAAGGGGATGGGGCAAGAAGAAGAAATCGCCCGCATGTTGGGCGGTTTGACTATTACGAAAAAAGTACGTGAAACGGCAGCGGAACTCATCGCGGGGGCCAAGGCGAAGCGGTCCGAATGAATGAGTAGGCAGACTCTTCTTTTTCTCAGGGCGGTTTCAATGACCAAGTGCAAAAAGCGCAGCATGATACTGCCTGGAATCGAACGCGTCCGGTGTAAACAGCTCAGCGGGACACTTGAAGCCTAGCGACTTGCGTGGCCGGGTGTTCAGTGTCCAGGCAATGGCATCA
>JBBRRK010000130.1:0-11740 GCA_038200765.1 Nitrospirales bacterium
AGAGGTCGGAGGGGGAGGCGCACTCCTCAGCCAACACCACTTTGCACATCAGAACATGGGGGGCACGTTCCAGTTTGTATGGGATATGGCGGCGAGGGCGAAGGTCTATGGTGGACTTGGTGTGGGCTATTGGTTCCATCACATGTCCGATGCCGGCATGTACGGACGCGATGCCCGTGGAATCGATTTGCACATGGTCGAGGTCAGTTACCGCTTTTGACCCTATCTCTTTTCCTATTCCCATCCTGTTTCATCGAAAGAAACACCGCGCGTGTGTGAGACGGTTATCCTGCTTTCTTCATCTGTTCCACGACGACCGAGTGGGGATGGGGAATGATGTCGATCCCGTTCCTGCCTTTGTGTTTAACCCGCAAGAATTCTTCTCGCCGATCCGTCCGACATGGTCGTAATGGCGGGCGGTGTCGCGGAGGTGCCTCGCGGCTTCTGGGAGGACGAGATCCCCCACGAGGTGGCCATAGGTATTGTTGACCCGTTTGAAATGGTTGAGGTCTGCGATGAGGACTTCCAGGTGAGCACAATCTGTCCGTCGAGATCGCTGAAGTCCTCCGCGAGGCCTTGTGGTGTCGCTTTGTTGGCGAGGGATCAGTGGCCGAAGGATTGGTCGTGGCATCGAATCGATACGCCGAGAAACGATGTTGTGGGGGCATCATCTGTGGCAAGTCCGAGAGCGGCCCAGTGCGCGGTGAGATGAGCCTGACTGAGGACTCCGTCTCCTTGTCCAAGGGCTTCGCGCGACACCTGATCGAATGGAAGGCATCGAAGGGCGTGGGCCGCTGTCTCATCGACTCCATGGGTCAAGAATTGTATCGCTGAGCGCCGGTGCTTTCCTTCGCGAGCAGGAGGAGCTGCCGCAGCAATTCGTCGAGATCCTGCTGGGCGGCTAACTTCTGTGCGGCATCGATCAATGCATGCAGTGCCTCCGTCCGTTTTTTCAGGGCCGTTTCGGCGTCGGAGGCTCGCTGGAATTCCCGCTTCGTGGAGTTCCATTCTGCGTGATGAGTCTTGATCATCCCCAGCACAAGAAGGACTAACGGAAGGAAAATCAAGAAGGCCAGGGTCGACAGTTCCCGGAGGAACGCCCGCATGGGGGCGAGGATGCCGTTCCGGTCTACCTGATCAAGATACCCCAGTGTTGGGCTGGATCGGTGTGGGCGATGGGGACCTGCGCAGAGGCGGTCACGACGGAGACCCCTCGACGATGATGCGTTTCTTCAATGAAGCCTTCCCTGTGGAGGTCTACCAGCGCGGCCGAAGGGAGGCCGAGCTGTTTGAGATTGTCGTCCTCCCGCCGCTCGAATCGGCGACCGGGTCTCCTTTCTCGTCGATGACGCCGATCCATCGATAGGCTGGGTGTGTGCGCCCCAGTTCGTGGAGAGCGGTCGTCAGCCTCTCGGGATTTTGACCTTGGGCCATCGGAGTCGAGGAGAGCACCCGGATATCGCGGCATCGCTCCAGAATCAGCATATCCAATTTGCAGGCGACCTCCGACGTCGCTTGTACCAGGCGCCGGCCGCTGGATTGGATGTGTCCACGCTGGACGGTATAGGCAGTCCGGCCAAGACATAGCAACGTCATCACGGTTATGATGGCGGCTGTGAAGACAATCCACCTGATGGGATGATCGCTCATCCACGTAGAGAATCGGTCTGTTGTGATGGAGATGCGAGCCGGTGTATTCCTGGGAACGGGTGGAATCCTGGAAGGGTGAGGAATGGGGCGATAGTGGCCTGTTTTGTCATGTACGTCACGCGGCGATCGAAAGGAGGGACAGGCTCCCGCAATGGGATGGCGTCGCTGATGATAGCAACGAGCCCTGACGAGTGCGGCCTGCCGAAGAACCGTTTGAGGCCTCTGCAGTCGGGGATCGACCGGACCACCTGTTTTGTGCGAGAAGTATCTATGCGTCTGGCATCTGTGGGCGAGTCACGCCATGTTCGTCGTGATGGTGCCCCTATTTTCCCAATAATGGCTATGGAAAAGGTGCTGCGGTGACCCTGTCTCCCTGGACGGCCAAGCTGCGCGAATGGCAGGCTCGCGCCGTGTCCGGTGTCCTCACTCATACGCGGCCTGATTTTCTTGCCATGGCGACGCCTGCGGCAGGAAAAACTCGCTTTGCGCTGAAGATTGCCCATCAGTACTTGGCCGATCGAGTGGCCGTCCGTGTCCTCGTTATCTGCCCGACGAATCATCTGCGCACGCAATGGGCGACCGCTGCCGGCCTGGTGGGGATTCAGCTGGATCCGGCCTTGACGAACGAGCAAGCGGTCGAAGCGCGCGACTACCATGGCGCAGTCGTGACCTATCAACAAGTCTGTCTCGCACCGGACGTGTTTCGGCGCGCGTGCCGGAGCCGACCCACGCTGCTCATCTTCGACGAATTGCACCACGCGGGCGATGGAAAGGATTGGGGCAACGCCCTACGGGAAGCGTTTGAAGAGGCGGTCTTTCGCCTAGCCTTGTCGGGCACTCCCTTTCGCTCCGATAACAATCCGATCCCCTTCGTACGCTATGAGCAGGGCGAAAGCCAGGCCGATTTCACGTACGGCTATGCTGAGGCGATTCGCGAGAGCGTCTGCCGCCCAATTCTCTTTCCAAGCTACGAGGGGGAACTGACGTGGCTTTCAGAGGGTCGTGAACATCGGGCGACCTTCGAGGATGGACTCACCTTCGAGCTGCAGCGGGAACGACTCAAGACGGCACTCCTGCAAGATAGCTGGCTGGGTCCTGTCATCACGGATGCCCATGCTGAGTTGCGTCGGCTTCGCAAGCAGGAACAGCCGGATGCCGGCGGGCTCATCGTCGCAATGAATCAGGACCATGCTCGGCAGGTCGCGGAACTGGTGGGACGGATCACGGGCAGCCGTGCCCATGTGGCCATATCGGACGATCCGTCTGCCTCGAAGACGATCGCCGCCTTCGTGCAGCATAAGACTCAGCAATGGCTTGTCGCGGTGAATATGGTGAGCGAGGGCGTCGATATTCCGAGACTTCGTGTCGGCGTCTACGCCACGAATGTCCTGACCGAGATGTATTTCCGCCAAGTGGTCGGACGATTCGTCCGAATGCAGGAGGGGATGCCGAAACCGCAGCGGGCCTGGTTGTACCTGCCGAAAGACGCCACTCTCGTCCACTACGCCAAACGGATTAAGGCTGAACGCGACCATGTGTTGGAAGAGATCATGCCCTCAGTGCAGCGCACATTGTTCGGTACGGCTGCCACATCGCTGAAAGAGTATATGCCCTTGCACGGGGTGGCCAGGATGGATGCCTTGATCGGGGGAGAGGAGGCGGAGTCAGCCGGCGAGGGTACGAGCGTCGCAGCGCCGATCGTGCCGCTCCATGACAAGAAGAGCGAATTGCGAGACCAGCATCGCGCCCTCGTCGGCGGCGTATCGCGGAAGACCGGTGTCGATCATCGCCGACTCAATGCAGAACTTATTAAGCGAACCGGTGGCAAGGTCGATCAGGCAACCGTCGCGCAATTGGCGCGCCGCATTGCGCTGCTGGAGAAGTGGCGGGATACGGGCTTTGACGGTGGACGCGCTTAATAGGGCGCTGAAAAGGGAACGGGGTGGCTGGGACGATCCCCTTGCTCGCGCAACGCGCGGTCTCTGAAGACCCTCGTTGGACGCGCGCAGTTGGGATCATCCCAGCCGCCCGTTGTTAATGATAGTTCGCTGCCGCCGAGTTGGATGATTTTTTGAGCATCCTGTAGAGACCGTAACCGCGTGACTGCTAGCGTTCTGCTTTCCCGACTTCCTCCCGCAACTGGAACTTAAGAGAGGCATACTCTCTCATGCAATAGGCGAGCAGCCGCTCGGAGCCGAAGAGCATCACCATCCGTCCGTCTCGGTCCACGAGTCGGCGCGTATCCTGTGGCCAGTAGATGCGAGCGATCACGTCGGGATCGCCTGTCACCCAGCGAGCCAGGGCAAAGGGCATCCGCTCGACAAGGGTCTTAACCCCATATTCGTTTTCGAGCCGCGAGGCGACGACATCGAATTGGAGTTCTCCTACTGCAGCCAAGACCGGCTCCCGGCGCACATGATCCGGTGAATAGAACACCTGCATGACCCCTTCTTCTTCGAGCTGCTGGAGTCCCTTCTGAAATTGCTTCTGCTTGGTCAGGTCCTGGCTTCGAAGCATGCCGAAACATTCAGGGGGAAATTGCGGAATCGCATCGAAGGCGAGGGGACTGCCTGAGCAGAGTGTATCGCCGATGGCAAAGAGGCCAGGGTTCACCAGCCCGACAACGTCGCCTGGGTAGGCCTCCTCAATCGTTTCTCGGTCACGGCCGAAGAGGCGGTGCGGTCGTGTCATTCTGATCTTGCGGTCTAGCCGTGCATGATGGACCATCATGTCCTTCTCGAATCGACCCGATACAATACGTAAAAATGCCATTCTATCGCGATGTTGTGGGTCCATATTCGCCTGAATCTTGAACACAAAACCGGAGAATTTTTCGTCCGTCGGCTGCACCAATCCTTCCGCGGTCATACGTGGGCTCGGCGGAGGCGCGAGCCGAAGGAATCCGTTCAAAAATGGTTCGACGCCGAAGTTGGTGAGGGCGCTCCCGAAGAAGACCGGCGTCAGTTGGCCTGCGAGAAAGCGGTCACGATCGAATTTCGTGCCGGCGCCGGTCAAGAGGGCGATGTCTTCCTGCAATGGACCATAGGCCTCTCCGAGCGTCTCAGCCAAGCTCGGGTGGGGAAAGGTCTCCACTCTCATTGGCGCCCGTTTCTGGTTATGGAGCGTCCGTTGGAAGAACAGGACTTGGGGGTCTTGAAGATCGTAGAGCCCTTGAAATCCCGACCCTTCCCCGATGGGCCAATTGAACGGAACCGCCGTCATACCCAAGGTTTGCTCAATCTCTTCGAGCAGCTCGAACGGATAGCGTCCCGGCTGATCCATCTTATTAATGAAGGTCATGATCGGGATGTTGCGTTTGCGGCAGACGGCAAAGAGTTTCTTGGTCTGAGGCTCAATGCCCTTGGCACTGTCGAGCACCATGACCGCACTATCCACGGCCATGAGGGTGCGGTAGGTGTCTTCGCTGAAATCCTGGTGGCCCGGCGTATCGAGCAGATTCACTCGCACACCCTGATAGTCGAACTGGAGGGCGGTGGAGGTGATGGAAATGCCGCGCGCCTGCTCCAGTTCCATCCAGTCCGATTTCGATGCACGCTGATTGGACCGCGCATGCACCGCCCCGGCGAGGTGGACTGCGCCGGCGTAGAGCAGGAGCTTCTCAGTCAGCGTGGTTTTCCCCGCGTCCGGATGCGAAATAATGGCAAAGGTGCGTCGCCTGGCGACTTCTCGCGCCAGTTCATCGGATAACGACTTTTCAATCGGCAAAGACATAGACAATCCTTCATTTAGTCAAGGCACCAGATGGGCGCTAGGGAATGTTTTAGCATCTGGCAGAGGAGAAAACTATAGCGGGGGAGCAGCCAGCCGTCCATTTTTCTCGCGGAACGCGCACGATAAGAATGTGCTCGTTCGACGCGCGCAATCGAGGATCGACCAGGCCACCCTCTAGAGGAAATAGATAGGGAGGATCGAAAGACCGAGATGGGAGAGGCCAGACCATCCTTCGTGCTCGCAGAGGCCCCACGATGAAACGGTGGTCTCTCGATGCGCGTATTGAACGACAATCTGGCCACTCCCTATTGATGGAGGTGTGGATTCGGGGTAGGACAGAACTGGTGGGACTGTTGTGGGTGGCCACCAGCGTTCGCTGAATGCGCTCCCGCGGCCCTTCCCATTGGGTGACTTTCAAATTGGAGTTTCGCTAGGTATTGAAATAGGGTAGAGAGTACGAATGGACCGGCGTAGCGGAGACTACACCAGACGTCTCGCTCGCCTCGCGTCACCGTTTATGGGTACGCGCCGGGGGAGACTATTTAGGATCACGCCACCTCTACTCAAGTTTTAACCCTGAACCAACCGATAGAATGATGCCAGGACATACAGGACATAGTGGGGGAAGTAGAATGACCCAAGCCAGCACGTCGGTCGTTGACGCTCAAGGCACGAACGAGATTCGCGCGCGGGTACACGCGCAACTGCGCCCTCTCTTCGATCCGCAGGCCAATTCGATCCCGGCCCTGCGGGCGACCTGTCAGAAAATTCTCAACATAAGCGGGGACACATCGAGTCCCGCTGCCCTCGCACAGGTCGTAAGCCGCGACCCCGGGTTGACGTGCAAAGTGCTACAGATCGCCAACGGGATCGCCTACAGCCCTCAACACTCCATTACGTCCGTGACTCACGCCGTGTCCTGGCTCGGTCTGGATACCGTCCGCACGCTCGTCGCTACCGTCCAATTGATGGAGCAGTTGGAGAATCAGCCGGATCGTCGGCCACTCTTAGGCCGCTTGATCGCCAAAGCGCTCTTTGCGGCAGCCCACGCCTCCGAACTCGGCGTGGCGATGAACTACCCTCAACCGGGGGAGCTGTTCAGCGCCGCCCTACTGTACTCGTTCGCCGACCTGGTGATCGCATACCAAACACCCGATCTGTTTCAAGCCCTCACCGCTGCGCAGACACCGGACGACGAAGTCGAAATTCTCGGTGTTTCGAGAGTTTGTTTTGCAACAGCCCTGGCGCAAACCTGGGTGCTGCCTGCCGGCCTGGTGGATCTCATCGGCACCCCGACGCCCACAGCGAAAACCAAGTGGCAGACCGATCAGCAGTTGTTTATGGGACTTGTGGCAGGCTCAAACCTTCTGGTCGACGCCATGGCGGATTCCTCGAAACCAGGCGCCGGCGATCCCATTCGTCGCATCCTCCAACGGGGCACCGCCCTGCCTGAACAGACCTTACAGGACGCTTTAACCCGCGCCTTCGACAAGGGCCGGCAACTTTCCCGTTCCGTCGGGATCACAGAAATCGTCATCACCCAGGCGTCGGCCCCAGCAGCCGTATCCTTGACGGTGTCACCTAAGGTCCCGCCCAAATTTCCCGAGAACCAACCTGACGGCCCAATAACAGTTCCACCGATCCAGGCCCACCCATTGGAAACCCTGCAACTGTTTCAGACCTCATTGCTGGCAGCGAAAGATCTCAACAGTCTTCTGTCGGTGCTGGTCAATACGCTGCATGACGGCGGTGGCTTCTCGCGGGTGGCCCTGGCACTGTTGAACCCCGGCGATACCGACCAACTGCTGGGTCGAGTAGTGGTGGGGGTTGACTCACCGGATCGCTATCTGGCCAGCTTCGCCGGATCGCTTAGCACGGAACACACGCTGTTCTTGCACGCACTGAAACAACAAGATCCCTTCTTGCTGTCGGAGGCTTCTGCTAATAGACCTCGATCCCTGAGCTCGCGGTTCCTCACAACCTGGCAGACCTCAACAGCCATCCTCGCCCCTATCCGTATCGGCATCCGACCGATCGGACTTCTCTACAGCGACCGTGGACCTCATCCCGGCCAGGTGTCGCCCCAAGACCTGCAAGCACTCCAGCTGTTCTTTGGCCAAGCAATTCTCAGCCTCAACCGTTTGGCTGGCGTGCTCTGACCGATATGTCCGGTGAAGGTCGGCTAGCTGGTCGCTGCCGCGTTGAAATAGCGGAGCAAGATGGCCTGTTCGATCCGCGAATGCCCGCGGTCAGAAATAACAGGGTCGGGAGTCTTTGTTTTATGGCCGAGGGAGTGGAGCATGGGCCGTAACCGTTTTCGGAAATCACCGTGAGTTGAGCTTGCCGGGAAGCTGACCGCTACATTCTCCTCCCACCAAACATCGATCACTGTAGATGCACCGCCACGTGGCAGGGTACTGAAAAGGCGAAGCGTTAAGGGAAAAGGGATCTCGAGTCTTTTCTCGCCGCATGGGCCACCGCTACGTGCCTGAGTGACACACCCGCTTCACCACATCGCCAAGGTCGACCGCTTGCGCTCTTCTCCGTGCAAGGAGTAGGCTATGCGGTTGGCTGGTCCGTGTTTCAGAAACTCGCCATGGGGTCGTCTTCCTCCTGCTACTGTTCTTCTCCGTCACACCGACACTCGCCACACCCAGCTTCGACGAGACGTACGAATGTCAACCTGAAGGGAACAGATCTCGAATGAAGACAAACATCTCAACGCACAATCACTCACCTCTCGTCTCTATCATCCTCTGCACGTACAATCGCGCGCACCTTGTGAAGCGCGCCATCGCTTCGGTGCTGACACAATCCCACCATAACTGGGAGCTCATCATCTTGACGACGGTAGTACGGACGACACCTGGCAGGTCGTAATGCCGTTTGTGAAATCAAACCCGCGCATCACGTATTGCTACCATGCGAATACAGGTCTTCCTCGATCGCGCAATATTGGCATCACACTCGCCTCAGGGGAGTACACGACGTTTTTAGATTCAGATGATGAGTATCGAGACAATCATCTGGCGGTCCGAATCCAGGCGATGGAGCACACACCTTCGCTGGCGTTGCTCTACGGAGGCATTGAGTATGTTGGCCCCGTCGAAAAGCAGTACGCGCCGGATGCACAGCGTCCTGGCGAGATGATCCACCTCAGCAAATGCTATGCAAGCGGGACATTCTTTGCTCGAACGTCTGTGTTCAAGAAATTAAACGGGTTCTGCAATCTACCCTTTGCGGAGGATCTTGAGTTCATACGGCGAACGCACAAGAAGGGGTTGAAGATCGCGAAAGTGAAAGAGTCGACGTACCGCTACCACGTCGATGCGGACAACCGGCTGTGCGATTTATACGCACGGGGGGGCGAAAACTCGATTATGGAATTTCGAGGGCACCGAGCAGAGCAACCCTACGAGCTTTTCGGCGGCTCTTGATTTGTCGGTCCCGCTTGATCGTGTCTGTGATGATTGCAATAAGAGTCTGGTCGGAAACCGGCTTCGTCATGACATCCTCAATACCCATCAATGTGCCTGCCCTGATCATCGCTTCATCGGACAACCCACCGAGGATGATACACGGCACCGCATGCAGCGGAAACAAAGGGGTCGCGGAAAAAAAGGGGTCGGGAGTCTTTGTTTTGTGACCGGGTGCGCGGCGTCTCCGAGGTCCATCCCCAGGTGCAAGTGCCGTAACCGTTTCCTGAAATCACCGTGAGTTGAGCCTGCCAGGAAACTGACCACAGCATTCTCCTCTCATCACACATCGACCCCATTAGCAGGCTGCGGAAAAACTCAGTTGATGCCAAAACATGGTTGGAATTATCCGTATGGCGCTGAAGCCAGAATAACCTCAGGATGCTCAAAAAGGCCGTCCAGCAAGGCCCCAGCGAGCGAAGAGACGTGGCGTACGCTTCGGTACGTTGAGCCCCTGAGCGATGCGAGAACGCCGCTGGCGGACTTTTTCAGCATCCTGCGAGTTGTTCATGTGTCAACGCCACGCGTAAGAACACAGCGGGATTTGAGCGTACACCGAGTTTTCCCGCAGCCTGCTAAAGGCCACTACGCATTGGCTCGCGCTCGACGCCTTGAAGCAATTTGGTGCGATTCCGACGAAAGAACGAGTCGTCCGTCAGGGCAAAGTTTTCACCGCTGCAGGCGTGTCTTCCGGGATCGACATGGCACTCACCTTAGTTGCCGAAGAGTTCGGGTTAGTATCAGCGCAATGCGCCCAGCTCCTCATCGAGTACGACCCGCAGCCGCCGTTCGATGCTGGCAGTCCAGAAAAGGCGCTGTCGCAGATTGTGAGTTCCGCGCGCGAGTAGTTTGAGATACTCAGTAGAAAACCAAGAGGCTCAGCTTGAGCGTGCATCTCGGGTCCATAGATTGGTGCGTGATGCCTCGCAGGCACATACCATAGGATCGGCCAAGCACGTGGTATATCCGATGATATGAATCGCTCGAACCCTCCCCGAGTTGACGCCATCTACAGAACGACGTAGGTTGTTGCCGGCACTTGAACCACATATGGAGGAATCACCATGGGACTTCAACCGTTACAGGATTGGGCACTGATCGAACCGTCAGAGGCTAAGGGAAAGACCACCGGGGGGTTGATCATCCCCGACACGGCGAAGGAGAAGCCTGTAGAAGGAAAGGTCCTGGCCGTCGGGAAGGGGCGCTGGGAAATTCCGGAAAAGAAGTCTGGCAAAAAACCGAAAAGGAAAGAGGACAAAGAGAAAAAGGTCTTCAAGCCTACGGTCCTCAAACCGGGCGATCAGGTCCTCTATGAAAAATACGGAACGACCGAAGTTGATCTGGACGGTAAGGAACTCGTTCTCGTCCGCGAATCCGATGTCCTGTGCTTGGTGGGATAAGGAGACACAGAGGAGGGCGAGTGGTTCGGTTGACGCGTGTGCCATTGGGCCGGGCATACGAGAGGTTTCGCGGCTTCGAAATTGTTACGGTATGGATTGATGCCGCAATCGGAAGGACATTGTGAAAATTTTCACTTGAATTGCTTTACGTACCCCGCTATATTCGCGCTCCAATCACTGGGAGGAATCCCGATGAGACGTACCCCTATTCTTCATCGCGCTCGCGCTACTCGTTTCCGTCGGATGCGCCACGCCACCAGAAGTCAAACAGGCGTTGGTCGCCAAGGACCAGGCCTATGCCGAGAACGAGCGGTTGATGCAGCAATATCGGGAGCTGGTCAGCAATGTGACCGCCCGACATCAACTGTGGTATCGCTATGTTCAGACTCGTTTGAAACTGAATTTGGCGCTGCAATGGGCCACCACCAACCCCAAAGTGACCGGCGTTCCTGACGGCGATTTGACCAAGGACGATGCTGATCTGCTTGGCCCTGAGGTCATCACCGCCATCAATGACATACGACTTAAACAACTGCCTGAGCGAAAAGATCACACTGGGCAGACGGTATTTCTTGCAGGCACAGGGGACATGACCAATCTCGTACAAAAACTTCCTGAACTCATCGCGCGAATCGAACAACGCGTCACAAAGGATTCACAGGCGTCATCCACGTTAGACCTCACGGCGTTCGACCAGTACCGAACCAATGTCGAGGCGCTCCGCCGCATCAATGGTGTGATCAAACAGTACTTGGATATCGATGTCACTCTCCCCCAAGTCGACGTGCAGTCGCTTGCCGACTCGTTGCGAGCGATACGCCGTTAAAATATGGGCTGATGTCATGTGTAAGGAGACCGGTATGATCGCACGACGACTCTCAATCCTGTGTATGGGCCTCATCTTTGTGAGCGCCGTGGGTTGTCACTCGATTCATAGCGGCGCGGTACGCGATCTCATTCAAGTAGAAGGCACCAAGATTGATGCGGCGCAGACGAACATTGATCTGTTCCAGAAAGAAACGGAAGCACGCATCAAGTTTTTGGAACAGGCGCGCAGCTCCTTGCACGAAAGTTTTAAGTCGCTGCAGATGCAGGAATCCAAGCATCAGTCTGTCCTCGCGTCCTTCCGCAATATCACCACAAAGAAAGGTGAGGCCGCCTTTGCGACTGCCTATTTGGTCGGCCAGATCTACATGGCTGACTTTGGGATGGAAAAGGCGGTGTGGAATCAACTCGAAGAAGACTACTGCGGGTTACGCGATACGGCCAATGCGCTGAACGACTCCTGGAAACGCACCGGGGCGCTCCATGCTCAGATGAAGACCTTTGCCAACAAGACGGCTCTAGGAGCCTGTCGGGCTTGACCAACAATAGTGGACAGTGACCGAGGTTTTCACAGTTGATATCGGGATCAACAGAGGCCTTTTCGAAATATCGCCTCTGCGGCCCCAATCTGTCCTAGTCTTTTCCAGCAAAAGAGGT
>JBBRRK010000131.1:0-11720 GCA_038200765.1 Nitrospirales bacterium
CGCCTAAAATCCGAAGGGGATGTTCATCCATTGACATGAAGATGGATGCGGGAGTATGAAGAATGTGACTGTGCTCTCACCCTCAGAGAGGAGGTCGCTGATGGAAGACCTTGGTCCACCAGATCAGAATACCCCGGCGGATTGAAGGCGGGTTGCTCGGCTGGACTGTCAGTGCCATCTTCGACGGTCACACCATTCCCGCGTTCGGGAACCACACAAGAAGATTCGGCCGATCGGAAGATATGAAGCTGACAGGTGAAGCTCCACAGCACGAGGGGAGCTGCAACTGTCCTCATCGAGCAGGCTCAAGACCGTCAGTCACGTACGGGTCTCTCCGGTGGTACCACAATCACATAGTGGTCGACGGCGTCCCAAGCGCCCACCACGGGCACCGCAAGGGTTCCCCTTTCTTTCTTCCCTTGATGGCTGCCCGTGGCGTTTTTTGTGCTGATGTCACCCGGTTATTCTGTGGAGGGAGAAGTATTTCCAAACTCAATCTCACCAGAGGAGGTGACTATGCTTGTCCATGAGGTCATGTCAACCGGTCTTGTGATGGTGAAGAAGACCGATACAATCCGGTCGGCGGTGATGAAAATGATGAACCGCCACTGTGGGTCTCTTCCTGTGGTCGAGGGAGACAATCAGCTCGTTGGAATGATCACGTTGCGGGATGTCTTGATTCCGCTCTATCCGAACTATGGGGACTATATTCACGACAATGTCCACAGCCGGAGTTTTGTCGAAATGGAAGATGGGTATCCAGAGGTACTTGGCGGGAAAGTCGAGGACATCATGAGTAAGAACCCAATGACAGTGGCGCCCCACGATCCTATTTTGGAAGCCGCCTCGTATATGGGCATCAAGAACTTCCGGCGCATCCCCGTCGTCGAAAATGGCAGGCTTGTCGGGATGGTCAGCATCGGCGACATCAACCGCGGGTTATTCTTTGAGAAAGGGATGCAACACTGAGCCAAGATTTCCCGTGAAGGGCCCGTCTCGATGGATGGGTCCCACGTATTCACACCGCCACGCCGAACCCGTGCGTTCTGACGGCCATCCTCGCGGACCCGCATGACACACCAAGACATTGCGAGTTAGTCTATCTGCCGGTACCACCTTGAACCTGTTTCCCAACGATCACCTCTACGTCCATCCCTTAATCGAAGGCGAATCCGTGAAACGTTCCTGTTTGTCAAGGCGCGTGGGAGCAGGATGTCAGAGCGCATATGAATTTTCACAGTTATCTGTCTTGAAAAAGCCGCCTGCGGGACAGGCAGAGGGCAGCGGGCGAATCACCGCTGATATTCTTTGCCAGCATCTTCTTTCTCCCTGCCTTGCGCGAGGAAATTCTTTCTGACGTCTTCTCGCTAAATATAGCCGTCGACCTTCAGCCGCGCAGCCTCTCTCCAAGCTCATGATGCTATGCCTGTGTGAAAATCTGGATGCCCGCTTCTTGACATTCGCTGAAGAGGGGCTATACGCTCACGGTGTCCGTATAACGATTCATGTGAAGGGGGACGGCCCAGTGCGCATCGGGCAGTGCAATCCCCGGGGTCGCTCCGAACCAAGGAGGAGGTGGTTATGACAGACCTTACTCCACCAGACCACAAAGGCCCGCCGAGTCACGGGCGGGCTTCTCGTCAGATACGCTAGCCGGTTCTCCAGCGGCTCTCGTCTTGCCGCCTAGGCAACATCTATAATAAATATACGGATGAGCCGTTGGGTGCCGGTGTCGGCAATGGTGAATACCAGCAGTTTCCTAGAGCCGCGTCTCTTCTGACGAGTCGCCTTCAACCCCACTCTCGCACGGGTCTTCATACCAATTCACAGGAGTATTTCACAGGAGTATTTCTCACGTAGGTGAGAAGGAGGTTCGTAACATGGCAAGTACAACCACATGGGGGGAGGCGGACCGGGGCTACGATATGTCGCTCTGGTACGATTCCAGGCCCCTCAAGATCGGGTGGTTTGCAATCTTGTTTGCGGTGGGATCCGAGGTCGTATTTCAGCGCGTGTTTGGATATTCCCACGGGTTAGATTCGATGACGCCGGAGTTCGAAAACGTCTGGATGGGCCTGTGGCGGTTTAACGTGATTGCCAACATCATCAACGCATCCGCTATCTTTGGGTGGCTTTGGACGACGCGGGATCGCAACGTGGCCAACGTGGACCCCAAGACGGAGCTCAAGCGGTATTTTTACTGGATGATGTGGCTTGCATGTTACGTCTTCGGTGTGTACTGGGCGGGGAGCTACACGCTCGAGCAGGACGCCTCGTGGCATCAGGTGATCATCCGTGATACAAGCTTCACCGCCAGCCATATCATCGCGTTCTACTTCACGTTCCCGCTCTACATCACCATGGGAGTCGCGAGTTACCTCTATGCCATGACCCGGCTGCCGCAGTTCAGCAAGGCGGTCTCTTTCCCCTTGGTGGGGGCGATCGTGGGGCCGATGATGATTTTGCCCAACGTGGGACTCAATGAGTGGGGCCATGCATTCTGGTTCGTCGATGAACTCTTTGCGGCGCCCTTGCACTGGGGCTTCGTGACCCTGGGCTGGTGCGGGCTGTTCGGCGGGACGGGCGGCGTGGCGGCACAGATCGTGGCGCGCATGTCCAACCTGTGCGATGTGGTCTGGAACAACGAGAGCAAGGACTGCTTGCACGTGATCCCGTATTAAGCCGCGCAGTTGGTTTCGGTGGACTGAAAATAGAGAGACTGTCAGCGTCCTCAGCTCCATATACGGGCGACCCCGCCAGCTAGGTAGGGTCGCCCGTGGTGTGTTGTTCGCGAATGAGCTGAAACAGGCGGGAGTTGCCCCCTGGTTGTTCCACGATCCACAGCGTATAGCCGGATGCATCCCGCCACAACTGATCCATGAAACCTCCGCCGAAGAACCGTTTCATCCCGTTCGAACCCTGACGACTGAACACGATAGCTCGTCACCACTCGTCCAGCAGGCTGTGGAAAACTCAGTTGATGCCAAAAACATGGTTGGAATTTTCCGTATGGCGCTGAAGCCAGAATAACCTCAGGATGTTCAAAAAGGCCGTCCAGCAAGGCCGCAGCGAGCGAAGAGGCGAGGCGTACGCTTCAGTACGTTGAGCCTCTGAGCGACGCGAGAACGCCGCTGGTGGACTTTTTCAGCATCCTGCTAGACCTTGTGGAGAATACTCTGCGCGATCGTGTCTTCGTGTCTGAACTTCAGTATGACGCAGGCCGGATAACGGTACCAGACTTATCGGGTGGACGATGGAATTTTTCAACGACCGGAAACACGAGGGCGGCAAAGTCCCAGTAGCGCATGCGGATCGCGTCTGAATGGGTTCCGGCTTGGAAGACGATCTCTTCGTCCTCCGTGAGCGATTGATCAACATATACAGGGAGTCCATAGAGATTGCCGAAGGGCGACATGGCGCCCAACTCGCAGTCTGGAAACAGGTTTGTGATTTCATCCTCAGTCGCGAGCCGCACTTGGTGGGTGTCGAAGACAGTTCTCAAGCGATGGAGATCTACGTTCCAACTTGCCGGCAGCACCGTCATGACGAACTGCTCATCTACCTTCACGATCACAACCTTGGCCATTTCCTTTTCAGGGGTATGGAGCATCTGCGCGATGGCAAGAGCGTGAAACGCTTCCGGGTGGGGCAAGACATCATAATGAACATGTTCACGATCGAGATACGCGTTGAGTGTTGGTGAGATGGACATGGGGACACCTCCTGTGGTGGCTTGACCTCGCGGAAGAGGTCGCTACTGGAATGATTGAGGGGGAGGGAGAACTGCTCGATGCGATTGTGGTGAAGACGTGTTGCATGATCAAGACTCCGCTGTGATCATGATGGCTCACTCAACCTGAGTAATATACGCCGTTTGCAATGTTCAAGTCTTGGGGAAAAATCACATGCCACTAACGATGATGGAGGCCCCTAGAGCCGCTCAGGAAACTCAGAGACGACGCCATCCATATCAAGATCGCATTGTCTGCTTGTCACGGATTTTGCTGAGGACCCTTGACATTCGCTCTCCGGACGCGTTGCAATGGAGGGCGGCAGCACCTCTATTTACAGCATCGCGGGCATGACTCATTGGTGCCCCATGAGGAAGCAGGTTAGTCTTCAGCGCTCGATCACACGCTCGGTCCTCTCCATCGGTTTGCTCTCCGGCACATTCGGCCTGGCCTATGCGTATTGGCAGACAAAACACCGAATTTTCAGGCCAGCTATCGAGGCTGGGATGACGTGACCTACTGGGGGCCGACGCTCGGCATGCGCTGCGCAGAAGACGTGCCCTGATCCGGTGCTCTTCTTCCTCTGTCCTTCCCTTCGTCTTTGCGTGACTCCGGTCTTCATGGCCGGATACCTGTGTGGAATGTGTCTTTTACCCTGAGGAGGCCTGCGAATGAGACGAGTAGATAGAGGGTCATGGCTTGCGATCGTGACGGGGCTCTGTGTCCTCAGCGGGTGCGCCGAGCACAGTCCGTTCGGTATCTTCGCGGACTCCACGAAAGATTGTGCGGAGATGCTTCTGCAGGGAGATATTCAAAAAGTAGCGAAGACCAGAGGGGAACGATTCTTGGGGAAGGTGCCGGACACCACTGCTCGTTGTCTTGGAGGGAAGAAGGCCGAGAGTCTCAGAGAGGGACCCTGGTTGGATTGGCCGAATTATTGGGCCACCGGCGATGCCGCCTCTCGCGCTCCTGCGCGGCTTCTGGCCAACGCCAAGGTGATCGGTCCCAACGCACATGGAATCAACGGCGCGCTCTATGAGCTGGAGCTGCAACGGATCGAACTCATCAAGTTCAATCTCTTCGACAACAACAAGACGTACGAGACCTATGTCGTAGGCCGCGACGGCGAGGCCGGGCCGGTGCTCGATACCTGGCCGGAAATGCGATTACCCCAGAGCCATCCCGACTTCACCGCTGTCGGTGGCGAGCAGACACAGGTCTGTCGCGGAGCGACGATACGTTTCCGTACCCTGACCGGCATCTGCAACGATATCCGAAATCCGCTGATGGGGTCGACAGATCAACTCTTTGCGCGGAACGTGGACTTCGATACAACATTTCCAGATTTGGGCCTGAATGAAATGACCAAGAATCGCCATGGAGATCGATTGGGACTGTTGAAGCCGGACCCACAGATCATTAGCCGGAAGTTGTTCACGCGAGCGCAGTCGCAGCCGGACAAGTGCCGCGAAGGCTACGGCCTGCCTGGTGGCGCACAAGAGGCCGAGTGCGAATATAAGAAAGCGCCGTTCTTCAATGTGCTGGCAGCCTTCTGGATTCAGTTCATGACCCACGACTGGTTCGCTCATCTAGAAGAGGGGCACAATCGACCTGAGTGGATGGCCGTCGGTTGTGCGACGCACCTGGTCAAGAACATCGAACAGCCGCTGACTGGTGAGGACGCCAAGAAGTTGGGCTGCAGACCCGACGACAAGATCGATGCGGCAATGATCGCCGAAGGCACGGAGCCGAAGATCTTTAGGAACGGCGGCAAGACCTATCTCACGCGGGCGCCGAAGACCACTGCGAACCACGTCACCGCCTGGTGGGATGCCTCACAGCTCTACGGATACGATGAGCGGTCCGGCCGGCGAGTCAAGCGCGATCCGAACGACCAAGCCAAATTGCTGTTGATGCCGATCAGGGAAGAGGGGGAAGGCGGCGACAAGCTGGGATACCTGCCGGTCTTCGGACCGGGTGACCCGATCAATGCTGAATGGTCCGGCCAGGAGGCGACGGCCTTTCCCGACAACTGGAGCATCGGGATGAGTTTCTACCACAACGTCTTTGCGCGAGAACACAACGCGTTTGTGGATGCATTCCGAACGCAGGCTGCGCTCACGCCCGATGTCGACAGCGGCTTACGACATCCCGCCAATCCCGATCGCGTCATCCGCTACAGAGACGTCACGCCGGACGAATTGTTCGAAGTCGCCAGACTGGTCGTCGCGGCCGAGATTGTCAAGATCCACACCATCGAATGGACCACACAACTGCTCTACAACGAACCGTTGAACCGGGGGATGAACGCCAACTGGAGTGGAGTGTTCGCGAAGCATGAGACGGTGGCTGAGGCGCTGAAGGAGGTTGTGCGCCGGCTCGGCGATTCGAACGATGCCAAGAAAGCGAACAGCCTCTATGCCGCGTTTGCCGGTGGACCAGGCATTTTTGGATTGGGCAACCGGGTCTATGATGGAGTGCCGCTCGTCGGTCTGCTCGATCCCGACAAAGAGGACCGCTGGGATCTGAACAATGACGATCATATCAACGGGGGCGTGAACCACTTCGGCTCCCCCTTCAATTTCCCCGAGGAGTTCATCTCGGTGTACCGGCTGCATCCATTGTTGCCGGATCTGATCGAATATCGTGAGTGGGACACCGATCCGAACGTCATCCGGCAGACGGTGCCCGTGATCGAGACCTTCCGTGGCAAGGCGACCGAAGTGATGCGGCAGAAAGGCTTGTCCAATTGGGCGCTCAGCATGGGCCGCCAGCGGTTGGGTGCGCTGACCCTCCAGAACCATCCGCAATTTTTGCAAAACCTCAAGATGAACCGCTTACAGTCTTCCACGCAACAAATCGATGTCGCCGCGCTCGACCTCATCAGGGATCGGGAGCGGGGAGTGCCGCGCTATAACGAGTTCCGCCGGCAGTATGGGTTGAAACAACTGACCAGTTTCGACGACTTCGTCGATACGCGCCTCTTCATGTTCTCATTGGCTCGACGTGAGCAGGAGCAACTCGTGAAGACGTTGCGTGAGATGTATGGGCAACATCGGTGCGATGTGTCCAAGAAGATTACCAATGCGCAGCTGAACGACGACCGATCGCCGATCGACGATTGTCTGGGTCATCCGAACGGTAGCCTGATCGACAACATCGAAGACGTCGATACCATGGTCGGCTGGCTGGCGGAATTCAGACGGCCGCATGGCTTCGCCATTTCCGAAACTCAGTTCGTCGTGTTTATTCTCAACGCCTCGCGCCGCCTCTTCAGCGACCGCTTCTTCACCTCCAGTTTTCGCCCGGAGTTCTATACCACCCTCGGCGTCGAGTGGGCCACGAACAACGGACCAGGTCCGGAGATGATGGAAGAGGGAATGCCCAACGGCCATCAGCAGCCGGTCTCTCCCATGAAACGCGTTCTGCTGCGGACGATGCCCGAGCTGACAAGCGAGCTTCAGGGGGTGGTGAATGTCTTCGATCCTTGGGCGCGGGATCGCGGGGAATATTACAGCCTCGACTGGAAGCCGCGGGCGGGGGCAGAAAGAGACGAGGCGTTCGCCAATAAGAAGTGAGGGCAGCCTGATCGTCCTCTTGCTCGCAGAACGCGCACGGTGAAACTGTGCTCGTTCGATGCGCGCAGTTGAGGATCGACCAGGCTGCCCTCATGAAAAGATGTTGGCGAAACTAGGAGGAAATGGGAAGGGGGTCGGTCAGGCGCCCTCCTTGCTCGCAGAGCCCTCACGAGAGGGGAGGGAGGGCACCCACGTTGGTCCTGTGCTCCCGGAACAGAGGAGGGGCTGGAGCGTGATGATCTTCTGTGCTCGCGCAACGCGCGGTCGCGGACTCCCCTCGTTGGACGCGCGCAGTGGAAGATCAATCAGACCCTATCCCCGAAGAGATAACGAGCGAGCGTGGAGGGAGCATTTATAGCCTCGTTCGACGGCCGCACCTAGACCAACATGGATGCCCTCCCTAGAGAGGAAAAACAAGCGAGCTTGGAGGGAACATTTAGAATGATGAGGCGGCTCGATGCGCGCAGTGAAGGACGGTCTGATGACTCCCTTGTGTGTGAAGCTGTGATGGTGCAGAAAAGGAAACCAAAGACCCTCGTTGGACACGCGCAGTGGAAGATCAATCTAGCCCCCCCCCTCAAGAGAGAAGGTAGAAGGACTGTGGTCGCTCGATAAGCGCAGTGACGGACGGCTTGGCTGCTCCCATACAAGTCGCAGAGCGAGGTTTTAGAAAGCCGTGACAGAGCCTATCGCTACACGTTGACAGAATCAGGCCTTAAACGTAGGCTGTGCTCGCACTGGAATGGTTCGGCAGATCGCAAAAGGAGTCTGAGTGATGGCAACAGTCTCTCGATTAAGCGCAGAACGAAAGCTGCGACGATACATGGATGTCCTGCGCCGAGAGTTACCAACGCTGCGGACTAGGTTTCATGTCCGGTACCTTGGCCTGTTCGGTTCGTATGTCCAGGGGACGCCACGGAAGGACAGTGATCTCGATGTGCTCGTCGAGTTTGCCGACGAGCCAGGGCTGTTTGAGTTCATCGAACTGGAAGACCACCTGTCATCTCTATTGGGCATCAAGGTGGATCTGGTGATGAAAAGTACGCTCAAACCCCTGATCGGCCGGCACATTCTGAGCGAGGTCGTGGGCCTGTGACTCGCAAACGTGAGTTTCTCGACTACGTAGCCGACATCCAGAACGCGACGCAGAACATCTCGCAATTCATCGCCGGCATGACGTGGGCCCAGTTTGCAGAGGATCAAAAAACCATCTATGCCGTGGTCAGAGCGTTCGAAATTATCGGTAAAGCGGCTAAGAAGGTTCCACTGTCTGTACGCAAGCGACATGCGAAGGTCCCGTGGAAGCAGATGACCGGGATGCGGGACAAGCTCATTCATGAGTACTTCGGGGTAAACCACGAGGTGCTGTGGAAGACGGCCCAAGAGGATATTCCCCCAGTGCAACGGCTCATCGGAAAGGTCATGAAGGAGGAGTCTGATAGAGCGCAACGGACCCGGTGACTGGATAACACTACCTGCGACAGTTCTTAAACCCGTCTCACCTCATCCGCATATCGTAAATATGCCAGGCGAGACGTGTACGACAGGCGCGATTCGCACAGATGAAACTTCCGGCCAGTCTCGATTCTATCGCAAGTCCCACGCGATCCCCGACATCCGCTTCATCAGACCCGTTTACGAGATTCAATAGCGACGCGCGCAGTTGAGGATCGACCAGGTCGCCCTCATGGGGAGATGGAAGGGGGCGGTCAGGTACCATCCTTGCTCGCAGAGCGCGCGGAGTGAAACTGTGCTCGCCTTGTCCCAGGCAAGGCCGCAGCGAGGGAAGAGGCGATGCGTACGCTTCGGTACGTTGAGCCTCTGAGCGATGCGAGAACGCCGCAGGCTGACTTGTTCAGCCTTCTGTTAGATCTCAGCACGTAATTCTCAATCGCTAGCCCAGCAGCATGGTGGCGAGCTGGGGCAGCCAGGGAAGCAGGGCCACGCCGAGACAGATCGACAGCGCCACGATCGAGGCGACCAGATCTTCATCCAGACCGGTTTCCGTCGCAAAGATCACCGCCGCCACCGCTGACGGCATCCCGGCGATCAGGATCACGACCGCGCGTTCCAGGCCGCTGAGATTCAGCAGCCAGGCTGCGACCCATCCCAGCAACAGTCCGCCCCCCATCCGCATCGCCGCGCCCAGACAGGTCAGTGGCCAGGTCCGCCGCATCGCCTCGAAACTGATCGAGAGGCCGAGCACGAGGCTCGCGAGCGGAGTCGTCGTAAGATGGACCGGCGTCAGGATCGTATGGAGCCAGGAGGGCAGATGGAAGCCGGCGGCCTTCAAGGCCAGCATGAGCGTTAAGGCTAGGAACGGGGGCGCGGAGAGCAGGTGCGTCAGCGGCGAGCGGGCAGAGGGGGAGGCTGTACCATGCCACAGGGCCATTGCATACAAGGCTGTGAGCGTGAGTGTGGTTTGGCCAAGGTCGAAGAGAATCGCCTGCGCGAGTCCCTCGTCGCCGAAGGTCGCCAGCGCCACGGGATAGGCGAAGTAGACGGAGTTGATGCAGCCGATGGCGAGCAGGAATCCGCCCTGCGTCGGGCGGGCGAGGTGCAGCAATCTGGCGAGAGGCCAGGAGGCGAGCACCAGCGTGAGTGACACGAGGCAGGCAGCGAGGGGCACCTTCCAGGCTGTCGGCGCGATATCTGCGCGATCCAACGAGACGAGAATCGTGGCTGGGAGACTGACGGAAAAGACGAAGAGGCCTAGCCGTTCGGCATGTTGCTTTGTCAGCAGGCCGGACCAGCGCAGGAATGCGCCGGCGATGAAGAGGATAAGGAAGGCTTGGAGGGTGGGGGGCATGCGGGGGAGAGAGTAGCAGAAAATGGGGAGCTGGTCGTGTCGAACAGGAGGGCAGACTAGACGGTCTCCTGTGCTCGTGCAACGCGCGGCCTGAGAAGGCCCTCGTTGGACACGCGCAGTGGGAGATCATCTAGCCCGCCCTCAATGGGATGGTGGAGGAGCGGTGGTCGCTCGATCAATGTGCGAAATGGAGACCACACCAGTAGCTCTGCTGAATGCGAGGCAGAAGGCATCCCTCGCCATTTCGCTGAGTTGACACCCAACAACAGCGAGTCGTAGCCTGTCACCAAATTCTCATCGCAACCAGATGAAAAGTAGAATGTCCCTGTTATTGTCCAAGCAAGGAAGCAGGAAACAATCCTTAAGCTGGATCCAAGTGGAGGTCTTCAGTGAATTTCTCCCCTGACAGACCCATCCAACATCTCAAAGATGATGCATTGGGACGAGAACCATTCGTTCGATCGATCGAGTCCGCCATCAGGGGGTGGAAAGACAAGGAAAGCCTTGTCATCGCGATTACGGGCCCCTGGGGAAGTGGGAAGTCATCGATCAAGTACATGGTTAAGGATTGTTTGGCTGACTTCATGGGAGACACTCGCCAAATAATCGAGTTTAATCCATGGCAGTGGGCTGGCCAGGACCAACTAGCCGAAGCGTTCTTTCGCGAGATTGAAATTGTTCTAAGAAAATCTCCATCGGCTGACATCAGAAAAGTCGCAGCGTCGTGGCGACTGTACGCGGCCAGGCTCCGGGTTGGTTCTTTCATTTCCAACAGCACATCGCAGGTAATCACTGTCTCCCTAGGATTTGCCCTAGGCTCAGGTGCAGCCTGGTCGTTCGTTGCCGATCACCCTGCCTTGGGCATCTTGGGATTGGTTGTTATTGCAGTGCTTGTCGTTGGGCTCAAGGTGATCCCAAGGCTTGCTGAACTGGTGTCAAGGTGGAGCGACGTCAAGAACGCTGGTGTTGCGGTTTATGAACAATCCTTAGAGGACGCAAAGAAGACATTGCGCGAGCAGTTAGGAAATTTATCGAAACCCATTCTCGTGATCATTGATGATATTGATCGACTGACCGCCGATCAAATTGGTTACCTCTTTCAGCTAGTGAAGGCCAATGCCGATTTTCCAAATTTGGTTTATGTGCTTCTCATGGAAAGTCGAATCGTGGAGCAGTCGCTTGATTCAATAACTGCCGGAAATGGAAAAGACTACCTGGGAAAGATCGTGCAGATCACACTTCCTCTTCCGTTACCGGCCAGGTCAAAAATAATTGGGATTCTGGAACGAGAAACGCTTGCCTTGGTTCAGGAACCGGCTCCCCTGACAGGGTTCGATGAGCTTGAATGGGCATCCGCATTTATAGTTATGGCTCTTCTCCTTGGTGAGTGGGTACACGAAGTGCGAGAAACGGCATTTCTGGGGGATAGGGGCGTGAAGTCTGCGTTCTACGGGGTCTGGGAATCTGGCATGATTGCCGGATGCAAAAACACCGACACCTCGGGGATACCTACCGCTTCCCCGGTTTCCGGCCCACTCCAACGGTCCAGGGCCTCGTCGGTGATCCGAAGGCCCGCATCATCCACCTGTGCCGGCGGGGAAA
>JBBRRK010000132.1:0-11646 GCA_038200765.1 Nitrospirales bacterium
GACCTCTTTTGCTGGAAAAGACTAGGACAGATTGGGGCCGCAGAGGCGATATTTCGAAAAGGCCTCTGTTGATCCCGATATCAACTGTGAAAACCTCGGTCACTGTCCACTATTGTTGGTCAAGCCCGACAGGCTCCTAGGCCTGAGAGCTGTTCTTCTTTGTGGGTTCCCGATCCTTCTTCGATCAGGCTGACGATCTAGTAGCGTCCGGCGGGAATTTTGGTGAACCAGAAGTGTCCGATGGGGTTGGCTCTGGTTGTGCGGAGATAGGGGGCAGGCGTTTTGCTGTCTGGAGCACAGGCTTCCGCGCATGAGTACGATGACTGCGGCGCACAGAGGTCGGTTGCGCCGTGGCGTGGTTGCTATGAAGTGGGTGAGGATGGTGCCGGTGAGTCGTCCGAGGGTATCGGCGAGACAGCGGCTTTGTGCTTGAGTGCCCGGCCTTTATCAGGGGTTGGATCGGTGACGATGCCGTAGACCTCCCGGCCTTCGTGGCCTTCCGGGAGATATTCCGTGATCGGCAGGCCGTCTTCTCGCACAAATAGCAGGCAGTGGCAGTATTTGTAGATCTGCATTTCGTCGCATGCGCACATCCAGCGGCGGAGTTTGGCCTCTGCGGCTTTATCCTTGTAGAAGTTGCAAGGACAGAGGGGTTTGCCCAATTCGTCGATGTGCATTGCAAGGCCGTTGACCACGGCTTCGGTGACGGCGGGCATGGGATGCATCGTTGTCCCGCTCTTCTCTGCAAAGCCTTTCACAAACTTCCGCATTTTATCGAGACTCTCTTGCTTGGGCTCGGCCATCGCAACTCCTTTGGCAAAAGACACTGGGCGAGAGGCTAGAAGAAAGGCCCGCACCGCATGAGCGTAGTTTACAAGCGCTAGGGCGTCCTTTACAATCGACCCTTTCACGTCTATTTCGCAGGATTGGATCGAGAATCGCGATGTCGGATTCCCATACGCAATTGATCAACAAATTAGGGGAGGAGTTGGGACCGGCCACAGCTCAGTATTTGGTCTCCCGTCTCGTCGAGGCCGTTGCGATACCAAATCAAGCGGAAGGCGTCTTGCTGTTGCTCGATGAATTGACAGAGGTCTCGCCGAAGGTTGCTCGCGCCGCGATTGAATCGTTTCCCGACTTGCAACAGCGAGGTCGGCTCAGCGATGCAGTGGCCTGGCTGGATCTAGGGATTGCATTGGCCGAATCCTCCGGTGCGATCGGGCTGAAGTATTTCAAAGAGAGCCCGCTGGTGCTGGGGCTGATCGAGCAGCCATCGGTCCGATCGGTGGTATTGAACAGGGCGCTGGAGTTAGCTGAACGGGACGCGAATGTCGCGCTGGAGTTTCTCCGCGTGGCACCGGACGTGGTGACAGTCATTTCGCCGGGTCAGCTGGGGGCTTGGTTAGAAATCGGGTTTGAACTGACGAAGGTCGATTTTGTCGTCGCGCTGGAGTACATCCGCCAAATTCCTGCAGTCGCTCGCGTGTTGCCGATCCAGGAGGCCAGGGCCTGGGCGACATTCGGGTTGAAGCTGATTTCCCAGAATAGTTTCGGCAAGACGGACTATTTCGGGACCATCGAGTTCCTCCGTACCAGTCCGCTCATCCTCGGCGATCTTGAAGACCAATCGGTAAGAGCCAAGGTTGTCATGGTTGGGTCGTTGCTGGCGGAATGCGATGCCAGAACCGGCATTGCCTGGTTATCGGAATCGCCACGCCTGTTGCGTACTGTGCCGAATGAAGGATGGCGGCTAAAAATATTGCAATACGGGGCCTTGGTGGCAGAGCGTGACGCGGATACGGCACTGGCCTATTTGCGGCGCGCACCTGAGTTGGTGAGCGTGATCGGCGAGTCTGTCGGGGCCGCGGATCGCTTCGAGGCCTGGTTTACTGCTGGGATGGAAGTTCTGGCCTACAGTGTCGAAGGAGCCAGGGCCTATTTTGCTCTGGAATCACAGAAGGCGCTGACGTCGGTGGAAGCGGCATTAAGTGGTGTGCCGCTTCGGCACGTGGCCCGTACCGTGAAACTTTTCGTGCAAGGGCTCTGCGGAACGGATCTCACGATTCAGGCACTCCCTGATTCAATAAGCCATGAGGGGTCCGCGCGGGCCATGGTGAGCCAAGACGGGCGCATCATTTCGCTGCCGGCACTCCTCCGTCGCTACCCCACGGCCGAGGAGAATACGCGTTTGTATCTCGTGATGGCGGCTCACGAAGCGGGGCACGTGGAGTTTGGAACGTACCGGCTGACCCTTGAGCCGCTTGCGGACTTGGTGATGGACCTGCGCCAGAGATATGGCTCGGTGAAACAGATTGAACCGGACAGCCTGGGGGCACTGTTTCGCCTATATCCCCATCCGAGACTGATCCAGGACTTGTGGATGCTCGTGGAAGATGCGCGGGTGGAGTTCCTGCTGCAGCGAGAGTACCCGGGGCTCCAGCGTGACCTCCAGCGATTCGCACGAGAGGCCATCACGACCAGGTCGCTGACGCACGGGCTGACGGTCAAAGAACTCGTCGTCGATCAATTGCTCCAACTCTCGACCGCTGCCTCGCAGTCTATTGCCATTCACGAAGCCATTACAGACGAGATCGCCATCCTCTGGCCGATGTGCCAGGCGATGTTGAGCCCCACGGCGACGGCGGAAGAGGCTGTGCGTCTGGCCCATGCTCTCTACGTGCGACTCGAAGAGTTGTTGACGCCGAAGGGGGCGATCATCCAGGCTGATCAGGTCGATGATGCGTCAGAGGAGCTGGGTGTGGGCCCATCAGCGTCCGAACAGACAGGTGAAGAGTACCGCCCTGTCACCAACTGGGTCTATCGTGGGGCGATGAATCCAGAGTTCATTCGTCAGCAGGATCGGGACGAACAGGCATCGGACGATCAGAAACAATCAGAAGACATCGAACGAATGGCGAGTGCGGCCGGTGGAGCACAAGAGTCGTCCGCGCAGGGTCAACGGAATCGAGAAGGGACGCGTACGGAGACCGAGAGCAACCGGCTTGCCAGGGGACGGCAGTGGCCCTCTCATGTGGAAGAACTTTTGGCGTTGAAGGTCGAACAGCCGGCGCCGTCTGATCATGCCGGACCTGGCGATCGCACGGTGCGCTATCCTGAATGGGATCAGGGGATCGATGACTATCGTCTCAACTGGTGTCGCGTTGTCGAGCGTGCTGCGGAGGAGGGGAGCGGGGACATCGTGGGCGCGACCTTGAGCGCGCACGGGAGCAAGGTCTCGGTCCTTCGGCGGTTGTTTGAAAGTCTGCGTCCGCCAGGGTTGCGGCGCGTGTCGGGGCACACTGACGGCGACGACCTCGATGTGGATGCGGCAGTGCGCATGTGCGCGGAACGGGCAGCAGGCGTAGACCTATCGGATCGGATCTACGTGAGGCGGGAGAGAAAAGAGCGGGATGTTGCCGCCGCGTTTCTGGTCGACGTGAGTGGGTCAACCAGCCGCCAATTGGAGAGCGGCCGTCGTGTGATCGATCTGGAAAAAGAGGGACTCGTGCTCTTGTGCGAAGCGCTTGAAGCAGTCGGAGACCACTATGCACTCTACGGCTATTCAGGCCAGGGCCGTGGACACGTTGATTTTCTGGTGATCAAAGATTTTGACGATGGGTTGGGTGGAAAGGCGGCACAACGTTTGGGCGGGCTGGCTCCGATGCAGCAAAACCGTGATGGAGCGGCCATCCGTCATGCTACTGCCAAATTGCTGGCGCGAGAGGTGCAGACGCGGCTGCTCGTCCTCATCAGCGATGGACGTCCACTCGACGACGGATATAAAGATGAGTATTCGCTGGAAGACACCAAAGCTGCGTTGCGAGAGGCGCGTCAGCGGGGAGTGCATCCGTTTTGTATCACGATCGATCGGGAGGCCGATGGCTATGTCCGAAGAATGTACGGGGACGTGCAGTTCGCGGTGATCGATCATCTCGAAGCGTTGCCGATGCGATTGCCTCGGATCTATCAACGGCTGACGACGTAAAACGTGAAAGGTGAAAGGTAAGAAATGAGAAGTGACAGAATGGTAACGCAGCAATCTGCCGGAACCAAACGTTTTACGTTTTACGTTTCACCTTTCACGTGCGAGAGAAGATGATGAATTCAGCAGAAAGACCAACCGTGCCTCCTTGGTTGCACAAACTGTTTACGGGGCATCAATACCCCTATGTCCGCCGGCTGGCGAAGTTTGCACAACCCTTCAAGCCGGGAGAGGATCGCCAGGAGCCGACAAAGGAGATGATCGAGAACAAGTTTTGGGAGGTCTATCCCCGTTGTTGGGCGAAGATTCTTCAAGAAGTCAAAGTGGGGATGATCGTGGTCTTTCACGACCTCGGGGAATACCCAGCCGGAGGGTATCAGGAATTGGTCGATGATCCGGATGCCTTTCTGGCAAAGACCTATGGCAAGAAGAAGATTAAAGTCAATTTCTACGACGGGGACAATTTCGTCTGCACGATCAATTTTAAAGTCGCAGGCTGGACGGAACACGAACATGCGTGAAAGGTGAAAAGTGAACGGTGAGAGGTAAGGGAATCTTACGCTTCACGAGGAGTCGATAATGGGTAGACCGAAAATCACGGTGGTGGGCGCGGGGAATGTCGGAGGCACGACGGCGCAACGGTTGGCTGAGAGGGACGAGTACGAAGTGGTGCTGGTTGATATTGTCAAGGGTGTTCCGCAAGGCAAGGCTCTTGACATCACACAGGCCGGGCCGGTCTGTGGCTATAGTACCCGAGTGGTGGGTACGAACGGCTATGATTAAACGGCCGGCTCGTCGGTAGCGGTGATCACGTCAGGAATTCCCCGTAAGACTGGGATGAGCCGTGACGAGCTGTTGACCACGAATGCGAAGATCGTGAAATCGGTCGTCTCGGAGCTGGTGTCGCGATCACCCAACGTCATTTTGATTCTGGTCACCAACCCGCTGGATGCCATGGTCCATGTGGCGCGTCGGGTGAGCGGACTGCCGAAGTCACGGGTTTTAGGTATGGCGGGAGTGCTCGACTCCGCCCGTATGCGTGCCTTCATCGCCGCTGAATTGAGTGTGCCGGGTTCTGATGTGGCTGCGATGGTACTGGGTGGGCATGGCGATACCATGGTGCCGTTGTCACGGTATACGACGGTGAAGGGGAAGCCGGTTTCGGAGTTGATGTCGAAGGACCGGCTGGAGGCGGTTGTGAAGCGGACCCGCGAGGGGGGCGCCGAAATCGTGAGCCTATTAAAAACGGGGAGCGCATTCTATGCCCCATCGGCCTCGGTGGTCGATATGATTGAGGCGATCGTGAAGGACCAGAAGCGGGTGCTGCCCTGTGCGGTACTCTGCGAAGGCGAATATGGATTACAAGATGTCGTCGTCGGTGTGCCGGTCAAACTGGGCCGAGGCGGGGGGGAGCAGGTGGTCGAATATGAGTTGACGGTGGAGGAGCAAGCGGCATTGGCGACTTCTGCCTGCGCGGTGCGCGAGCTCTGTGCGGCCGTCGATCGATTAATGGCATAACGTGATAAGAGGATAGGAGCCTCGCTTGACAAGAGAAGCGAGCCTACAGTACAGACAGCAACGTAGCAATAGATTGAGCAGTACACTGAGCGAGGAGATACTATGAAATTTCTTGAGAGTCCGATGCAGACCATGGGCGTAGGATTTGCGCTCTCGGTGGTCTTGATTATGGGGTATCTCGGTATGACCGGCACGGCGGTCGGTGATGCCGATTGGTTCGGGTTGCTGTTACGCTGGACCCATTTCTTGGCTGGGATCGTCTGGATCGGGTTGTTGTATTTCTTCAACCTGATCAATGCGACGTTCCTGAAGAGCCTGGATGGCCCCACCAAGAACATCGTGATTCCCAAGTTGATGCCCGCCGCGCTGAATTGGTTCCGTCATGGCGCGACGGTCACGGTGCTTGCGGGGATTGTGTTGTACCTCTACCTGTATCAAAGAGGTGGAACCGGCGCGATCGCGCTGGGAATCGGCGGGTTATTGGGCATCATCATGATGGTTAACGTTCACGCGGTAATTTGGCCAAACCAACGGAAAATTATTGCGGCGGTTACGGCAGCAGCCCAGGGGACGCCTGCGCCGGCGGAAATGGCCCAGTGGGCTCGGACTGCGCTTCTCGCTTCCCGCGTCAACTTTCTGTTGTCGATTCCCATGCTGCTCTTCATGGGAGCCGGCAGCCACCTCAGGTAGAGCGGTATCTCCGTGCCGGCGGGTGTTTCCCGCCGGCACGTCCTTGTGGTTTTTCCTGTTTTCGACCGACGAGTTCTCGACAATCTCCCCAGATGGCCCATGTGACCTGTCTCATGTAGGGCAGTGGCCCTAAGTCGTTGAGATTCAGGCCTATTGTCGTGGCATTATCTTGACGAATACCGGCCGGGCACCTTATAGTATCGCTCCATTCGTTGATCTAAACGGGTAAGGAAGGATGCATGACGACTGCGACCGAGCCGCGAGTTCTTCAAACGCTCGATGGAGATCCCTGGGACATCGAGGCCTACCGAAAGATCGGAGGCTACGAGGCATGGGAAAAGTGCATCAAAGAGCTGAGCGCGAACGATATCGTGAATGAACTGAAAAAAGCCGGGCTCCGTGGGCGAGGGGGCGCGGGTTTTCCCACCGGCATCAAGTGGGAGAAGGTCCTGAATCATCGAGTGAAGGAACACTATTTCGTCTGTAATGCCGGCGAACATGAGCCAGGGACGTTTAAAGATCGTTACTTACTCAAGCAGGCGCCACACCAGCTTATCGAAGGCTGTCTCATTGCGGCCTACACGGTCCAGGCAAAGGCGGCGTTTATCTATGTGAATCATGAGTACCACGAAGAGCGGGAGAATCTGCAGAAAGCCTTGGCGCAGGCGAAGGCTCAAGGGTTCTTGGGCGACAACATCCTGGGAAGTGGTGTGGGTCTTGACCTGCAAGTCTTTGAAGGCCATGGGAGCTATGTGGCTGGTGAAGAAACAGCGATGCTCGAATCCATGCAAGGGCGTCCGGCGATGCCGAGACAGAAGCCTCCGTTCTACCCGACAGACTTCGGTCTTTATGGGAAGCCGACGCTGGTCAATAACGTTGAAACCTTGTGCAACATTCCGCGGATCCTCCTGAAAGGCGTGGCGTGGTTCACACAGGTTGGTACTGAAAAGTGCCCAGGCACGATGATGTTCTCCCTGAGCGGTGCCGTGAATCGTCCGGGTGTGTACGAGATGCCGATGGGTACGACCATCCGGAACCTTGTGGACACGTGTGGGGGAGGAGTACCGGGCGGGCGCAAGATCAAGGCGGTGTTCCCCGGCGGACCGGCCTTTTCGATGGTCACTGCGGACCAGCTCGACCTGACGATGGATTTCGATTCGTTGAAGAAAGCCGGCACGGGGCTTGGGTCGGCTGGTGTGATTGTGGTCGATGATGCAACGTGCATGGTGGCGCTGACGCTCAAGTTCTCCAATTTCTTCAAGACCGAGAGCTGTGGACAGTGCCCACCCTGTCGAATGGGGACCATCAACCTCGCCGCGCTGATGACCAAGGTCGAGCAGGGAGAGGGGACGGAGAAGGATATGGAGAGTCTTCTCCAGCTCTGTGGGTTTGTGAAGGGGACCGGCTATTGTACTCTGGTGACTGGGGCTGCCGTATTGGTTCAGAGCAGCATGAAGTTGTTCCGTCACGAGTTTGAGGAACATATCCGATTGCAGCGCTGTCCCTATCAGCCGGTGGCGGTCGGCGCCACGGCGTATTGAGGAGAGATTTGAGATGCCACGTGTGACGTTCCTTCTTCCCGAAGGCAGAAGTGGAGAGGTTGAGGTCAATACGTCTTTGTTAGAGGCGTCGAAGTTGCTCGGGTGTAGACTGAACAACGATTGTGGCGGGAACGCCTCCTGCACCACCTGTCGGGTCGAAGTGCAGATGGGCGCCGAGAACCTGTCGGAGATCGATTTCGATGAGCAGGATCTCCTTGATCGGGAAGCCCTCAGCGAGCCATGGCATCGTCTTGGATGCCAGGCCAAAGTGCTCGGAGATGTAGTTGTTCGGGTGCCGGAGGGCAAGGGGGTTGCGCCCACAATGACGCCGGAGTCGCAGGGTATTGAAATTCAGTAAAGAGATGTTACACTACACCATTCCAGGCAGGTCTTTGAAGGACGGCTTGGTCACACGAGGAGGATCACTATGCTGACGGTTACGGCGATAGCAGAACAGAAGATCAAGGAATTAATGGTCGAAGAGAAGGATATTGTCGGCTTGCGCGTCTATGTCAAGGGCGGCGGGTGCCACGGGTATCAATACGGGATGGCCTTCGAATCGAAGATGGGCGACGACGACACCGTGGTAGAAAAGGGTATCGTCAAAGTGATCATGGATTCGCAGAGCGCTCCTCTTCTCCAGGGAGCCGAAGTCGATTACGTGGATAGTCTGCAAGGGTCTGGGTTCTCGATTAAGAATCCCCAGGCGAAGACCACGTGTGGTTGTGGCAGCTCCTTCAGCGCCTAATGAATGTGCGCTGGAGCGGCGCAAGCCGGTCGGTTGAGTGAGTGACAGGGGAGCCAGGATTGTCCGAATACAGCGGCCGGTCCTGGCTTCTCTATTTCTGTACCGGATGTGAGCCGAATATACGATGGCACAGGTGAGCATTACGAGGCGATATCGGTTCTGTGCCGCGCATCGGCTGCACACGGATCGTCTGTCACTCGCAGAAAATCTGGCGGTATTTGGGAAATGCAATAATCCCAATGGACACGGCCATAACTATGTCGTGTTGGTAACTGTGAAGAGCATGGTTCCGACCGCAACCGGTGGTGGCGTAGATCTCGATCAGCTGGACAGGACGGTGGGACAACAAGTCATCACGCGATTCGACCATCACGATCTCAATCAAGATCCTGAGTTCGTCGATCGCACCACGACGGGAGAAAGTCTGGTGCTCTTGATCTGGGATCTGTTAGTGAAGTGCCTCCCTGCCGGGCAACTGGAAAAGGTCGGGCTGATTGAAACACGCGACAACTACTTCGAGTATGCGGGGGCGATGAGTCAGGTCCCGATGCTCAGCGAGGAGCGTCATGGCTAAGCAGGGAATCAAGCGGCAAGGTCGACAGCAGGTTGAAGGCGTGAGCAAAAGCGGCAGAGCTGCGGATGTGGATGTTCTGCAATCCCTGGTGACAGAGATGCTGTTGGCACTTGGTGAAAAGCCAGGCCGGAACGGACTTCTCAAGACTCCCGAGCGAGTCGCCAAGGCCCTCGCCTTCATGACCCAGGGCTATCACCGCGACATCGATCAACTCTTGAACGGCGCACTCTTTCCGATCGAGTATGACGAGATGGTGATCGTGAAGGACATCGACTTTTTCAGTATGTGTGAGCATCACCTGCTACCTTTCTATGGCAGAGTCCATGTCGGGTACTTGCCGAATAAGAAAGTGGTAGGGCTCAGCAAGATTCCGCGCATCGTGGATGCCTTTGCGCGACGGCTCCAAGTCCAGGAACGGCTGACCGTTCAGATCGCCGAAACCCTGAAATCGAAGCTCAACGCGCGTGGGGTGGGAGTGGTCGTCGAGGCGCGACACCTCTGTATGATGATGCGGGGCGTCGAAAAGCAGAACACGGTCGCGGTCAGCAGTTCGATGTTAGGCACCTTCCGCAGTCAGCCTCAGACCCGGCTAGAATTTTTGAAGTTGATACGGCGAGGCAGCGTCGGCGATTCCGATTAAGCAGGACATTGAAAAAGTTCCCCAGCGTCGTTCTCGCATCGTTCAGATCCTCAACGTACCCAGAGGGTGCGCCTCCGTTCTTCACTCGCTGCGGTCGCGCAGGAAAGCCGTTTTGAACACCCTGCGGCTACTTCACTATCCCAGTCATTCCGACCTTCAATTTCACAAGAAACTCGCCTCGGGCGTTCGCTCGCTGCGGCCTTGATTGGGACAAGGCGCATTCCAGGGCGAAGAGTCTGTCTTGGCAGACTCAGGGCGGGAGGGTGAAGTACCCGCTAGGGTTGGGTGGGCGAGCATGCTGATGTTATTGAACGTCCTGCCTGCCTCTCAGAATTCATCTTAGATGTAAGTTATTCAGTAACCTGCCGGTCTCTCCTCTTGATCGCTGGAGTGTTGAGGGGTCTACTGAAATGTGAAATGAGGACAAGGGTTGGGTGGTCAGGTCTGTTTCCCCCGGGCGAGCTCTGAGGCGAAAGTCGCGACGATTTCGTTGAAGGTTTCTGGTTGTTCTAGGTTCACCAGGTGGGCGGCGTTTGGAGGGATGGCTAGTCGGAGGCGTTGGGGATAAGATCGGCCATGAGCTTCGCGTCTGACTGTGGGGTGGCTTGGTCCAGCTCTCCAACAATGATTTGTGTGGGGCAGGTGATCTGCTTTAAGAGTGGGATTGAGTCTGGCCGTTCTGCCATCGCCATGAGATCCCCGGCAATGCCGCTAATTTGATTTCCCCCGATCATGGCACGCACGTGCTGAACGATCTCAGGCCTTGCCTGGATGGTTGCAGGGCTGAGGAGTATCGGGAGCATGATATCGGCGATCGAGGCCGATCCCTTCTTGTAGGCTGTCTGCGCCATCTGGAACCGCCCGTCTTTTCCTTCCTCTGTGTCTGCCTGCGCTCTCGTGTCGGCCAGGATTATCCCCTTCACGCGAGCTACATACTTCCGATAGAAGGCAAAAATGATGTAGCCGCTCATCGAGAGCCCCACGAACAGGGGCCTGTTGGATTGTGAGCTGGTTCAACAGCGTATCCGCATCGCCAGCCGATTGCTCCAAGGTATAGCGCCAGAGCGGCGCGTCTGATTCGCCATGCCCGCGTAGGTCAATTGTAACGATCCGGAACAGTGAGGAGAGTGCTTTTTTGCGGCTCCCACATGGTCCGGTTCAGGGGAAAGGCATGGAGAAAGACGATGGGGGGACCGGTTCCTCGGTCATTGTAGACGGTTCAACGCAGATTGGAATGGGTGACTTCTACTCATGTTCGAGACAAGAAGGCCGTGAGAATCTTCAGCCGCAGATAGTCCTCATCCCGATAGCCGTAGGCGCGCCGTTGAATCACGCGGATTTTGTTATTCAGCCCCAGTAATGTCCCAATGTTTGGGCTCGGAGTAGCTGTAAGGTGCTGATGAGAAACGCGTAAATCATGAATTATTTTGGTCTCGATTCGAACTGCGTACGCCGGTTCTGTAACCCTGCGAGGCACGACTTTGCCGGGGTGATTGATGCACCACGGCACGCTGGTCTTCGCGCAGTTGATGCAGCACCTTCCGCTGACGACGTTTCGTCGATGTGTGACTCGGTATCGCGGGGAACGCAAGGTCCGGTCGTTCTCTTGTCCGGATCAGTTTCTGAGAATGGCGTTCGCGCAGCTGACTTTTCGGGAGAGTCTGCGCGACATCGAGGCGTGTGTGCGCGCCCACCGGCACACGGCTGTTTTTTTTTCGCCGGACGAAGACGACGAGTCGGGCGTGGGGATCGCCAACGTTCCCCTGCCGTTGACGGCGCGCCCGGAATCTTGGAAAGGAGAACAACAGGGAGAGCGTCTGGGAGTGTTTCATCGGTCCTCCTGGACAACGGCCACCAGGAGTCTGCCACAGATCTCGGACAAGATTCGAGGGCTCGCCGCCCTCGATCAAACCCAGTCTGGCTGCGGAGTGGGAAGGCCACATGCTCTCTCAT
>JBBRRK010000133.1:0-11613 GCA_038200765.1 Nitrospirales bacterium
ATCATCAGTCTCCTCACTTGCCGGACTGTGACCATGCGCCCTCCCGTGGTAGAGCGGAGAGCGTACAGGACCGGCGGTTAGGAGGACGGACCCCACAGTTCTAGTTGTCGTTACCCCGCAGTTCTAATTGTCGCTGAACAGTTGAGTGTGATGTCATGGTCCCATGATGGCAACGGGAGGGGGTGAGTCTGCTGATGCCCGATCGCTGTCGGTTGCCTGCGGAAGGCATCAAATCTGGCGATGGGTGTCGCGTAATGGATTTCAACATGGCTGGCCCTCACCACACCGCTGACGGCTAACATGTGCAACGCGGTTCGTTTCTGTTTCTTGTGCGCTCGGCATAACTTTATGTATTGGATCGAGGAAGAGAGGACGTGCATGATGTCTTCCTCCTGTCTTGAGGTGACGCGGAAGTGTTCTTACATCCACAGTATTCGAACGAGATCTTCATCGAGTCTGTGAGGACGCTGGCACTGAGAACAGCGGGCGAAGAGTCCGTCAGCTTGCGGGGACATGTTTCCGCGAAGCACAAGCTGATACTTATGGCCTCCGCAGAAGGGACAGGCTTTCCCGTCTAGCTCTCGACGAATGGCCCCGATTTTTCCGATCTGTTTGTGCATAAGCCGGCCCTCCAATAGATGCTACCCATGAGACACCCTGATGAGGGTGATATTGAGGCAGGACAGAATGTTTTAAAATACCGTAGAGGTAGGTGGAGCTGAACTAAAGGGGGGCAGTTCTCAAGGCTCCCTACAAATTTCATGGAGTCCTGAGGGCGTACAGGGTCACTTGGCTGTGATGCAATGCGACCCACAGGACTGATGCAGACACCGGACACGTCCCCGTTGGATGACGTGTCATCGCCCAGTTGGGCCATCAACGGTCTCAGATCCTTCACTGATCGGCATGTTCAAATTTCGGGGGCCACTGCTGGGGATGGTGCTGGAAGGGGAATGGGAGGAGGTCATGTGGGTGGGTTGACGCTGCGACGAACGAATGACGCGAAACTGTACCAGGATTTCCTGTTCGATCATGATCGATTATCGGAAAGGGCCATACAGAGCGACTGTTCAGCAAGGTCATGGGTATCGAACGGCGCTTGAAGCGGAGGGTCGGTAGATAGTCAGTGACTAGCCAGGAGTCGTGCCTTCATACCTGTATCATTTCTTTCCTCGATAAAATCTAAATAGATTCTACCCATACGATACACGTGACAGGCATTCCGACCACCCACTCCTAATTTTTTGGCGCAGGCCAAACGGCAGACATTGGAGGCGGTCGCTTCTCCCGCCCCACTGATGGTCTGGGCGGATCGCGACCGTCTGATCCAGATCGTTATGAATTTGGCCCAGAATGCAGTGAAGTTTACCCCGGAGGGTGGCAGCATTATCGTGACCGTGAGGCAGGAGAATCAGATGCTCGCCGGGGTTTCCGTGCGCGATACTGGGCCGGGTATCGCGTCAGAGTTCCTCGATCAGATATTCGATCCATTTTTCCGAGTCAAACAGGCCCGTAGTGGACCTAAAGGGCTGGGCTTGAGTCTCTCAATCGTGCGGGCATTGGTGGAGTTACAAGGTGGGACGATCTCCGCACGGAGCGAACTGGGGCAAGGCACGGAATTGAATTTTACGATTCCATTGTGTCTTCCCCATAGCGACAACGCGCCGCATCGCATCATCTGACGCATCCCGCATCCTGGTGGTCGAGGATGATACGGATAGTCGTCAACTCATACAGGATCGGTTGCGAGCCACCCTCAAGAGGTATGTCTATGGGGTTCAGGCGGCGGTTCTCTCAGGCTGATGGGTTACGTCGCGCGTCCAAGGGGCGAGCCCGCTGGCCGAAGGCCCGCCGTAGCCGCGTGGCCATCATTCGCCGAAGTAGAACGGTCAATGTCTGACAGGCTCCTATAAGGCTCTCACCGGTCTGTTTTATTTATTTGGTTGATCTGGCCTCTCTGGTTTGATGAACGAAACAGACCAGGGAGACCAGACCAACTAGAAAGGCCAGACAAACCGTCTGTACCCTGAGGAGTCCTCAATTCACCATTCACCAATTCGCCTCTCGCCTCAGAAGGCAAGGTGCGTTCTCGCGGGGAAGGGGCCTCCCTTTACAAGGATGGCAGGATAAAATATCATCCGGCGCGTTTGGTTCCTTGGCCGAGGAATGCGCGAGACTATGAACAAGATCCTGATTTCCTACCGTCGTGAAGATAGTGCCGATGTCACCGGGCGGATCTACGACCGGCTCATCCAGCAGTTTGGCCGAGAGGCCGTCTTCATGGATGTGGATTCGATTCCCCTCGGTGTGGATTTTCGTGTCCATCTGGACGAACAAGTGGCTAAGTGCGAGGTGTTTCTCGCGGTGATCGGACGTGACTGGATGCAACACCTGGGCAGTACAGGCAGGACTAGACTTGATGATCCAAGGGATTTCGTCCGTATTGAGATCGAGTCGGCGCTGAAGCGTCAGATTCCGGTGATTCCGGTGCTGGTGAGAGGGGCTTCGATCCCGCTGGCAGAGTAGCTCCCGGCCAGTATTCATGATTTGTCGTATCGTAGCGGCATCGCAGTACGACCAACTCCGGATTTTCATCGAGATATTGACCAGTTGATCAAATATCTCAAGCAACAGATTCAGGTACTGACGGAGCATCGCAATAAACCAGCTGGCCAACTGATCGATTCGCTCCGCACGAACACTCCCACAGACATGGTGAAGGTACCGAAATGGCCATTTCTGTATGGAGACAAGAGAGTCCGTGAGACGGTCGACCACGACTATTGGATCGACAAATATCCCGTGACAAACGAGAAGTATCGCGCATTCATCTTGGCAGATGGCTATGGGAATCAGACGTACTGGAGTGTGGAAGGATGGAAGTGGAAGACCAAACATAACATCACAGTTTCAGAATATTGGAATAGCGCCACTTGGAACAAGGCAGGTTACCCTGTTGTGGGAATCGGTTACTACGAAGCAGAGGCCTATGCAACATGGGTGGGGAAACGCTTGCCGACTGAGCGGGAATGGGAAAAGGCCGCACGCGGCGAGGATGGGCGCGAGTATCCATGGGGGGACGAGTTCGACAAGAAGAAATGCAACGGCAATAATCTATGGGCTGGTAAAACAACGCCGGTGACTCAGTATCCCCATGGAGCCAGCCCTTTGGGCTGCTATGACATGGCTGGGAATGTCTTTGAGTGGTGTGAGGACTGGCATGATGGGTCTGTAGCGGTTCCTGGTTCTACAGACCGGTGTACCTGCGTGTCTCCCCCCGGCACAGGTACTACGCCGACTACCGGTTCAACTTCCTCGGCTTCCGTCTCGTCCAGGACATTCCCTAACCCTGTGCCCTTTGCTCTTTGACTGTTTGCCTCATGTCGTGGAGCAGCCGAGGCTGCTCTTCTTGACTGCGCGCATCGAAAGAGTCCCAGCGTTCGAAGGCCGCACGTTGCATGATCACAGAAACGCATCAGGCTCGATGCCATTTGTTGTGCCGACAGTATAGACTCACCCCATTGTCCTCTGCCTTTGTACCGGGAAGCTTTATGCGTGCCATTCAGCGTTTTGGGAAGCAACTTCAGCGGCTGCGAACCAACCGTGGCCTGACGCAAGAGCAGGTCGCAGTGACCGCCGGTCTATCGCGCACGTTCCTGACACGACTGGAATTGGGACAGCACGACCCTTCCTTGAGCACGCTGGTGCGAGTGGCGAAGGCGCTGAGGGTCTCGGTGACGGAATTGTTAGGAGAGAGTGCCAGTGCGAAGCAGTGGTGGCAAGTGGGGGAGGCACGCTTTGCGACGCGAGAGGAGGCCGAGGATCATGCCCGCACTGAGGGCGAAATGTTTATCGCGCGGTATCAAAACAACCCGGGAGGCCCTGAACGCCGCCTCCTTCCTGTTCGCGAGTCGAAATAGTACCTCACCTTCGAGAATCTCACACGGAAATACACTCGTATCTGCGTGCGACTTGTGCCGGCCTCTTTGCCGGGTGTAGGCTCAATCCAATGGAAATCCTCTTTATCGTTCTCCTGATCATCGCGGCTGGTGCGGCCTTGGTCTATTTCATGAATTCACCAAGGGGCATGCAAGTCGTTCGCAAAAAGACGGCCTCTGACATTCTCAGTTCCATTCAGGCTATGCAATACTCAGCGCCTGAGTCGCCACTCCACGACATTTACTATGCGCTGGCGGAAGAACGAACCAACAAGAGTAAATGGCTCACAGAGTTCAATTACTTGCACAAGTTACGGGATGCCGGGTGTTTCGATCCGAGAACGGCGCCGCAACCTGAACAATTTGCTGAATTACTGGCGAGTGTGGAGGAGAAGATTCGGCTCCAGGCTAGTGCTGTGGCCGGGGGCGGCTAGTCGCCATATCGCAGGTCACGGTCACTGGAGAGCGACAGGTATGCGTCTCCCCATTGATGTGGGCTCTCAAGACTCCAAGGCTCTTCGCTGTCGAGCGGCCTGAACCGCAATCCATACAGCCCTCCATAGACGAGGTGAGTCAGTCCAGCACCGGAGTCTTCGACCAGTTGAGCATAGGCCGGGCAAGCAGGCCTCTGTGCATCGTCGATCCAACCGGTGACCCAATACCATTCCCCGGCAGCGTTTCGGTCGTAGAGCCGGACTTGCAGGACCAGTCGAGCCGGGCCGATTTCCTTGAACCGCGCAAAGACACTGGCCTCACAATTCTCGTTCGATTCGACCTCCACGATCACAGGATGTTCCCTCGGCTCATTCAAACAGACGTTCATTGTAGCGCAGTGAGACAGCAGGAAACACGAAGGGCCCGGCGGATGATCCGCCGGACCCTTCACTGTGTACTCCAAGCGATCGGCTAGACGCCAGTCGCTCTGTGTCTTCTCTTAGTACATGCCTTCCATGCCGTGGTTGTGTCCACCGCCACCGCCGGCCGGCTCTTTCTTTTCTTCCGGGATTTCAGTGACCATCACTTCGGTCGTGAGCATCAATCCCGCGACGCTCGCGGCGTTCTGCAACGCACACCGAGACACCTTGGTTGGGTCGATGATGCCGGACTTGATCATGTCCACATATTCCTCGGTCGCGGCGTTGTAGCCAGAGCTGAGATTCTTGTCATTGCGCACTTTCTCGACGATGACGGACCCTTCCATCCCGGCGTTCACTGCGATCTGACGAATCGGCTCTTCCAGCGCACGGCGGATGATATTGACGCCCACCTGCTGTTCTGCCACCAGCTTGAGCGAATCCAACGCGCCGATGCAACGGAGATAGGCTGTTCCGCCGCCGGGGACGATCCCTTCTTCAACGGCTGCCTTGGTGGCGTGCAATGCGTCTTCGACGCGCGCCTTCTTTTCCTTCATTTCGGTTTCGGTCGCGGCACCGACATTGATGACGGCCACACCGCCCACGATCTTCGCGAGGCGCTCTTGGAGCTTCTCACGATCGTAGTCGGAGGTGGTCTCATCGATCTGAGCCTTGATCTGCTTCACGCGGCCTTCGATCTTCTTCGGATCGCCGTAGCCTTCCACGATCGTGGTGTTATCCTTGTCGACCGTGATGCGCTTGGCGCGGCCCAGATCCGTGAGCTTCACATTTTCCAGCTTGATGCCGATGTCTTCTGAGATCACCTGACCGCCGGTGAGGATCGAAATATCTTCCAGCATGGCCTTGCGGCGATCGCCAAAGCCAGGAGCCTTGATGGCGGTTACGTTGAGTGTCCCGCGGAGCTTGTTCACCACCAGCGTCGCCAAGGCTTCGCCTTCCACGTCTTCCGCGAGGATGACGAGGGGCTTGCCCATCTTGGCAACTTGTTCGAGAACCGGCAGCAAGTCCTTCATGCTGCTGATCTTTTTCTCTGAAATGAGGATGAGTGGGTCTTCCATGACGGCTTCCATCCGCTCAGCGTTGGTCACGAAGTAGGGGGAGATGTAGCCGCGGTCGAACTGCATGCCTTCGACCACATCCAACGAAGTGGTCATGGACTTGGCTTCTTCAACCGTGATCACGCCATCCTTGCCGACTTTCTCCATCGCTTCCGCGATGAGGTCGCCGATGGTCTTATCGTTGTTGGCGGAAATCGTTCCGACTTGGGAGATCTCGGTTTTATTCTGGCAAGGCTTGCTCAGCTTCTTGAGCTCGGTAATGACGACTTCGACGGCCTTGTTGATCCCGCGCTGAATTTCCATCGGGTTCGCGCCGGCGGTGATGTTCTTCACACCTTCACGATAGATGGCTTGCGCGAGTACTGTCGCGGTCGTGGTGCCGTCGCCTGCCGTGTCGCTGGTCTTGCTGGCGACTTCGCGCACGAGTTGGGCGCCCATGTTCTCGTACGGGTTCTTGAGTTCGATTTCTTTGGCCACGGTCACGCCGTCTTTGGTGATCGTCGGGGCGCCGAACTTCTTGTCGAGAATTGCGTTGCGGCCCTTCGGACCAAGTGTGGCCTTCACGGCGTCGGCGAGCTGGTTCACCCCTCTGAGGATGGACGCGCGCGCTGCGTCACCGTACATAAGTTGCTTTGCCATAGTCATTCCCCCTTATTATTTAGTATCGTCGTCGTAGGTGTAGGTATTGTTGGTGCTGGTGATTAGCTGGTGAACACGCCGAGGATGTCTTCTTCCTTCAGGATCAAACAATCTTCGTCTTCGATGCGGAGCTTGCTACCTGAGTACTTGTCGAAAAGAACCTGTTCGCCGACTTTCACATTCTCAACCTTCTTGCCGATGGCTTGGACGATACCTCGTTGCGGCTTCTCTTTCGCGCTGTCCGGCACATAAATCCCACCGGAGGTGCGGTCCAACTCCTCGGTGTAGGTGACAAATACCCGGTCTCCCAGAGGCTGAAACCCCTTGGCTAAGTTCTTCTTCTCTGTCTTCTCCTTGGCTGCAGTGCTCATAACAACACCCTCCTCGTAAAGTTAACCCAGTGAATACCAATGATGTAGAACAGGTTTGTACTCGATGGGGTAACCGCAGTACTCCCGAACGAGCAGAAGGCCTGATCCGACTTGAACACGAGAGGGAAGATAGCCTCGGGTTCATCCAAGTCAAGGGGGCAACAGCGAAATTCTTCTATGCACCATCAGAACACCAACTCTGGGATCATAACCTATTAAGAATTTGATATTCCAGGATTTATTTCACTGAATGAGAGAAAGCGATATCAGACCTTCAAGTGCTCAAAATCTTTAATGTCTTTCTTCACGTAGTCGCGTAAGCGTTTGATGATGCGGGCTTCCAGTTGCCTGGTTCGCTCTTTTGTAATGGAATATTTAGCGCCGAGGTCGTCCAGGGTCAAAGGAGTTTCGGAAAGAATCCGGTTCCGGAGAATATCTTCGTCTCGCTCGTTGAGTGTCTTGACGAATTCGGCGAGCTTGGCACGGAAAAGGGTTTTTAATTGGGTGTGTGCAAGCTGCTCGTCGGCTGGAACTTGCTGAGAGGGGAGCACATCAAGCAGGCTGCCTTCCTGGTCTTCGCCGAGCGGTTGGTCCAGCGAGAGCTCCCAGTTACCCAGCCGCTGCCCCATCTCAATGACGTCTCGTTCCCGCACGTTCAAGCGGTCGGCGAGCAACTTCGTGTCTGGAGCGAATCCCTCTCGTTCAAGCTTGGCCTTTTCTTTTTTGAGGTTGTAGAACAGCTTCCGTTGATCCTGGGTTGTCCCAATCTTGACCAGTCGATAGTTGTTCAGCAAATAGCGAAGGATATAGGCCCGCGACCACCAGGCGGCATAGGCGTAAAAGCGCACATTTTTCGAGGGGTCGAACTTTTTGATGGCATGCATCAGCCCGACATTCCCTTCTTGAATGAGGTCCATGTGGTCGGCGCCGGTGTGGAGATATTCTGCAGCAATCGAGATGGATACGCGCAGGTTCGCCATGATGAGCTTCACGGCGGCATCGCGGCTGCCCTGAATTTTATATTCATGGAACAGGCGGAGCTCTTCCTCTTTGGAGAGATAGGGATGGAGACGGACCTCGGCCAAATATTGTTGGAGCGCCGTGACTGGCACCACGGCGGTGGATTCTGTGGTGTGAGGAGGTTCCAGGGCTGCAAGGCGAGGCACTTCTGGAGGTGGACTGATCGCGGCGATCTCCTCCTCGGACGGGTCCAAGACCTCTGGTTCGGTCGGATCTTCGTTGAGATCCTTGTTGCGCGGACTCATGACCGCTGAGATTATCATAAGAGCCTCTGGCTTGGGTGTTGAAAAAATCGGGTTAGGGAAGGAAGCCGGCTGAGACTACCGTTCGATGATGAGAGTAGATTTTCTCTCATGCGTGACCTCAACCTCGGCTTGCATTCTTGTTCCCTTGCGCCAACGAAACGTCGTCCCCTATGATGGGAGGGCCTGCATAGGGGAGATAGACAAGCCACACACAAGACCGGAAAGGGCAGCATGGCGATTCTGGGCATACTGCGAAGCGGGCATTGGCCGTCCTTGGCCGGGGCGTGGTTGCATTTAACGGTCAGCTTCATGGTTTGGCTGCTGATCGGCGCCATGAGTATTTCCATCGCACGCGATCTGCAGCTGAGCGATCAGCAAGTCGCGTGGTTGCTGGCACTGCCGCTGCTCAGTGGGGCAGGGCTCAGAATGCTCGCGGGGTGGAGCGCCGACTGGATAGGCGCACGGCCTACCGCACTGGTGATTCTCCTTGCGGAATTCGCTGCCTTGCTGTGGGGATGGCTGGGCGTGTCTGGCTACCATGACGCGTTGGTCTTTGCGCTGTTCCTTGGCGTCGCCGGCGCGAGTTTCGCCGTCTCGTTGCCGATTGCCGGACGAGCCTATCCGCCGGCTGCGCGCGGGTTTGTGTTGGGTCTGGCTGCATCCGCGAACATGGGTACCGTGCTGATCCTGTTTCTCGCGCCGCGTTGGGCTGCCGTGATGGATTGGCATCGTGTCTGTGCATTGATGGCCGGCATCGTCGGCGTGACGCTGGTCCTCTTCACGCTTCTTGTGCCGCGGGAGCAGCCGAGTCTGGAGCCCCATCGCGCCGAGTGGTGGCACAATGCGGCGGAACTCATCCGCCACAGGTCTGCCTATTGGCTCTGTTTTTTGTATGCCGTCACGTTCGGTGGCTTTATCGGATTGTGCAGCCTCCTGCCGCTGCTATTGCACGATCTCTATCAACTGGATGCGGTCATGGCTGGGACCATCGCGGCGTTATGCGGACTTTTCGGCAGCCTCATTCGTCCTGTGGGGGGCTACGTTGCGGATCGGCAGGGCGGTCTCCGCATCCTCTATTATGTGTTGCCGGTCATCGTCGGTTCGGTTGTGGCGGTGACGAGTCCCTCGCTCCCTCTGGCCGTGGCCATGATGGTGGTCGCGACCGGTGCGATGGGATTCGGGAACGGTGTGGTCTTCCAATTGGTTGCCGAATGGTTCCCGAAAGACATCGGTCTCGCATCTGGTGTGGTGGGAGCCGCCGGCAGTTTCGGGGGATTTGTCCTGCCCATCGTCACGGCAACCATGAAGGGGTTTACCGGGAGCTATGATCAGGGTCTCTGGCTCTTTGCAGGATGTGGTGTCTGTGCCTGGGGAACGGTGATCGTCGCATTGCGGACTCGGGCGGCCTCTGCGGCAGGGCCCTCCTCTTGAATGGGTCCTCGAAAACAGTCGGGCCAAAAAAAAGAATGTTAAATGGTCGATGTTCAATGATAAATTGGTGGGCTATTATGCCGTCGACGTGAACCATTCAGCTGTAAAACCATGACGATGCCGTTCAATAATATCGAAGACGCGATCCGGGATATTAAAAAAGGCAAGTTCATTATCCTGGTCGACGATGAAGACCGGGAAAATGAAGGTGATCTCGTCATGGCCGCGCAGCATGTGACGCCCCAGGCTGTGAACTTCATGGCCAAGCATGCCCGTGGGTTGATCTGTCTCACCCTGACGCCCCAGCGAGTGGAAGAACTCCATCTCCCACAACAAGCAATTGAGAATACCGCCACGTTCGGCACGGCGTTCACCGTGTCCATCGATGCGCGGAAGGACATTACCACGGGCATTTCTGCTGCGGATCGAGCCACGACGATTCATGTGGCGATCGATCCGAAGTCCAAACCCAGCGACCTAGCGCGCCCCGGCCATATTTTCCCATTGAAGGCGCAGCAAGGCGGCGTGTTGAAACGGGCGGGACAGACGGAAGGCTCCGTTGATCTGGCGCGGCTGGCCGGGCTCACGCCCGCCGGGGTGATTTGCGAAATCATGAACGAGGACGGCACCATGGCGCGCGTGCCGGAACTGGCGAAGTTCGCCAAGGCGCACAAGCTGACGATGGTCACCATCAAAGCGCTCATCGAATACCGCATGCAGCGTGAGCCCTTTGTGCGGCGGATGGCCAGTGCGCGGCTGCCGACCATGTTCGGCGATTTCGAGGCGGTGGCGTTCGAAAACGAATTAGACGGTGTTACGCATATTGCGTTGGTCAGAGGGCGCGTGGAAGGAGGCGATCCCACTCTGGTGCGTGTGCACTCAGGCTGTTTGACCGCCGACGCACTGGGATCGTTGCGGTGCGACTGTCGAGACCAGCTCCATAAGGCGATGGAAGTGATTCAGAAGGAAGGGCGCGGGGTGCTGCTCTACCTCAATCAAGAAGGGCGCGGCATCGGCTTACTCAACAAGATCAGAGCCTATGGGTTGCAAGATCAGGGCAGCGATACGGTCGAGGCGAATTTGCAGTTGGGATTTAAGGCGGACCTGCGTGATTATGGCGTGGGGGCGCAGATCCTTGTGAATCTCGGCCTACACCAGATCAGGCTCATCACGAACAATCCACGAAAGATCGTCGGCATCGAGGGCTATGGATTGCAAGTCGTCGAACGTGTATCGATCGAAATTCAGCCGCGTGCGGCGAACCGGAAGTACCTTCGAACGAAAAAGAATAAGATGGGGCATATCCTTAAAAAGGTATAACGGCTGCTGAAAATGGCCCCCAGCTTCGTTCTCAGTTCGAAACGATCCTCAACGTACCCCTTACAGGGAGAAAGCTGTCTTGTCAGCTTGGGGAGGGCGGGTGAGAACGGGTACGCCTCCGGTCGTTTTTTTCTCCTCCGGTTTCGCTGGATGACCATGTTAAGCAGCCTGATGAGAATATAATGGCTGAATGGAAGGTGACTGTTCGTACATGAAACTCCATAAAGGCTCTCATGATGCGACAGGATTTCGGTTTGGGATTGTCGTCGCGAGGTTCAATACGTTTGTCACGAGCAAGTTGCTGAGTGCCTGTGTTGACGGGCTGACCAAACACGGAGTCAAGGCCGATGATATCGAAGCCGTACGGGTGCCTGGGGCGTTCGAGATTCCCTTAATGGCTCGAACGATGGCATGCACGAGGCGGTTCGATGCAGTGATTTGTCTCGGGGCGGTTATTCGCGGCGACACACCGCATTTCGATTACATCAGCGCGGAGGTGAGCCGTGGCATCGGGCAGGCATCGCTGGATGCCGATGTGCCGATCATTTTCGGTGTCCTGACGACGCACACGGTCGCGCAGGCGATTGAGCGGTCTGACCCGGCCAAGTTCAACCGCGGCGGGGAAGCGGCCAAATCCGGAATCGAAGTGGCGATAGTCATGCGTCTCTTACGAAAGGCCGAGGAAATTCTCTTGGACGCTGAAACTCCGAAAACCC
>JBBRRK010000134.1:0-11553 GCA_038200765.1 Nitrospirales bacterium
GGTGACAAGAACCAGCCGACAATAGAGAGGATGGAACATGTAGGAACGCACAGCCGACCGAACCAAGGCGGAGAAAAACGGCCGGGATGTGGCGAAGAACAAACTACCCGAGACCGACCAGGAGTGCGAGACGAGCCAGTCAGATACCGAACTCCAGCCTCTTCGCTTCCTTCAATTCTTCACTCAGCACGTTGGCCCCCTCTGTGGCCACCCGCCGCTGTGGCTCCGCCCTCTGTCGAACAGGACCGATTCGGCTGTTCTCTTTTCGCCACACGTCTGCTCCACAAATCGGTTACGCGCCATGTCCACCTAACCGCCTGTGCTTGCGGATCACCAATGCCATCTGGCGAACTCCATCGAGCTTCGTCCAGTCTTCCCACGTACTCCCATCCGGCCCGGCTTTGATTCGCCAGGAAGGATAGGCATGATCGCCTGGCAGATTAGGCGTCTCGACATCCCCCAGCAGATCCTCCAGCGAGAGAAGGAGCAGCCGGCTGGGCGTGCGGGCCACGTAGGCATAGACGGCTCGACAGAGTTCGTCGGTCATGGTCGGCACTGCGTCGACCGATCGCGAACAGCCCTTTGGAAGAAGCCCTTCCTTCACCAACGCATCCAATAGCGCCTGTTTGTCCCGCGCGCGCGTCGCCAAGTCACGCGCGCGCCACTCAGGCTTGGTGTAGAGCTTGAGTTGTGTCTTCAGTTCAATGTCACGGCCGATCCAAAATCCCCGGAGCGTCGGCAAGTCGTGCGTCGCAACGGCAGCCGCTGCATGGCGGGGAAAGCGAGACGGCTTTACGAACTGTCCCTTGGCTGTCTGCTCAAAGAGAAGCAGTCGATAGGACAACAAGCCACCCGCCATCAATTGAGCGCGAATGGCGGGAGTAACCGTTCCCAGATCTTCGCCGATCACCATGACCTGCTGCCGCTGGCTCTCGAGTGCCAGGATACCGAGAAAATCTTCCGATGGATATCCCACATAGGTTCCCTCGGCGGGAACAAGTCCCTCAGGAATCCAGAAGAGCCGGAACAGCCCCATCGCATGATCGATTCGAATGACGCCGCAGGCCTGCATCGTCCGGCGATAGCAGTCCGCAAACAGCCGGTAGCCGGCCATCCGAATCTGTCGAGGATGAAACGGTGCCAAGCCCCATCGCTGCCCATTGGGTGAGAACAACTCCGGTGGCGTCCCGATCGAGGCGTCGGCGACGAGTTGATCTTGAAAGGCCCAGGCATCGGCGCCATGGGGATCGATCCCGACGGCCATATCCTTATACAGCCCGATCGCCATGCCTGCGCGCGTGGCCGCAGCCTGCACCGAGTCAAGCTGCTGCCGGCACTGCCACTCCACATACTGAAAAAGCTGCATCCGACTGCGGGAGCGGGCTGCCACGCGCGTCACCGCCGGCGAATCGGGATGCTGATAGTCCTTGGGCCAAGAGGCCCATCCACGCGAGCCACTTCCGGCCCGTCCCCTACGGCGGGCCATCCGCTCCTCCAACGTTCGAAACAACGCAAACCGCTCGAGAGCTTCTCCCTCCTCGCGGACAAAGCGGTAGAACGCCGTAGCCCGCCTCGTCTTACGAGCGAGATGACGACGTTGAAACACACGAAAGAGCGCTTCCAACACCGTCCACTTCATCCGTTCAATCGCCTCATACTGTACCGTTGGACTCCGGCGCAGTGGTGCAAGCCGGGCTTGAAAGGCTGGACCCTTCACCTTGGCTTGGAGGGAAGGCGCTTCTCGAAATTCTGGAATGCCTTCGAGATCCAGATACAGAGGATGGTGAAAGAGACGGCTGGACGGCGAATAGGGGCTCACTTGCCCCGGGGGAAGGGCATGGAGGGGATTCACGCCAAGAAGATCTGCGCCAAGTTCAGTGCCTGCCCACCGAATCACGTCTGTGAGGTCACGGAAATCGCCGATGCCCCAGTTTCTTTGGCTGCGAAGTCCATAGAGTTGAAGCGTGATGCCCCATGCCCGGCGCGAACCCCTGACGCGCGGATGGAGATAACCGCAATCAGGAACCACGATCACGGTCATCGTGGCCTGTTGCCTGCCTCGCGGTCCGGATGCTTCCAGGGAAAGGGAATGGTACCCGAGCGGGAGATCTTTAGGAAAGGGCATCTCGATTTCGTGATGACAGACGCCGTCCACCATCGCCCTGCTGACAATATTCACAGCACTGCCGACTCTTCGCCCACTCGTGGTCCCGCCCCCTTCCTGTTTCAGTCTCCAGAGGAGGCGAATTCGGCTGAGTTCATTCGCGTCTACCGGAAGGCGAACAGCGAACGATCGAGGTAGACGATTGTCCTTCACCACCATCACAGGATCCAACATCGTGCCCCAACGATCGGTGCGAAACTCGCGGAGGCTCTGTCGCACCTGCTCAGGCGTTTCTGCCTGCACGCCCAACACGGCGAGAATCCTGGACAGGCTGTGCTCGCTCACCAGGCGGCGGCCACCGCCTTCATCGACATAGGAGGTGGCAATGCCACACAAGGCTGCCAGCCGGCGGAGCCGACCATCGAGGCGGTTGCGCTTCGCCTTTTCAAGCTGCCGTGGATGATGAATCGTGACCGGCTTAATTTTCTGCACCTTTAATCTCACACCTCATTTTTCTCACCCCCCCCTTACTTAACATGCACTGCACGCTTAGGATAGGGATAATCCACCGTGCACAGGAGGAAATCGCAATGGCCCAGAATGAACAGATCGAACGTCTTATCAAGGCTGAACCCTGGAACCCCTATGAATTGCTCGGGCCCCATCAGACCTCTGTTGATGGCAAACAGGCCTTCTCGGTCAGAGCCTTCGTCCCGTATGCTCAGGAGGCGCGAGTCATCTCGGATGTATCGGGCAACAGACCCCTGGCCATGAGCCAAGTCCACGAAGTGGGGTTGTTCGAAGCGATCCTGCCTGCTTCGATGAGGACGTCATCCTATCGCATCCAGGTGACGGATTCGGAGGGGGCCATCACCGAACGCCACGATCCCTACGCCTTCCAGCCCCTGCTCACGGAGTTCGATCTCCATCTGTTTGCCGAAGGACGTCTCTATAAGGCCTATGAAACCATGGGCGCCCATCTGAAAACGGTGAACGGCGTGTCTGGGGTCCACTTCGTCGTCTGGGCTCCCAATGCCTCGCGCATGAGCGTCGTCGGCGAGTTCAATCGTTGGGATGGACGCTGTCACCAGATGACCAACCGGGGCGCCACGGGCTTGTGGGAATTGTTCATCCCTGACCTTCCCGAAGGCACGCTCTATAAATACGAGGTTCGCGCGAGGAACCAAGAAGCCCCCTTTCTGAAAGCCGATCCCTACGCCTTTGCCGGAGAGTTACGGCCTCGAACGGCCTCGGTCGTCCGAGACCTCTCGACCTATCATTGGAACGACCGTGACTGGATGGAGGCTCGATCGCGCCTCAACCCCTTGACCGCGCCGATGTCCATCTACGAAGTCCACCTCGGTTCCTGGATGCGGGTACCGGAAGAAGAGGGACGCTGGCTGACCTATCGCGAACTGGCCGACAAACTCATAGCGTATGTGAAACACATGGGCTACACCCACATCGAGCTGATGCCGATCACCGAACATCCGTTCGACGGATCCTGGGGATATCAGACCACCGGATACTTTGCGGCCACCTGTCGATTCGGCCCACAGGAAGATTTCATGGCCTTCGTCGATGCCGCGCATCACGCAGGCATCGGCGTCCTCATCGACTGGGCTCCGGCCCATTTCCCGGACGATCCGCACGGGTTGGCCTGGTTCGATGGCACGCATCTCTACGACCACGAAGACCCGCGCCTCGGTTATCACCCCGAATGGAAGAGCCGGATCTTCAATTATGGACGGGTGGAGGTGAGAAACTTTCTCTTGAACAGCGCCCTCTTCTGGTTGGAGAAGTACCACATCGACGGCCTACGCGTAGATGCCGTGGCCTCGATGTTGTATCTCGACTATGGGAGAAAATCCGGCGAATGGATTCCCAACCAGTTCGGCGGAAACGAAAACCTGGCCGCAGTCGACTTCATCAAAGAGCTCAACGTGCTCGTCCACCAGCAACATCCGGGTGCCGTCACTATCGCCGAAGAATCCACCGCCTGGCCTGGCGTATCCAAACCGACCTATACCGGAGGGCTCGGCTTTACGTTCAAGTGGAACATGGGTTGGATGCACGACAACTTGGAGTATTTTTCCCTTGATCCCGTGCATCGCAAGCATCATCAGAACAAGATCACGTTCGGGTTGGTGTACGCGTTTCATGAAAACTTCGTGCTCGTGCTGTCTCACGACGAAGTGGTGCACGGCAAGAAGGCCCTGCTCGACAAGATGCCGGGCGACGATTGGCAACGCTTTGCGAATCTCCGGGCCTTATACGGGTTCATGTATGGCCATCCAGGCAAGAAGATGCTCTTCATGGGAGGAGAACTCGGCCAATGGTGGGAATGGAACCATGACGACAGCCTACAATGGCATCTCTGCCAGTATGAATCGCACGCAGGCCTGCAACGGTACGTCCACGATCTCAATTGGCTGTATCGAGACGAGCCCGCGCTATACGAGGTGGATTTCGCTTGGACTGGTTTCCAGTGGATCGACTTCCACGACGCCGAGAATTCGGTGATCGCCTTCCTGCGGAAAGCTCAGGACCAGACCCGTTCAATCGTCTGCGTCTGCAATTTCACGCCGGTTCCACGACATCAGTACCGCATCGGAGTCCAGTCGCTGGGGTGGTACCGCGAAGTCCTGAATAGCGACGCTGCCCTCTATGGCGGCAGTAATCAGGGTAACGGCGGAGGCGTGATGGCGGAGCCGATAGCATGCCATGGATACGCCAACTCGATTTCGTTGACGCTGCCCCCGTTGTCGGTGCTCTATTTGAAGACGGAGTAGAGTCGGCCGTCCTCACTCACCGACGCGACTGGGTACCGAGGTGGTACGATCGGATGGTGTCACGGGCAGGCGCCGGCGCAAGCCCAAGTCGAGGATGCGCTGCAGCAGGGGTGCATAAGACAGGCCCGCCCGTTCGGCAGAATCCGCAAAGTCCTCCCCTTTCGCGATCTGCGGGTTCGGATTTGCCTCCAGCACATAGATGTCTCCAGCCGGATCCAGCCGCAAATCGATCCGGGCATAGCCACTGAGCCCTAGGATGACGTAGATTCGACGGGCAATCTCCTTGATCTTCTCCGTCGCCCCTTCGGGAAGCCCCTCTGCCTCACCCGATCTGATGCCATATTTGTTTTGGTATGCTCTGTTCCACTTCACCCGTTCCGTGGCGATGCGCTTTCCCTCATCCGGCATCTTACTCAAATCCAACTCCCAGACCGGGAAGATCTGCACGCGCCGATTGCCCAGTACCCCGACATAGAGCTCGCGGCCATCGATATACCGTTCAATCAATGCGCCGGTGCCAATGCTTTGATGGATGAATGCAACCCGCTCCTCCAGCTTGCTGTCGTCAACAACGATCGAGGCTTGCGAGATCCCACGCGAGGCTTCTTCCGACGCCGACTTGACGAACAAGGGAAAGTGTAGTTCCTTGGGCCGCTTCACAGAGCGCCCGACCGGGACCGTGATAAATTCCGGGATGGCGATCCGATGATAATGCAGGATCTTCTTCGCCAGCGCCTTGTCCCGCGCCAGCATCAAACCCCGTGGGTTGCAACCCGTGTAGGGCACCCCCAGCAACTCAAGATACGAGACCACGTTCTGATCGTACAGCGCCACGCCGCTGAACTCCTCCAAGAGATTGAAGGCGATATGCGGGTTCCAGTCATCGACGGCGTTCCGAATCACGAGCAGATCGTCGCGCACACCGACCGCACGCACCTCATGTCCCAACTGACGGAGCCCCGTCACGACGTCGTATTCCGTCTTCCACTCCACCGCGGCCAGATCTATGCCCTCCACCGAATCAGGAGGGACCAGATCGGCATGCACCAGCACCATGACGCGGCGTTTTTTCATCATAACGCCACCCGGTGCCGCCCGCTGTGGAGATAGTTCATCGTCTGCAAGGTCAGCAGCACAGTAAACTCCATCCGCACCTGATCTTCCGGCCCTGTCACATGGAGATCGAGCTCACGGCAGCGCCGCATCATGTCTTCCAGCAGTCGGTCGATCGTGTATTGATATTCGCCGGTCCACTTCGCCACGTGCCGACGGATCTGCTTGCGAAGACGATTGATAAAACCAGCCGCGGTCGGATGCGTCTTGAAGGCAGCCTGGTCGGAGAAGAGGCGGCGTAGATCACGATCGTAAAAAGTCGGATGGTCTACACCGAATCGCTTGCGTTTCTCGGCATAGTGCTCCTTCAACGTCTTTCGAAGATGGGAGATCGGATCCACGTGCTCTTTCGTGCTCACCGCCGGGCGAGCGCCGGCCAGACTCGTCATCAAAGCGTCCACATACTCGAGCTTCTTCAGAGCCGGCCAATCCGCATAGCGTTCTCGCCACTGAGATTGCGGAGTCAGCCAAACGGCGAAGGTTTCGGCGAAATCCTCATCGGGATGGCTCTGCGCATACCACATGTCGAGATGCAGCACGTAGCTCTTGCTGTACGGTTTGGGCGTGTAATATTTCGGATAGGACTGGGTTGATCGGCCGAAGACCGCCTGGCGATCCCGTCGACGTCGCAAGCGATAGGCGTTCTCCAACGCATGCCCGGCTTCGTGCCGGAGAATGCGGAGACATGCGTCCGGTGTTCCTCCTTCCACCTCTAACATTTGACCGAGTTCCAATCGGGCCAGCCGAGGATGGGCCAAATAAAACGGCACGGCGATGCCCGGCACTCCGTCGGGAGAAAACCATTCGCTGGACAGCCAGAAGTGGGGGCGGAAGATAAGACCGCGCGCCGCCAACTCGTCGTTGAGCTGATCAATTTGCCCCGCGATTTGGCTCCCTTCCACAGTCAGCTGGAGATCGCAGAGCCGCAGGTCAAGCAGTTTCTCATCCGGCCAGTCAGCCCATTCCGCACACCTGGACTGAGACGCCTCAACGCTGTCACCCAACGATTCGAATCCTCCCATATCCAACCCCATAGACGAACCCATGGCGCCGAATCTAGCGGGACGCGGTCCCGGCCTGCGGCCATTGCGCCGTATAGAGTGGGGGCGGCGTCCCCTTTTTGGGCTCACCCCAGTAGATGGTGTGATGCGGGAATGGAATCTCGATCCCCTTGGCATCGAACGTAATCTTGATCCGCCGATTCATCTCCCGGCCAATACGCCATTGCTTGATGGGCACTGTCTTGATACGGCACTTGATGATCACGGCGGAATCGGCAAACTGATCGACGCCGAGCATCTCCAACGGCTCGAGGATGTCGGCTCCGAACGCTGGATCCGCCTGTAATTCTGCGGCAATCTCCTTCAACACGGCCATGACTTCGTCTACGCTCTCCCGATAGGCCACGCCGACCTCGAAGAGATAATACGAATAGAGCTTCGTCATATTCTTCACCTTGTCGATGACGCCGTTTGGTACCACGTGCACATTCCCGGAAAGGTCGCGCAGGGTAATGGTGCGGAGCTTAACCTCCTCGACTACACCTCCCACGCCCGCGATTTCGACGACATCACCGACACGGATGGATTCTTCCAAAAGGATGAAGAAGCCTGAGATCACGTCTTTTACCAGGCTCTGCCCGCCAAAGCCAATGGCCAATCCGCCTAGGCCGGCCGCTGCCAGCAACGGTTTCAGATCGACCCCGACCTCCGACAAGACCATCATCCCTCCGACGATCACTACCATGATGCGCGTCACATCTCTGATGATATGCGACAAGGTATCGGCTCGCTTCAATTGAGCCGAAGTCTGGAGTGTCCCTTCGTACAGTCGACGGAACCGCCCGACTGCCCGTTTCAACAGAGCAAGCAACAGCGCCATTCCGACGACAATTAGCACGATGCGCAGGCCCGAGGTCGAAAACCACTCGAATGAACGTTCTGAAAATTCTGTAAAATACGATGCGGTCATGCCTCACCTCCCATAATATCGAATCCCTGTTGCTGGATGCCCCCGGCTGTATGAGGCTTACTTTGAGCTAACTCGTCATGAAGACCGCTGCAGTATGGGCCGGAATGGCCATCGAAGTTCCTTGGGAAGACACAACAAGGTGCGTTGGCATCGCCTGTCCGGTCCCTCCAAATTCCTTGGTCATGGAGTCGAGACGACGTTGCCAACTGCCCGTCGGCTCGCGCAACGCGATCGTAACCGGCGACTTGTTGAATCCCAGGATCAGCAGCGAGGCCTGCCCCTCATTTGCCCAACGGTGGATCACGAGCACATTCTCTTGCTCGAAGACCCAGACCTTGTGGCCCTGTGCCTGTGCATCCCCGGCACCCAATGACGGGATGGTCTTCCTGAGCTGAATGAGTCGACTGGTCCAACTGAGTAACCCCGCCTGGCGCTCATCAAGTCGCTCATGGTTGATCCTGGATCGTTCGAAGGAGGCCCGGTCTTGGGGATCGGGAATGTCCTCGGCCCTCCAGCCGAAATGGGCGAACTCTTTCCTTCGGCCCTGCCTGACAGCCTCAATGAGCGCCGGATCGCCGTGCTCGATGAAGTATTGAAACGGCGCGGTCTCGCCATACTCCTCGCCCATGAACAGGAGCGGAATGTTGGGCGAGAGCAGCACGAGAGCCCGAGCCACCTTGAGGATATCGAACGGGAGTTGCGTACTCAAACGGTCCCCGACCGCACGGTTGCCGATCTGGTCGTGGTTTTGCGAAAAGACCACGAGCTGTCCTGAAGACACCTGTTGCGACGGACTTCCATGCCGCCGGCGGCGGTGCACAGAGTACTGTCCACTGTAGACGAATCCCTCGCGCACGGCTGTGCCAAGGTCTTGTAGTCCGTGGAAGTCCTCGTAATAACCGCGCGACTCGCCCGTCAACACCACGCGAAGAGCATGGTGGAAATCGTCGCTCCACTGTCCGTCAAGCCCATAGCCCCCGATGCTCGACGGCTCAATAATTCGCGTATCGTTCAAGTCGCTTTCCGCAATGACGAAGACTTGCCGCTTAAGCTTGGTCGCCTCAATCTGTACCGACGTGGCCAGTTCCTTCAGAATGTGCGTGGCGCTGAAGTCGAAGATGCCATGAATCGCATCCAGCCGCAGCGCATCAATGTGATACTCCGTCACCCAATAGAGCGCATTGCTGACGATGTAATGCCGGACAGCATCACTGTCGGCTCCGTCGTAGTTGATCGCAGAGCCCCAGGGGGTCTTATATCGGTCTGTGAAGTAGGGACCGAACTCGCCGAGATAATTCCCTTCGGGCCCCAGGTGGTTATAGACGACGTCCAAGACGACGGCAATCCCTATCGCATGACAGGCATCCACTAGACGCTTCAATCCATCCGGCCCACCATACGTGGATTGCGGCGCAAAGGGATACACGCCGTCGTAGCCCCAGTTGCGTCCTCCTGGGAACTGAGCGACCGGCATGAGTTCGATAGCCGTGATGCCCACCGTCTCCTTGAGATAGGACAGACGTGGAATGATCGCCTCGAACGTCCCTTCTTGCGTAACGGTTCCCACGTGCAACTCATAGATGATGAAATCGCTCAGTGGAATCCCACGCCACGCTGTATCCGCCCAGTGGAAGGAGTCTGGATCGACGACAGCTGAGGAGCCATGGACTCCTTCAGGCTGAAAACGGGAGGCAGGATCCGGTCTTGATTCCTTTCCATCCAGCAGATACCGGTAGCGCGCGCGCGGACCGACTCCCTCGACCGTGGCCTCGAAATAACCCTTCGGCAAGGGTTGCATCGGAATGGCCATCCGATCCTGATCTACCAACTCTACCGCAACCGTGTTGGCCAACGGCGCCCACACTTTAAACCGCACCAGATCGCCCTCAATCATCCGAGCCCCGAGATCCAGCTGCCACGATTTGTCCATTGCCGCCTCCCCTTGTTTGCTCCACCTTACTCAGGGATCATTCCTTACACAAGCCGTTACAGGAAGAAAAACCCTCTTGCATAAGCCCTGAGATGACCGTATGAAATGGAGCAAAGGACCGATGCCCTGTGAACACACCCCCTCAACCGTGGCTGACTTGGACGAACGAGATCGATGAACGGCTGATCTATACTGCCGTGCTGATCTTCTTCTTGCTCGCATCCGTGCGCATCGGGGAATGGGCGGCGCAGCGGGCCGTGTCGGACGAACATTGGCGCTATACCATTCGCAAACTCATCCGCTACAGCGCTGCCGGCATGTTCTTGTTCACGGCACTCGGCATTTGGGCGCAACGGCTCCAGGGCCGGGTGGTCGCCGTATCCAACGCCGCTGTCTTTAAAGATCCCCTGTTCAATTATACGCAGGGGGCCCCCTAATATCTGGGATGAATTCACGGTGCCGATCGTCTACGGACCTCGATGGGAACAAGCGCAATTGACTTTGACTGAAGCCGTGGCCGACTATACGAGCGAGGTTGCAGAACCCGCGAAAGCTGCGCTCCAGCGATTGCCGGGCCTGTCCCTCATCGGATCGCCGGAAAAACAGACACAAATCTATGTTTCTTTGACGGAACACTGGGTGGCCTGCACGTTACGCTATGTGGTCCATGCAAGATCGAGACGTACAGTGAAGCATCGATTACAGGTCAAGGCGCTCAAGGCCTTGGCGAGCGCTGGAATCGAAATCGCATCTCCCGGGCTGACTATCTTGCGCCATCCGGCGGAGCGAACATGGAAGGAGCAAACATGAGAGTCTGGCCAGGAAAGCCCTATCCGCTCGGCGCGACGTGGGATGGCGAGGGCGTGAACTTCTCTATCTTTTCAGAAAACGCCACCGCGGTTGAGCTCTGCCTCTTCGACGGGCCGGAGCACGATAAAGAATCGCTTCGAATCCGCGTCGAGGAGCGAACCGATCAAGTCTGGCACGTCTATATCCCTGGTTTGTGGCCTGGCCAACATTACGGCTATCGCGTGCATGGACCCTACAAACCGGAAGAAGGACATCGATTCAATCCTCATAAATTGTTGATCGATCCCTATGCGAAGTCCATTGCCGGCACGATCGAATGGTCCGAGGCGGTGTTCGGGTATCGCATCGGCGATCCCAAGGCCGACCTGTCCTTTGACACAAGAGACAATGCGGGGAACATTCCGAAATGCGTCGTGGTCGATCAAGCCTTCACATGGGGGGGCGACCACCTCTTGAAAACCCCTTGGGACAAGACGGTCATTTACGAAGCGCACGTCAAGGGACTCACGGCGCGCCACCCCGACGTGCCCGACCATATGCGCGGAACCTATGCTGCCATGACGACTCCCGCCGTGATCGACCACCTGGTGAATCTGGGCGTGACCGCCATCGAGCTGCTCCCGATTCATCAGTTCGTCCGGGACAAGCACCTGTTCGATCAAGGGCTGACGAACTACTGGGGCTACAATACTATCGGCTTTTTCGCTCCCGACATCCGCTATGCGGTATCGCCCCTACGCGGTCGCCACGTGCGGGAGTTCAAGACCATGGTGAAAACGCTTCACAGCGCCGGCATCGAGGTTATCCTGGACGTGGTCTACAACCACACTGCC
>JBBRRK010000135.1:0-11479 GCA_038200765.1 Nitrospirales bacterium
ATCGCGTCCCGGATTTCCTGCCATTCCTTGAGGGCGCGGCGGATCTCGGGCAAGTCGGGCGGGTCGCCGGCATTCACGCTGCGGGCGATCTGCTTCATGTTGCTGCCGTATTTACCGTGGAAGGCAAGCACCTGGCGGAGGAGCTAGGCGTCTACGGGCAGGCGGCGCTGTGCGCGGGGGCCGGGTGTGCCATGGTTTTTCTCCTTCAAAAAATGTGAGGTGACTTTCTCACAGAATCCGGGGAAGTCACCGCGGCATTTTTACGGAGAGACGCCCTGAAAGCCGGAGCGCGTACCGGAGCGGGAACCGCAGCGGACATGACCGCAGTGCTTGGCTGGCGTGGGCGTTGCCGCGCGGAGGGGAAATGCTGGAAGGCGAGAGGGCGGCAGGGCCGCTAGAGACAACGCTGAGGGAGGATTGCCTCACGATGGCCACCCTGGTCTGCAACACTGACCGTGCGATCGTCGCCGAGAATAATATGGTCGAGGATGGTGATGCGGATGAGGTCGCCGGCCCGGCGGAGCCGGGTATCCCTGGGGGTCACGAGTTGGCGGGAGGGTGGCCGAGTGTGAGGCGGGTGGCTCCTCGGCCCGAGCCACTGAACACGACTGCTCCACAGTCACGCGCCTGGTCCCTCGCACCCCTCTCGTCGGGCGGCAGGCGGGGCTGCCTCTGGCCCGAAGACCAGAGGCAGCAGTGAGCCGGGGGTTAGACCCCGTGCTCACGGACCCACTGCTCGGCTTGCGCGACGACGGTCGCCACGGCCGAGAGGTCGTGCCTGCCGAACGAGCCTGCGCTCTTCGGATGCCCCTCGGCATCCATGAAGGTGCGGGACAGCGTGATGGCGTGACACGCGCCGCGCGTGCCCTCGTTCCTCCAGATCGACGCACGGACGGTGGCGCAATAAAACGATTGGACGGGGCGTGAGACGTGAGTGGCCATGGTGAAACCTCCTGTGTGAGTGTGAATGTGGCTCTCTCACACACGGGAGGAGAGCCCAGACACACGGCAGGAGGGACGTGGAGTGGGGCCGTCATCCCGCGGCGGGTTCTGCAAGGGGCAGCGGGCATGCCCGCGCGTTCAGGCGGGCGAGCCAGATGCGGCAGGGCCCAGACCGCGGAGACCGGCCGAGCGGACCAGGCCACGGAAGGACACGCCGAGTCGCGAACAGTGCGCCAGCGGACGACGGGTGGGACGAGGCAGGACAGCACAGGCGACCGGACCGGCACGTCGTGTGGTGGAATGCAGCTCCTGGGTGAATAAGCATGCTTGACAATGTATATACATTTGTGTAGTATCGAATCATGGATGACGGCGTTGCAGGATTCGATTGGAATACAGGGAACCGGGCAAAATGTCACAAGCATGGTGTTTCGGTCGCGGAGGTTGAGGGGCTATTCAGCCGTCCGTTGCTCATCGCCCCGGATGCGTTGCATTCAGAGACCGAGGAGCGTCTTCGGGGGATTGGCAAAACCGCAAGCGGTCGATCCGTTTTCCTGGTCTTCACGATCCGTGAGCGTGGCGGGAAACGGTTGTTCCGTCTGGTCAGCACACGGGAGTGCTCAGTAAAAAAGTGAAAAACTATGAAGAAGACAATCCCGACGTTTAAGCGCGATGCGGAAGCCGAGCGGTTTGTCGCGACGGCCGATCTGTCGAAATACGATCTGTCCGGGCTGAAGCCAGTGAGGTTTGAGTTTGAGAAAAAGAGCGCACAACTGAACATGCGCGTACCACAGGGGCTGCTCGACGCCGTGAAACAGCGTGCTGCCGTGCGAGGGATTCCGTACACGCGGTTTATTCGCGAAGCCGTCGAGTCCGCGCTCTCTCGTCCTCAGAAAACACGATGAGCAAACGTGTGGGAGCGGAAATGTCTATCAGCCCTGAACGATGTGGTGACGTGCCGGGCCGAAATCTCCGCGGAGTTGGCCATCACACTTGCGAAGGCACTGAGTCCATCGATAAAAGTTCTCTGTCAGACAATCCCAAGAAACACCGCAAGAGAGCGGTCGGCGCGCACCATGATCTCGCGGTCGAGGGCTCCGATGCGGGCCCCGATGGTGTCCTGCGGAACGGTGACAATCTTGTCGATCATGATCTGGGATGTCTGCAAGAGCCCATTGGCAGGGGATGGTTCAACGGAGAGGCGGAACAAGGGCGCGTCGACGATGTCGGTCGTCAGGAGGCAGAGGGTCACGCTGCCGAGCACGGAGAACAGATCTGACTGAAGTACCAGCGCCGGGCGCGGCTTGCCGCTGTAATGTCCCTTCGCCGCGACGGTGACGATGTCCCCGCGCTTTATGGATTGTCCCAAGCGGCAATCTCCGAAATGAAGTCAAGGGCGGGCTGTTCCTGGGCAGAACGGGCCGCAAGGCGCGCCTGCTTGCGGCATTCAGCGGAAAACCCCGCCGCCCGCGTATCGGGAACCCAGATCTGCACGGGGCGCAGGCCCTTGCGGCGCAGGCGGCTCCTGTAGCGCTTCTGCTTCTCCTTCTGGGTCAGGTGGGTCTCAGTCGCCATGGATCTTCCCTCCCGTGATGTCCGAGTAACATGTTACCACAACCCCCGGCAACATGTTACCGGATTCTCAAGTCGGGATCTCAGCCCTTGCGACCAGCCGCTGTGTTCAGCGGCCTGCTCTTCGGCCACGCGGCAGTAAGGGGCTTTTGAATGTAAGTTCCTTGTCTTCTCCAGTGTAGCGGCCATTTCATCGGTGGCGTGATCGATCATCGTGATGCCTTCCGGGCGAGAGTCGGCGGCTGTGGATACCTCTCATCCGCGCTGGCTCCGTTTTCTTTTCACCTGTTTACAAGGTGCTTGCAAGAAGTAACCCAATGGGTTACCATCACAGTATGAAGGAGCGGTATTTTACAGTCGTTGAAACTGAGTACTATTTGGGTAAGGCAAGAAAGATCCTGTCTGAAAAGCAAAGGGATGAGGTGGTGACAATCGTCGCGCAGAAGCCGGAGAGCGGAGAGATGATGCAGGGAACGGGTGGAGTGTATAAATTCAGGTATGCCTCTCAGGAAGGCAAAGGGAAAAGCGGAGGAGCGAGGATCATTCATCTACCGTTGGTATCGAGAGGCAAGGTGTATCTGTTGGATATTTTCGAGAAGAACGACAAGGTGAATTTGACAAAGGCAGAGCGCAACGAGATGGCTCAGATCGTACGCGTGATGAAAGGGAGAGGAACATGAAAAAAACTGGTCAGTCTATTCTGAAAGGTTTACATGAAGCCCTTGAACACCATCAGGGCAAAAAGACCGGGGCGCGGGAACATAAATTCAGCGCCACCGATGTGGCGCGTATCCGTAAATCCGTGGGTCTTTCTCAGCAGCAGTTCTCCGATGAATTCGAGATTGCGTTACCGACGCTCCGCAAGTGGGAACAGGGGAAGAGGGTCCCGCATGGCCCGGCCCATGTCCTGCTCAGAGTCATCGAAGTGTCACCCAACGCCGTCCTGAAGGCGTTGAAACAGGCGTAGTTCGAGGTGCCACTGCCTCCTCTAATATAGCGGCCATGTCATCGGTGGCGTCATCAGTCATGGTTTTCCCTTCCGGGCGAGAGTCGGCGGCTGTGGATACCGCATCCATCCGTTGACAAGATCAGGACGTTTCAACACTGCTTCTGTGTCGGCCTACCTCCATTGTCCCTCTGAAAAATAGAAGTTGGCGGTGGTGTCCTGAAACCCTTTCTGGCTGGACACCCAGAATATCAGTTCGGCCCCATCCTTGGGTGCGGTCTCAAACGGTTGCCATTCTGCGGTCTTGTTCCGGCTCATGGTGAATCTCCTTCAGTTTCGTCGCAGGTAGGATGAACAGGTTGTATCGTCAAGGCAACAGTGATGATAGGCAAAGAACAACCAGCGCGGGGAGGCCTCGCGCCAGTCGGCTCTTGTTCGCTCGGAGAGCCGGATGGTGCCGTGGGCTGCAAGCCCTGGAGGAAATCGGCAGCGCGTTGCGCATGTGCGGCAGCCTGAAAGATGGCGTGATTGTCTTTGGCAAGGACGTTGAGCCAGTGGCCGATATAGTCGGCATGGTCTTCCCGGATCTCCGGGGTAATGCCGAGGTCGGTGCACAGGAAGGCGGCGCCAAGTTCTGCGACCAGCTCTTCGCGGGCATAGCCCGCGTCGCCGAAACGCTGGCGGCCGAAATCACGGTCGAGACGTGTTTCGTGACGAGTCCAGTGTGACAATTCATGAAGGGCAGTCGCATAAAAACTTTCCTTATCCTTGAAAGCCTCAAAAGGCGGAAGGTGGATGCGGTCGGCGGCGGGCGAGTAATAGGCCTGATTGCCGCCCAGGTGGATAGCTGCGCCGGTAGCGGTGACAAACTGGTCAGCGTGCGCAAGACGGTCGGAGAGAGGAAGAGGATTGGAAGGCTGCGCGTAGTAGTGGGCGGGGAGCCCTTCGATTTGTTCGACGTTGAATACGGTATAGCCCTTCATGAAGGGTATTTCACGCTCAACGTCCTGGCCGGCACTGTCGGTTTCCCTCTTGGTGAAACGATCAGCAAAGACGACAAGAGAACCATGCTCGCCCTTGCGGACCTGCGCACCCATCTCCTGTGATTGTTTATAGGTCATCCAGAGCGGGGCGGCATAGCCCTTTGCAAGAGCCTCGGACCAGAGCAGCAGCACGTTGACGCCACGGTAGGGGACGGCGTTGTGACGGAGCGGACGGGTGATCCGTCCGGCCGTATGTTCGACGCTCCACGGCTTGATCCAGGGGCGTATGCCTTTCTCAAGCTGAAGCGTGATCTGGTTCGTGACGCGGGTGTAGATATCCTGTCTGGTGGGTTGGTTTGCCATTTCGGCACCTCCTTGTTGTTGGACTCACTGGCTCTCTCGCTGGACAGGAGAGCCGGTGCAGGACAACTGGAGGTGACGGGGACGTGCCTGACGGAGAAGCGCAGGCGGACGAGAACACGCAGCGGGCGTGACAGCGCTTCACTGGCGCGGACGTTGCGCTCGGGAGCCGGAGCGCGGCAGGCCGGCCTGGTATGGCACAGCAATCCACCAGACAGGACGTAGAGGGCGTGCTTCACGCCGGCCATCCCTGATCTGCAAAGCTGTAGGTGCGATCGTCGCCCAGAATAATATGGTCGAGGATGGTGATGCCGATGAGATCACCGGCCTGCCGGAGTCGAGCGGTGAGTACACGATCTTCTGAACTGGGCGCCGGATCTCCTGAAGGATGGTTGTGGGCGCAGATAATCGCGGCGCTATTCAGGAGGATCGCGGGTTTGAAGACCTCGCGCGGGTGGACGATGCTGAGCGTGAGGGAGCCAACGGACACGACGTTCACGCCGATGATGGCATGTTTGGCATCCAGACAGGCGACCAGAAACTGTTCACGATCGAGACCGTGAAAGAGCGGACGGAGGATGGTGGCCGCCCTCGCAGAATCGCGGATGAGAACAGGCGGATCTGGACGAACGTTACCGGGCACAAGCTGGAGCGTGTAGCGTGGAATGAACAGCGGACTCGTCACGTCCGATCCGTTGACGATCGAGCCGGTGGGATGCTTCGGAATGTATCGCGTGGCCATGATGAAACCTCCCTATGGTTGGACTGACTGGCTCTCTCGAAGAAGCTGGAGAGCCGGTGCAGGACAACGGAGGTGAAAGAGCCGTGCTGGCCGATGACGCGTAGACGGACGGGACACGAGCAACGGGCGTGACAGTGTGCTGGCGCAGCCGGTGCGTACGGGAGTCGAAGCGCGGCCAGCTACGGCCCAGCGTGGCAGCGCGATTCAGTTAACAGAGGCGCTAGATGGCGACGAGACGAAACACCGCGCACTCAATTGAAGCAGGGCAGTGATCGGGGAGCGGTATTGGTCATAAGTCGGGGCGAATGTGGGGGGGGTACGGTGTTGCGATTGCTCGTTGCGAGTTCGAGTCTTTCAATTCTGAATCCGAGTTGTTCTCGTTCACCATGGTAGACCTGCCTCTGTCGCCAGCATCATGTCGATAAGGCGACCGGGCAGCCTGTTGATGGAACGGCACACCCTGCTAGTGGCCGGGCATTGATAATCGAGAGAACGGACGATCAGGAGAAAGCGAAAAAGAAACACATCATGCATGGATGGACCAAGAAGGGGTTTAATCGAACAGGTCGGCGTGGGTTCCGGTACGCTCCAAGAATAGGAACTCTTCATCCGTGCGATAGATCAACAGCCAATCGGGTTGAATGTGGCACTCTCTGTGCTCGCTCCAATTGCCGGAGAGGAAATGATCTCTGTTCTTGAGCGGTAAAGGTTTCTGAACCTGTAAAAGGTTCACGATCGCGTCGAGCTTGTCTAAATCGAGGCCGCGCTTGTTGGCTAACGTTAAGTCTCGGAGGAATCGGTTGGTCGGCTTCACGGTGAGCAAGGTTTACGTACCTGCACGAGCTCTGAGGGCGCGGAAGTTTTTAAAGGAAGGGAGTTTCTCCGGGTTCTTTGATTCTTCAAACGCAGCCAGCGTGGCGGCGTTCGGGACTTTCACGGGGAAGGGGATGCCCTGGTGCAATTCGACCTGCGCATAAAACAGGCGGATGGCCTCAGCCTCACTCAAGCCAAGGCGGCCAAACACTTTCAGTGCCTTCTTCTTGAGGTTGGTATCGATGCGGGTATTAATACGATCGGCCATGGGCATGTGATCACTCCTTTTTCAGATATCCAAGCGTACGACACATGGCGTACACTGTCAAGAACCGCTTTTCGCTCTCCGAATTGCCCTGCGCTGTGCGATCATCTATCCTTCGCATCGCTCCTGCCGCACTCAAGCTTTCATTCGACCCACAGGGAGGTGTGCCATGAGGGGTTCAGCTTCTCCGGCCCGAGACCAATCTCCCATCGTTCATCGGTCAGAGACGGACATCTGCTTTCAAGTTGATCCGGTCACGCCCTGTCAGGAACGGCTCCCGCTCATCAATGCTCGGACGCGGTTTGAAGAAATGATGGGACGATCCGTGCAGGTGTTTACCTGTGCGGACTCATCTGACGTCGTCCTCACACGAGGAGGTGCAGACCACAGTTTGGTGTCCGCGGTGTACTTGGCATTCAGTGAACATCGTCCGCTGGTGCTGACCCCTGATGCCGTCTGGATCACCTTGGCCCAAGGGTTTGCACAACATATCAATCATCATGCGAATGCGCTTCGGTCCCGTGTTGTCACGCACAAGGGAACAGTGACGCTGCGAGCTACGACATGGGAGCTTGCCAATTCTGGGGATTGGGCCGACGTCATCCAGCAGTGGAGCGACGGCGTGCAGCCGCGTATACCAGCCGATCTCTCTCAGCTGATGCTCTGTGATTTCAGCACCACCACTCCGATTGCCCGGACCGTCAGCCAGGTGGTGATGTTGGATGCCTTCCAACAGTATTTTGACTACCAAGTATGTTTTATTTGCGGGATTCCCACGATCACCGTGAAGGGCTCAGTCCACGATTGGGTCACGATTCGCGAGCGCGTCGATGTGATGGCGGGCTTTCATCTTGAATGGTGGACGGACAGGCTTAAGCCGATTGTCGACGGATTCATTGACACGGTGAACGGGCACCCGTCGCAGACGTTCTGGCGGCATATTTTTAGCCCCAAAGACGTGTATGGAGGACACTTGATCACAGGCTGGCTGGCCGATCTCTTTCCCTATATTAAGGATCCGATCACCAATGCCGCAACAGTCAGAAATCCGATCCTGGCGATCCCGAGAGAGCAATTGACCACGAAAGATGGGCTCTCGTCCGGGAACATCCCAGTGGGCTTGTCTCGAGCTCCCTTTACACTGAGCTCCACATCGGCACAGGAATCAAAAGCGATGGAATTGATCGCCGGCTTCATGGGTGTGAAGCAAGATGCGGAAACCGGCCGGCTCGAACCCCAGATCGGGTGGGCGGTAGTGGAGGAAGATGAGTACTCGCAGATGTTGACAAGATTGGGTTCCCCTGTTGCGGACGAACAGATCAAAGAACGCACGATGTGTGAGAGGCACTCCCAGTTCCCCCAGTCGATATGGGGAGTGCCAAAGGAATTCATTCAGCTCATGGACAGATTTGAAAATGGGCAGCAGTTTTTTGGGGAAACCACACATCCCTGGAATCTGAAACCGATCTCAGACCTGACGCTACGGCAGGTCGCGATCGGCGAGTCTCAGATTGCTGAGGCCTCCGTCCATTTCATGGATCTTTCCGACGGACGGGCGGTGGGTTATGTGTATGCCCGGAATCAGACGCCACACTGGTGGATTATTCTGGGTCGGCCAGACGGTCAAGAATTTCAACGCGCCAGTGTCAGAGTCATTGCGAAAGGATTCGTTGAGTTCATCACACGTCTCGTCAACGAGGAAGGGCGCTACTACTTTGACGATCCCGGCTTCCGTCTTGATGCATCGCTTTAGAGAGAAACGAGCCGTGGGGTAAGCCCCTCAGGGACCGTAGCCGGCGCCGGCGTGCCTGATTCAGAAAATGTCGTGGCGATTGGAGGCCGTAGTCCGTGATCCTCCCGAAAAGATGCTCAGGAGAGGGGGGATGAAGAGGGAAATGGGGGGTAGCGTTGGTGAACGGTCCTACGCCGGAAAGCCTGATCCTCGCTAGAGATCCGACTTATACATGACATCGGTGCGCAGCACATACTTTTGCCCACTATGAACCGTAGCTCCCTCGTGCCAGATGGAATGTAAGAACACGAGTGCCATCCCTTCCTTCGGCTGTACACTAAGGTAGGGACGTTGTTGGACGACATGCTCCATGTCCGCAAAGAATCGTGTTTCCCCACCCGTCATGCCGTCGTTGAGATAGATCATGAACGTCACCTGACTTTGCTCGTAGCGTGTCATCCTCGTATAGGCCCCATCGCGATGAGGGTTGAAGGTCTGCCCGGGACCATAACGGTAAAAGCGCCACCGTTCATTGAACCCCACAAGTGTATGCCCGTTAATAATAGGTAAGAATGGTTCGGCTCGCCTGAACAGGTCTGAGGCTAGAGCCACGTCATCGACCAAGACACGCTCGTTGTTCCGGACATGCTCCATGACCTCACCGGCGACTGTTCCCGGCTCATAGAGGAGACCTTCGCTACGCCGGATCAGCGCGGCACACGCTTCGCCTGACAGGAAGTCGCGGATCAGTAACACCTTACCTGGATCCAACTCTTCCTTGATCATGGGCAACATATTTGGGTCACGTTCCTTTCCTCGCACTACCTGCCTGGAAATTGCTGCTGAGCAACGTTACTGCGCTAGGACTCTTCTGGACTTGTGCCCTTCCCTTGGTATTGATCCACGAAGTTCATAATCATGACTCTATGTGCTTCCTCATCAATATGAGACACCGCGCCCCTGGCCCCAACGAAATCCCCTTTGTGCATCAGAACTAATGGAATCATTAACAGGGGTAGCATTCCCGAAGACCCCATCGCTTTTGCTATCTCGATTGCCCCAGCTACATTACCTGCCCTGGCAAAGGCGAGAGGAAGTTCGCGATATTCGTGACCAGATAATAACGATTCATCAGGGCATGAGACGATCGTGTCCTTGACCCCCTGTACATCCCCGCGATCCTTTTGGATGCACAGAATCGCACCCCAGACGTCTCTCAGATATCTCCTATCAACCATCCTTCCGATGGTCTGTCTCGCCCCGTTTACATTACCTGCAAAAGCTTGCCTAATAGCACGATCCTTGAGGGTTTCATCTGTGAGTGCCTGGTCAGGCATTGTTTTCGCTCCTCGCTGTGTCCGACTCCACCTAAAACCATTCATATGGGATCAATGAGCAGAATTTCCCCATAGATTTGGCGGACAAATAGAGAAATATAGAAGTACAGATTAAATCTGCAGGCCTGTCACGTAAGCCTATCACAAGGGTTGGAACACGCTGGAGGGAATTGTCTTATTCAGATTATGACTGAGGAAGGACGAGAGTGGACCTGAGGCTACGCTGCGTTAGGAGCAGGGCCAGGAGTGATCCGCAAAGCTGTAGGTGCGATCGTCGCCGAGAATAATATGGTCGAGGATGGTAATGCCGATGAGGTCACCGGCCTGACGGAGTCTGGCGGTGAGCACACGATCTTCTGAACTGGGTTCCGGATGCCCGGAGGGATGGTTGTGGGCGCAGATGATCGCGGCGCTATTCAGAAGGATAGCGGGTTTGAAGACTTCGCGCGGATGGACGATGCTGAACGACAGGGAGCCGATAGAAACGACGTTCACGCCGATGATGGCGTGTTTGGCATCGAGACAGGCGACCAGGAACTGTTCACGATCGAGACCCTGAAAGAGCGGACGGAGAATTGCTGCCGCCCGCGCAGAATCGCGGATGAGAATCGGCGGGTCTGGGCGAGCGTTGCCCGGCACGAGCTGGAGCGTGTAGCGCGGAATGAACAGCGGGGTCGTCACGTCCGTGCCGTTGACCATCGACCCGGTAGGATTCTTCGGAATGTATCGCGTGGCCATGATGGAACCTCCCTGTTGTTGAACGCACTGGCTCTCTCGAAGAAGCCGGAGAGCCGGTGCAGGACAACGGGAGGTGAAAGGGCCGTGCTGGCCGATGACGCGCAGGCGGACGGGACGCGAGCAACGGGCGTGACAGGTTTCTGGCGCGGCTGATGCGCCCGGGAGCCGCAGCGCGGCCAGCCACGGCCCGGCATGGCAGCGCGATTGTGTCGAGAAACCCCACCTCTTGGGGTATAGCTACGGACTCCTCACTTCACTATTATGCGAACCATTAGGATGGCTCATTAATCGGAACAGACGTGGAATGAGAGTGCGAAGCGTACGATCGACGCGGTCCATGCGGGTTCTCACAGGCAGCGTGAAGCAGAGGAGTCCGTCCTTGAACGCGCAATGCGTTCGTATTTGCACAAGCCAAATGTGCATATTTGGTAACCAAATATTGCTATCTGGATATGTGTCGGTGAATCACCTTTCACGAACGAGGGAGGAAGCATGATGAACAGAGACATGGTGGGCAGTAGAGCGGTGGACAGAACCCAGGCACAAAGTGGCCGTGCGGGCATGATGAAGGCGGCATGCTTCCTCTTCAGCCTGGCAGTATTGTTGGAGGCGCACCCGGCCTGGGCGCAGATCTCGAAGGTCAACACGGTGATGACCAACGTGCAAACGGTGCTCGTTGGGGTGGCCGTGACGCTGTTCACCGTGGCCATTATGTGGGCCGGGTTCAAGATGGCCTTTCAACAGGCCCAATGGTCCGAGATCAGCAACGTGGTGATTGGGGGCATCTTGGTCGGAGGGGCGGCGGGCATCGCGGCCTGGCTCGTCAACTAATCATGAGTGACGGCTTTCGCGATCCGATCTTCAAGGGCTGCACCAGGCCCGCCATGTTGGGCGGGGTGCCGACGATCCCGCTGATTCTCATCTGCGGCCTCACGCTCCTCTGTGCGGTCTGGTCCTTCTACCTCGTGAGCGGCTACCTGTCGTTGTTGATCCTGTTCGTGACGATTCCGGTCGTGGTGGCGATGCGCGAGATGACCAAGAAGGACGAT
>JBBRRK010000136.1:0-11284 GCA_038200765.1 Nitrospirales bacterium
CTGGCGGAGAGTCTCGTTCCTTGCGCCAGGCCTCGGCGAACCTCCTCGCGCTCAGTTGGTGAAAGCCGCCGGTATGGTGTTGTGGTCTGCATACGGATACATCGTACTCATATCCGTTGCGTTAAATGTCTGACTCCAAGCTGGTAAAAGTTTGAAACATTGTCATCGTACGTGATGGGCTGAAACACCATCGGTTGACGAGCAGAGTGTGCCTCATAGACCGGACAGGGTCTGTCCAATATTGCTCATCAGTGGTGATGCTTGTCGTTGTGAAGCCTCACCCTGCTTTTTCAGACAGCTGGATCGGGCCGCTCGCTTCGAGCGTGAACCGGCCCCGTCCTCGGGGGACGAGCCGTATGTCCGGGCATTTCTGTTCCATCCGTTTGCGCAACAGAATCAGCCGACTCTCCAGGTTGTCCTTGATTTCGGGGAGGCCGAGCCAGGAATCCATGCGGAGCTCACGGTTGGTGAACTCCGAACGGCCTTTATCGCGGTGTTGCTTGAGCAGGCGCCACAAAATGCGGCCCGGCACGTTGCGAATCAGATACTCGCCGTCGACGAAGACGCAGTCGTCGGCGTGAAAGAAGCAGAAGTTTCTGGTGCGCGGTGGTGGGCCGGTATGGCGCGCAGGCCTGGACCGGGCGGGAGCGGCCGGGGCGGACTCTTCCATGTCCCGGCCGAGTTGTTCGATCCCTGTCGCCAGCTGGGCTGCGACAATGCTCAGAATGGTGTCTTCCCGAGGCATGAAGGCGAGCGGGTCCGTGCTTTCGACCGCGAGGACCCCGACCATGCGACCGCGGGTCACCAGCGGAACGGCGATCTGGCAGGCGGCTCCTGGCAGACCAGGGAGTGGGATTTCACGGCACACGGCTTCCGTCCCCGCCACCGCTTCAGCCCGGTCTCGAACTGCGCGGGCGTATCGGAGGCTGTGATCGATCGCCGACAGTCGGAGTGCGCGTCGTGCCCTGGCGACCATGCCGATCAAGCCTTCTCCAAACCCCACTTCAGACCCCGCCCCGTTTTCTGGATACCCGTGACTCGCAATCGTGAAGAACTTTTCGTTTCGTTCATCCGCCAGCAGGATGATGGCGTGGTGAAAGCCGAGCCACTCATCGAGGAGCTGGAGCGAGGTTTCGAGCAGGTCCCCCAGGAGTTCGGACTGGTTCAGATGTTCGGCGAGGAGCCGCAACAACTCCAGGTCTCGATCGACGAATAGGCGCGAGGGGAGTTCCGATGGTGGTGGCGTGGGCAACTGCGTGAAGCCCTCCACATGTTCGATGCACAGGACCTCGTACACATCGGCCGCTCGCAGCCGGAACACGTCCGTCATGCCTGCGTGGGAGGCGATTGCTTGCAGTTGCAGGGACATTGAGTCGAACAGGGGACCGGAGGATTCTGAATGTTCAAACCGAAGCTGCAACCGATAGGCCTGTAACGTCCGCGGATCGAGCATCATGGCGCAGCCCAACGGATTTTCTCGAACGTTCCGGTGAGTTTTGTTGAAGAACTGATGCGAGATCGCGATGTGGGTGGAATCGACATAGTAGATCTGGCTGATGAATGTGATATTCGGCGTGCCGTCTGCCGAGCAGGTGCTCAAGGCAGCGGGAATCATCCCTTGCAGGCAGGGCCACAGGTCTTCGAGCTGAATTACGCCGGGTCCCATGGGTTAGACCTTCTCCCCGGTTCCCGGCCCCGGTGTCTGGTGAAAGACGTCGGTCACGTCGATGTCCACGGCCAGAGCCGGCCCGGTGATCCAGGCCTCGGCAACTGAAGCCGGGACGCCGATGGCAACGAGTTCTTGCGCGAATTCGCGGTGCCATTGCTGACTGTGTGCTCGATCGCGCTGATTGGCGGGCCGGACGGTGCGCAAACGCCCCTTGAGTTGGCAGGCCACATGATCGGTCGGTCGCGTGCAGCTGATCGCGACCTGACCGTTCTCTCGCAGGTTCTTGAGCGTCTTTTGGGAAATAGTTTCCGTCAGGAAGATCGTGACGGTGCGGCGATCCTTTCCGATGCGAATGCCCCAGGCTCTGGTGCATTCGGGCATGAGGGTCGCGTCGCGTGTGCCCACGACCACGGATACTCCGGTCTGAAGGAGATCGAAGATATCAAGAGGGATCATGCCAAGTGCCCGAAGCCACGAATTTAGGAAAAAAATAGGGCAACGTTAGCATATTCTTAGGAACCGCCGCTCGGTCCTTCGTGCTACGGTTTGCCAGGGCGTGAGGGTGATGGCCGAATCCCATCAACGCCTCATGGTAATTCACTCGTATTGGCCTCACTGAACCGGAAGGAGATTCTCATGTTCCGTACATTGTTTCAATCGGTCGTCGTGACGGCTGTTCTGCTCTTCGCCTCCGCCGTAGTATGGGCTGACGAAGCGCCGGTCGTCTTTACTGCCCATGACTATGGGTTCAACGGACCCGATCGCCTCCCTACCGGCCTCACGACGATGCAGATCGTCAATCAGGGTCATGACCTGCATCAGATTCAGATACTCAGGTTGCATCAGGGAAAAACGGCAGAAGATTTCCGCGCGGCGCTTGTGGCCGATCCGACCCGTATACCAAGCTGGGTGAATTTCATCGGGGGGCCAAATGCGATTCCGCCTGGAGAGACCTCTGTGGCGACGATGCAGCTTTCCGAGGGAAAGTATGTCCTGATCTGTCTCATTCCGAATCAACAGGGGAAGCTGCATGTGGCTCTCGGTATGCAAAAACCTCTTTCGGTCAGGGGGGTGAAATCGCTGGCGGTGGCTCTTCCGCAACCCGATGTGACGATCACGCAGGAAGATTTTCGATTCGGGCTGTCTAGTCCGATCACGCCAGGGGTCCGTACGATGCGCGTGATAAACCATGGGACCCAGCCCCATGAGGTGGTGGTCGTGAAACTCGATCCAGGGGCCGCGGCAAGGGACTTCGTGGCGGCCATCGAATCGGAAGTGCCAGGGCCTCCTCCAGGAAAACCAGTCGGTGGGGTGGTGGGTATTGAGCGCGGGTCAGACGCTTTTTTCACGACTCAGTTCGAGCCGGGTCAGTATGGGCTCATTTGTTTTTTCCCCGATCGCGCCACGGGCGCGCCCCATTTTACGAAAGGCATGACGCTCGATTTCACGGTCCGGTAGCCGTCTGATTGTTTCGGTACCGCATTCGGTGACGCAGGGGCCATCTGGGCCGGACGGTTTTGCACACCGCCCGGCCTCCAGCTTCGGCACGATGCCGCAATCCTCTATGCAGGAATTTCGTGAGGGTGAAGCGCGATCCATCTTGCGAGAAGCGAGATACGGCTCCTGTTCGTGCCATCAGCGATATGCCAAAGTCCATACGCTTTTCGGAGGGCCTGCGATCCACGAGCCCGCCTGCCTGGACGCCGGGCCCACCGCGTTCTGGCTTGTTGTCGCGGCGAATCCGCGATTGCAGCAGACGTGCTCATGAATAATACGGGTTAGTTGCGAGTGCTCCCCTCATGCTTGTATGATACGGCCATGAGTTCTGATCCTATGACCCGCATCAAGTCGAAGACGCCCGTGCCCTATGAGCTCACGGCGTTTCATCGCGATACCCACGACACGAAGACATTCTGTTTTGCCCTGCCAGACGGTGCCACGTTGGACATGCTGCCCGGCGATTTTCTATACGTCCACGCGACGATCGATGGGAAACCGGTGAAACGGCCCTACACGCCGTCGTCGATGCCCGGCGCCACAGGGTATTTCGACTTGACGGTCAAGCGGTACGAAGCCGGCTCCGTGTCGAAGTATCTCCATGAGCGGGAGCCGGGAGACGCGGTGCTGATGAGCGGACCGAATTCTGGCGGCCATTGGGTGGATGGCATGGCCAAGCAAGTGGGATTTGTGGCCGGTGGTACGGGCATTACCCCGATGATCGCGATCATTCGCTGGATTCTTGCCCAGAGCCTCCCGGTCGAGTTATTTCTGGTCTTTGCTAACAAGGCCGAGGCAGATATCATCTTCCGGGAGGAATGGGACGAGGATGAACGCGAACACGCGAGCTTTCATAGCTATCATGTGCTGGAGCAACCACCTACAGGCTGGTCGCAAGGCACGGGCCGCATCACCGAGGCCATTCTGCGCGGGCATCTGCCGCAGTCCGGTCCTGATACCGTGATTTTTCTCTGCGGTCCCCCGCCGATGGCCGACGCGCTCGAGGCGACGCTCAAAACGATCGGCTACTCCGAGCAGGCTATCATCCTTCCGTAACCAACTGCTAACAGGCTGCTGAAAAAGTCCTCCAGCTTCGTTCTCGCATCGTTCAGATCCTCAACGTACCCCAGAGGGTACGCTTCCGGGTCTTCACTCGCTGCGGCCTTGCTGGACGGCATTTTGAGCATCCTGCATAAGTGTGCTGCTCATGCCCTGGCCCGCATTCTTCATAAGCGCGTCTACTGCAATCGTGTTACGCCGGTACGACAAACCTGCGGCCTCGCATCTGGCCGCATCCCTTTCACCTTGCCACGAAGGCCATGTCAGACAGGCCACTAGCCTTTGGTAATGGGCTCGGACTTGCCCTGCCCCCCCCCTGGTATCGGCTGATTCACAGGAGGATAATATGCCGATTACTGCACTGTGTGTCCCGTCCTGCCGAGGAGGTTGCTATGCGAATGCTTTTGGCCGTCGATGAGTCCGAGAACTCCCGTCGCGTTGTCCAGTATGTGGGGTCTCTCCTACGCCGAACGCCTGATATCGTCGTCACCCTCTTTCATGTGCTCAAGCCCATGCCGCGGGAGTTGCTGGAGCATGGTGGATCGGAGAATCCTGCTGCCGAGGCGCAATTGAGCGTACAGTTGCGCGATGATCAAGAAGTCTGGATTGAGAAAGAACGAGAATCCGAGTGTCATGTCCTGAAGCAGGCGTGCGAGACGCTGGCACAGTCCGGGTTTGAGATGAGCCACGTCGCGATGAAGTATGGTCATGAGGACGATATCGCGAGAAACATTCTCGAAGAGGCGCGCAGCGGACATCACGACACCATTGCCGTGGGGCGGCATGGGACGTCCCGGATCAAACAGATTTTCGGCGGCGGCGTGACCGATCAATTACTACGTGACGCAAAGGGCTTTGCGATCTGGATCGTGGAATGAAACGGTCAATTCTTCTCATATGCCTATCCGGTTAACTCCGAAAGTCCTCACTGACTGTGGCACCATAAGCCAGACACACCAATGGATTGTAGATTTTCGCGCAGCACGGGAGTCAAGCGGGTATGCATGACCTCATTATTCATTATCGCTTCGGCTACAATCGCGGATGTTCAAGCGAGAAGGCACGTGCCAGAGGCTAGGGGCGACCAGCATGCATGTATCTCTTCTCGCTTCATGCCACTCGCCCCTCCTCTGGCTCCTATGCGATTTCGCGACGAACCATCATGAATCATGCAGGCTTACTTCCACATTTGGATGAGGCGATGATGAAGAGGCTGTTGCCGCTCGGAACGGTATCCTGAGCGCCTCGTTGTATCGATGATAAGGAACATGGTTCCTCATCCAGGAAGAGCTTGCTACAATACCGTGCTATGCCGCATCGCGCGATCCAAAACGATCTGTTGCATCGTCTCCCTCAGAAGGCGCTGTCGTTGCTTCGCGCGCTTGGGAAATTGGCGGATGAGGTCGGGGTGTCTTTATACCTCGTCGGCGGAGTCGTCCGCGATCTCTTGCTGATAAAGGAGAATGGAGATCTCGATCTTACGGTAGAGGGAGATGGGGTTGCCTTTGCGAGGCTGGTGGCTGATCGGTATCGAGCTGGATTGGCGGTGTTTGAGCGGTTTGCGACGGCGAGACTGACGTTTCCAAACGGACTCAAGATGGATATCGCGACGACGAGGCGAGAGTCCTATGCACAGCCTGCTGTTCTCCCGACGGTTCAGTGGGCGTCGATCGAAGAGGATCTCTCTCGTCGGGATTTCACGATCAATGCTATCGCGGTCCAACTCAATCCGGGGCAGTTCGGTCTCCTGCTCGACCCCTATGGGGGGCAACGCGATCTTCGGGCGCGCAGGATCCGCCTGTTGCACGCAGGCAGTTTCCAAGACGATCCCACGCGTATCTTCAGAGCGATCCGGTTCGAACAACGGTTCGGGTTCCGTCTCGATCGCGCCACCCTGCGCCTGCTTGCGCAAGCAGCCTCTACGAATCTGATCCAGCGACTCTCTGGTCCTCGATTGCAGAACGAAATCTTGTTGCTGTTTGCGGAGCGCGATCCGGTGCGCGCGATCGCGCGGCTAGGGCAGTTGAAATTGCTTCGCTTCCTCCACCACCGTCTGAGCAACACGAAGCCCGTGAAGCAAATGGTCACTGCCGTTCCCAAGGCGCTCGCCTGGTGGGCTCGTCAATTTCAGGGTTCTGTGATCGACAGGCCGATCGTCTATCTGATGGCCTTGTCGAGCGAGTCCAGCGCGGCGGTCGTGGCCACGATGATCCGGCGGCTAGCTCTGTCACGTGAGCAGGCGAAGAAGGTGAGCACTGGAGGACGTGTGGTCGATCACGCGCTGAAGAGACTGACCGATACAGGGACAGTACGGCGGTCACAGATATTTCGCCTCTTGGCAGATCTCTCGGACGAGGCGCTGGTGCTGCTGCTCGCGAAGCAGGTAAGCAGGCAGCAAGGGGCGCGATTGAGTGTGCTGAAACGACTTCTTATGGCGTATATGAAGAACAGGGCAGTCAAGACGGTCCTGACGGGGCGGGATCTTCAGGCTATGGGGCTAAAGCCAGGGCCTCAGTACAAGACGATCTTGGGGAAATTATTGGACGCGCGACTCGATAGAATCGTCACGACTCAGGCGGAGGAACGCGCTTTAGCCCGCAAGCTGATCGACAATACCGCCTCGCCGTTCGTGAAGCGTGAAACGTCCGCATCCGGAAACGAACGACGCTTCACGAGTGTCAAGGGCGCTGCCGCTAATTGAGTGAGGTGATGGACAGAGACACTTCGTTCGGCAGCAAGAGGGTCACGTTCGCCTGGTGCACGGGGTCTGCTTGAATGAGGGCAAACAACGGCACCGGCTGCGGCACCTGGTATGGCGGCAAGGCCAGCAGAACCGGAAAGTCGAGCAGCGGTGACACCGTCGTCAGGCCGGCTAGGCGCAGACGAAAGGCCATCAGAATGTCTCGCACCCGGCTGGTTTGATCTTCTTCGGAGAGCGATTGGTTCGTCACGATCCCGACTTCCCAGAGTGGTCGGGTGATCGTGACAGGGAACGTGATGCCGAGTTGCAGTGCGGCCGGCGTCACATCGATCAAGATCCCGGCACGAATCGCCGCTTCCCGGTCATGAATAGCTTGCGGCACCAAAGTTTTTTTCATCAACGCTCGCCCGCCGGCGTGCTCTTGCGCGAGAGGCTCTTGAGGCTGAAGCGGTTCATTCTGAGCGGAAGGATCCTCCGCTGGTTCTTCGACATGGGAAGGAGCAGCAATCACGGCGTCTGTGTGCGGCAAGGCCTTCAGGATCCCGTCGTAGATCGCTCGGGCTGAAGCAGACCATGCGTTATTAAACGGGTGGCCTGCGAAGGCCGCCTCGGCAGCTTTCTTCTCGTCATAGGTCAGGGCTTTGGGTGGTGGTGTGTTTGTCATAGTATCAACATAAGCTGCTTTGCTGGGATGTCAAGGGCTGGTGTGTTTGATGCTGACTCGGAAGGGATCATTCGGGCAGTGGTTTGCCCTTTGTTTCTGGTGCGAGCGGTCACACAACCAGTCCCATCAGATAGATCAATGCCACCGTGCCGACGGCTTGGCCGAATATGCCCAGCGTCCTGACAAGTCAACCTATCAGGAATGGTGAGGTGGAAGCTAGGATACATCCCTCGTTGAAGCAAAACCCTGTGAGAGCCCCCGCCATCCGTAGGTTTTTTTGAGCGTGAGATCGAACGTCGCAGCCAGAAAGAATCCGACAGTCCAGACGAATTGGAGAATGCTCGCAGTCTTCGCTCGTGTTTCCTCCGGCCAAGTTTCTGCGACGATCGCCACGCCAGCCGCCTAGTCACCGCCGGTGCCGAGTGCCGTCAGAAATTGTTCACTGCAGGAGTCAAGGTGAAGCCTGCCGAAGCCTCGTGCTATAGTCGCCCGCCATGGCACGAATCGATTTTTACCGGGTGCTGGAGGTCTCGCGCGACGCGCCCGACGACGCGATCAAAAAGGCCTACCGGAAGCTGGTCTTTCAGCACCATCCTGACCGCAACCCCGATAGCACGCATGCCGAAGCGAAGATCCGTGAGATCAATGCGGCGTACGAAGTCATCGGCGATCCGGGGAAGCGCCGGAGCTATGACCGTCTCAATTGGGGGGATGAAACGGCACGGGATGAAGCGGTCGATCCGGCCGTCATCCTCGACGAGATGGAGCAGAAGCTCTTTGACGAAGGGCGAAAGGAAGTATTCGCGGTCTTGATGAAAGACGTGACGCGAATTAAAGCCGAACTCGCCGTGATTCGTGAACGGACCGTGGCGGATCAAGGGTACGACACATTTAAGGAAGAGACGATTCGGGAGCGCACCTCGGAGGTCATGGAAGAACTTGTGACGGCTGAGATGGAGGGGCGCAAGCAACGGCTCGTCGAAGTGGCGACAGAGATGCTGCTGTCCCAAGGCGTGGTCAAACGAGACGATGAGGGAGGCGTCAGATCGCTACGTGGACAGCTTGAAGAGGTGTTCCGCAAGGGACGAATGAAGGGCTTTGCCGCTGCACTGGAGCTGTTTTATGAGAGACGTTAAACGTGAGACATGAAAGGTGAAATGTGAAAAGACAGGACCGAAACGTTTTATGTCTCACGTTTAACGTGTATTAGTTCAGATTCGACCTGGCAGTCAGTATCAGCTATCGACCCTTAGCTGAAGTACAGGACTGACTGCTATTAGGTAGTCCAATCGCATGACGTGATCTAAATCAAAGCGACCCTCCCATCGAGGCCGAATCATACATCTCCGATCGGTTACTTGCTAAGCACCGCACGCCCTCTCGCATCCACCCCATGCAACAGGAACACAGACTCCGCCGAATCAATCCCCACTGTTGTGATGTGCCCCCCCCTTTCTTCTTGAGGATGCGTGTGGGTTGCGCGCTGAATACCCATTGTGTCTGAAGGAGTTCACGAGAGGGGAATCCAATGAAGACAGCATAACTCATTAAAGTACCTAGCAATGACCTCACCTGGTACACTGGCAGGTACTCACAAATTAGGAGGGGTATGGGCCGGAGTATCGTAGCGCGAGTTGTACCCGGAGCAGTCTGCTTCGTCGCCGTATTCGCCGTGATGGTCGGGCAGACGATTGCCGAAACAACACCAGCAAAGGAGTCGGTGTCGGTCGCCGTCTCTGTCAAGCCTGCCACGCATCAATCCAAGCAAGGGCATTATCCGCCTATCCACCGTGCCAAGAAGAGTCCTATACCCACTGCCGCGGCGCGTCAACCGGAGGCGATTCAGAAACAGGCCAAGTCAGTACGAGCAGTGAGCAAGCCGAGGAATTCGAAGAAGCCTCGGCCTATGAAGGTGCATAAGAAGGCGGCGACAAAAGCCGTCGTGCAGCCAAGAACTGATCTTATGTATTACGGCATGCTGGAAAGCCCCCAGCGCTACGATCCTCTTCGGAATCATCTTGGTGGAGGCGTTCCGGACCCGCACATTTCTGAATGGACTCACGACCATTTCCAAGAGCTCGATCGCAACCAAGATGGTAGGATCGACCCAGTTGAACGGACGTTCGGTCGGCCCGATATGGATCGCGACCTACACGGCCGCCAGCCACGATAGCCGCCTCCGCTGCCTCAATATCCAATCACCGTTTCATCATCATCCCGCTAGCAGGCTACGGAAAAACTGTTGCGGCACGCAAAATTTTCACTAACCTGCATGCATGGAACAACGGGAAAATACTACACAGGATGCTCGAAAAGGCCAGACTTCTCACCCGCCAAACCCTGGCGCGCCAAGACGCGCCTTGTCCCAAACAAGGCCGTAGGCGCGTCGACCCGGAGGCGTAGCATTTCTCACTCGCCCACCCCACGCTGCCAAGACAGCTTGTTCGTCAAGCGGGGTACGTTGAGGATTTCGATGAGCCGAGAACGAAGCTGGCGGACTTTTTCAGCACCCTGCGAGCAATCAAGTCTGTGCATGCGGGAGGGCATGGGTACCTGTAAGACCATGGGGGCTTCGGGCGACTGAGAATCAGTCGGCTACATTGACAGCCAGAAAAGGAGTCCCCATGATACGCGAGCACAGGGTCGTGACACACGATATGCCATCTACGGAAGCAAAGAGCGGGTCGAATGCCGGGAAAATTGCGGTGTTCCTCGCGATCGGAGTTGCAATAGCCGCATTTTTCTATTTCGGTCTAGGCCGATTCCTTTCCTTGGATGCGCTCAAGGACAATCGCGATGCGCTCTTGTCGTTCACCGAAACACATGCGGCCGTGGCTGCCGCGTTGTTTGTCTTGACCTATGTGGCTGTGACGGGGCTTTCGCTTCCCGGCGCCGTGATTCTGACCTTGGCCGGCGGATTCCTCTTCGGGTTCGTGTGGGGTACGCTGTTCGTCAATCTGGGGGCGACGACAGGCGCGACGCTTGCGTTTCTCGCATCCCGCTACCTGTTGAGTGATTGGGTGGAACGGAAGTTTGGAAAGTGGCTGGGGCCGGTACAGCAGGGCTTTACGAACAATGCGTTCAGTTATCTCCTGACCTTGCGGCTGATTCCGCTCTTTCCGTTCTTTGTGGTCAATCTGGTCTCCGGCCTCACTCGTATGAATGTCGGCACCTACGTCGTGGCGACGGCCCTCGGGATTATCCCCGGTTCCTTCGTCTATGCGTATGCTGGGCGGCAACTCGGTACGATCAATTCGTTGAAAGACATTGCGTCCCCCGGAGTAATTGGAGCGTTTGTGTTGCTGGGGCTTTTGGCATTGGTACCGAGCTTGTACAAGAAGTGGTCTGGGAGACCGGCATGACCCGTGACACGCTCCTCGTCTCGGCTTGGGATGGTGAGCATGTCGAACCGTGAGGCGTGAAACGTGACGCATCGAAGAAACGCGAGAGTGGTGTGATGGCCAGACAGTCACCAGAGAAGATCGCTGTGATGACTCAGTATGAAGACGGCCTGATGCTGCCGAACGACGAGCATAACCGCACGCTTGTCGGCAACGTGCATCCCTCGAACTGGGTCAATCCCGAACCGGCTGGCCGTTATAACATTGTGGTCATTGGGGCTGGGACAGCGGGATTAATCACCGCCGTCATCGCTGCGAGTCTAGGGGCTAAAGTGGCCTTGATCGAAAAACAT
>JBBRRK010000137.1:0-11136 GCA_038200765.1 Nitrospirales bacterium
CCCCTGGATTCTCGACCCCAATTCCTGTATTGGTACTCACGGCGTATTCACTCCTTTGCAAAAAGGTTGATGACCCGAAGAATCATCAAGAATACGCCACCCTCTTCATCCCGTCATACCCAACTTTCAAGCATAACTCCAACGGCGAGTCGGCATGACACACGATCATGAGCATGAGTCGATCGTATTTCCCGCACGGTGACTGGGGATTTCTTGTCCGGTCGATCCACCCCGCATCTTGACAAAACCCAGACCTCTGCTAAACCTGAACGAGCGCGTATGTATTGACCACTATAAGGATCTTGAGCAACATTCGCTGACCATTGGAGAAATGAAGAATTGCCCTTAGTGATGCAGGCATAATGATCGCCTAAGAAAACGTCTCAGCAGCCAATTTTCACTCAGGAGGTGCCCCAATGTTTCGGAACCTGAATATCGGAGGCAAACTCGTATTACTCGGACTTGTGTTCAGCCTACCGATCGCTGTGCTGCTGTTCTTACTCGTCAAGGAGCAAAACATCGCGATCGACTTCGGTGAGAACGAACGCAGGGGTGTCGAATACATCGATCCGGTTCGACACCTGCTCCATGACATTCAGAAACACCAGGTCGCGTTCCTCAACGGAGGGGCTGAAGCCGCTGCCCTGGAGAAACAGATTGAGGAAGATATTCGATCGGCCCAAGAGGTGGATGGTCGTTATGGAAAAGAATTGAAGACGAACCACGGCCTTGCCGGGCTGGTGGAGAAATGGTCCACGACAAAATCTTTGATTCTTCGTAGTTCCAGCAATGCTAAACCAGAAAATATCAACTCGGCGTATGACGATATCGTCGGAAAGTCAATCCTCCCGCTCATTATCCAGGCTGGAGATACCTCGAACCTCATTCTTGACCCTGACCTCGATAGTTACTACGCGATGGACAACGTCGTCATCAATTTGCCCATCCTTGGGCAATTAATCGCGCAGACCAACGCGCACGTCGCCGACCTGATTCTGACACGTGAAAACATAGAATCTAAGAAACAGCTTATATCCTTCCTCTTGGCGAGGATCGAGCCGACAATGGAGAGGGTAAGTACTGGACTCCAGACATCCATTAATCAGAATCCTTCTTTGCGCAGCACGCTCTCCCTTCCTCTCCGTACACACATCGAGGCGGTGAAGGCCTTCGACGATATGATCCGACGCCAGGTCTTGGACGCGGGACCAAGTGAATTCGCAAAAATCGATCTGAAGCCCATGAGTGCAAACGGATTGAAAACTCTTGAGTCCAATTATGCGATGTACGACGTCACGATAGGCGTCCTTGACGACCTGCTCGCAACCCGCGTCGGCGGATTCAATCAACGAAGGATATACTCTCTGGTAATCGCAGGGATTACCATTGCTATTGCGCTGCTGTTCATCGCATCAATTGGGCGCAGCATCAGCAAACCTCTCGCCGAACTCAAGGAAGTAACGGATCGTATCGTTAAGGGAGATTTGAGCACCCCCGCCGACATTGATCGGCGCGATGAAATTGGTCAGCTGGCGGGAGCGATCAATCGGCTGCAAAAAACTCTGCAAGGCAGCAATAAAATGAAGGCGGCCTAGAAACCAAGCCTTTGGTGTGGCGAAGCAATGGGCTCGATCATCATGGCTTACATGCCGGCTGGGTCCCATTCCACAAAAACCCCGAATCACTTTTCTGCTTGCGAAAGCTCCCCTGAAACGTATTCAGATCAAAAGGGAAATTTTCTGGCAGAATAGTCACCCTAGCCAGAGCGCAGTTCCTCTTCCAATCGATCGGCAGATGGATGAGTCCTGACCAACTCCGCATTAAACGAGTCCACCACGATCCACGAGTTCATTTTGTCCACGCCCCAAATCCTCCACTCATACACTGTCCTTCCAGACCTACTGGCCCTATACCAGCTGTGTGTTCCCCTTGTCGCCGATTCTGTTATAGACCTTCGTGATGCGCAGCAGCGCTTCCTTCTTCATCGACCTTCACATACCCAATAGATTGCATCCATACTCACCTATTGTTCTATGTGATCTGCCCAGCGATCCAATTCAGCACACAGTTGTGTCGCGACGAGTTTAGACTCCGAGAGTGAAATCGGCGGGAGTCCTTTCCTGCTACGCGCACGGTTCAACCAACCTCTTCGGAAACCCGCCTGATCGAACAGACCATGGATGCTGGTGCCCCAGACACGACCGTTCTCACTCGCCGCACCTTCGTCACCCATCGTGGGACCTTGGAAGATTTCAGAGGCTTCGATCTGGAAACAGGGAGTGACGGCTCCACCACTGGTGCGCCCCATGTGGATTTCATAGCCACGGACCGGCGCGTGCGGTTCTATGCCACGAAGCAGCGACGTGGCGCGAACTTGCCGGCAGATCTTGGGCGCATCAAGTTCCGTCCGTACATCGAGAAACCCTAACCCTCTTGACGTCCCTCCACGCTCCAAGCCCTTGGGATCGGCGATCTCCAGCCCCAGCATCTGGTACCCGCCGCAGATTCCAACGAGCTCACCTCCCGATTGAACATGCGATGCCACGGCAAACGGGAATCCAGATGTCACAAGATAGTCGAGGTCTTCAAGTGTATTCTTGGTTCCAGGAACAATCACCACATCAGCTCCCTGGAGATCCTCCGGTGAAGCGGCAAACCGAAGCGCCACATCCTTTTCAGCAGCCAGCGCATTGAAGTCGGTAAAGTTGCTCATGCGCGGCAGTAACACCACAGCCACGTTCGTACAATCTGGCTTGAACTGAACCGACCGTGAACGAGCAAGATCGAGGCTATCCTCTTGGTCCAACCGAAGGTCTCGAAGAAATGGAATGACTCCCAGGACCGGAAGACCTGTGCGGGCCTCAAGTATGCGAACACCATCTTCAAACAGACGACGATCTCCGCGGAACTTATTCACGATCACGCCGCGCACCAGCCGGCGCTCGTGAGGGGCTAATAAATCGAGTGTCCCGATGATCTGCGCGAAGACCCCTCCCCTCCATTGAGCGTCACGAAAGAGTTCAGCGCCATATTCTGCGCCTTGAACGGCGCAACCCGTATACCCTTTCGAGACAAGAGTCGGCAGATCCCGGCGACAATGAGGCTCTTCCCTACATCGGAGCCTGTGCCCAGAATGGCAACAGCGTTGGCTCGTAGATCGGAATCCCTCATGATTTCTTCACGCGCCCGTCTGGTGTATGGCTAGCATGCCACCGCACATATCGATCGAGTCCTTCCTCGACTGCCTGGGTAATCACCCGACCAACGAGTTCACCGAGAATCGTATGGGTGCCACTATATCGCTGAGGAGGCCCCTCTCCACTCACAATCACCACCGCATCTGTTCCAGTTCCCGTCGCCCCCGAACGTCCGGTCCAACTCTTCACCTTGGCCTGCAACAGGGCAGCCGTCTTAGCTTCGGTCGCCACCTGCACCATCCCGACCATGGCTGAAGCGGACAGACGAGCGTTGGTCACGAGAATCAGATTGATCGTGCCGGAATAAATACCGCCGTTGTTGCACTGACTCAGCATCACCGGTTCCCCTGCCCGCACCGCATTCGACGTTCCAACCGTGACAAATCCTTCGACCCAGATCTCGCCGGAAGATTCTCGCGCCATGACTAAGTCCTTGAGCCACACGGCCGTCATGAGAGCGACGAATCTATCGCGGATGCCGAGCGAGATCGCCAGCTTGCTCAGCGTCCTGGCAGGATCGGCCTCGCGCGTGCCGATACCCTTGGCACGATCATGTTCCCCTATCGGCTTGGCCGCGACTTGATGGTTCAAGATGTATCTGGCCCTCGTCATCCCCCCCGCCCTGGGAGCGGATGAGAGTACTGACCGAACTCCTCCCAGGTCGACGATGAGCGTCTGTTGCCTGATTCGAAAGGCAGTCTGCATGGTACGTCCACTCTGTATGCTCATCACGCCTGTTTCGCGACGCAGGCGCCAAGCGCTGCCATCAATCGTCGATTCTCTTTTGCGGGCTTGATCGCCACACGAATCATCTGCGTCGTCAGACCCAGCAGCGTCGAACAGTCCCGGACAAGCAGACTCGCGGAAGCCAGTCGATCGGTCACCATGCCGGCGGAGGTCCAGGCAGGAAGTTCGATCAGCACAAAATTCGCCGCTGACGGATAGACACGCACACCCGGCAATGCGCGCAGCCCTCGCATGAATCGCGACCGTTCGTGCTCCATGAATGCGCGGCTTTTCATGGCATAGGCATGATCGCGTATCACCGCACAGGAGACCTCTTGTGCCAACGAGTTGACCGACCATGGCGGCTGGCGTTCTTTTAGCTGATCCACGACCTTGGTTGCGCCAAGCAGGTAGCCGATCCGCAAACCCGGCATGGCATAGAACTTCGTCAGACTGCGCAGCACGACGACACGCGGATGCTCGTTCAACATTGAGACGACAGATTGTTTCTGACAATAGTCGATAAAGGCCTCATCGACAATCAACCAGCCCTGTCGTCGTGTCATCGCTTCAGCCAACTCGCAGATCGCCGACCGGGTGAGCACCTGGCCGGTCGGATTGTTGGGATTGCACAAAAAGACGGCGTCGACTCTCGATCGCTTGGCAGACAGCTCTCGAAGGACCTCTTTCACCGGCGGGCGAAAACGTTCCTCTCGCCTGGCATGAACATACTGAACCGTGCTCCCTGCGTCCATCAGCGCACGCGCATACTCCTCGAACGTGGGCCCGATCACGAGCGCGGACTTGATCGCGAGCGCGCGGGGCACGAGATGAATCAGTTCGGTCGACCCGTTGCCGACGAGGACCATATCTGGATCGATCCCGCACTGTTGTGCCAAGGATTGTCTGAGCTGCCGACAATCGGGATCCGGGTAGTGCACGATCTGCTTGAGCGCTGAGCGAATGGCGCGAAGCCCCGCCTTAGGAAAGCCCAACGGATTGATGCTGGCGCTAAAATCCACGATCGACCCGACGGAAACACGTCGTTCCCGAGCGACCTTGTAGACATTCCCGCCGTGAGTGGGTCGCGTCATCCCTTCACCATCAGCAGCCATCCAATGCCCAAGAGGACTCCGGTGAGACTGGTCCAGAGCATGAGCGTGAGTGCCCTACCAATGTGAACCCTCGTGAGGGGCTGAACAGAATCGCCGAGACATGGACGTTCAACAGGCATCCCGTCATAGCGATTCATCCCGCCCAATTGCACACCAAGCGCACCGGCCATCGCCGCTTCCGGGTGTCCACTGTTCGGGCTTGGATGTTGTTGACCGTCGCGAAGCACGATCTGCCAGGCACGCTGCATCGCGGGCCACGATCGAGAAACGATTCCCACGGACAGAACGAGCAAGAGCGCCGTGATGCGAGCCGGAAGAAAATTCGCCACATCGTCCAATCGAGCCGATGCCCAGCCAAACCATCGGTATCGGTCGTCCATATGGCCGATCATCGAGTCCAGCGTGCTGATCGCCTTATACGCAAGTGCCAATGGGGCTCCGCCAAGGATCAGATAGAACAACGGCGCCATGATGCCGTCAGCCGTGCTTTCCGCAATCGTTTCCACCGTGGCACGAACGATATCGGATTCCTCCATCTCCTCCGTATCGCGCCCGACAATCTTGGCGACGGCCGATCGCGCCTCCGGCAAGGAAGCAGAGTGGAGAGCCCTCTGCACGGATATGACATGATCGATCAGATCGCGAGCCGCGAGCGTGGTCCAGGCCAGCACCACGGTCACCACGCTCCCCCATAGGGAATCGATCGAGTTCCCAACCCAGATGAGCCCTTCCCCCGCCGCATAGGCTCCAGTCGGCAAGGCAATAGCCAGCAGCACACCTGCCATCCGTTGTGTGCCGGGAGACAGGAGCAGCTGATGGACTCGCCGGTCACACCAGTCGATGAGGAATCCCATCCATCGTACCGGATGAGGGAACCAGCGCGGGTCTCCGACCGCGGCGTCTAAGAGGCAGGCCACTGCCAATTCGCCTGCGGTCATCGGAAGAGCACCACGGGAACGATCAGGATAAAGAGAATCTCTGCGACTTCGTTCGTCGCCCCGAGCAGGTCACCCGTGACGCCGCCGAACATGCGATGGAACCAGATCGTCGAAAGACGGACGAGCGCCGCGCCGATGAGAAGTGAGCACAGCGCCGCCCATGGTCCCAACAACAGCGTCAAGACCAGCCCTGCCGTGACGGTTGCCGCACAGAGATGCCGCCAGGACAAATGTGCAAGGAACGGTTGGGCCAGCCCTCCTTCCGACCGTGCATAGGTTACATGGGAGGCCCCCACAACCATGGCCCATCGACCGACCACCGGCATGCCGATCAGCAATGCGAGATGCTCGCCAGCCGGCATGGCATTGAGCCCGGCATAGCGAAGGCCAAGCGCGAGAAACAGTCCCGTGGCGCCGATCGCACCGACACGCCCATCCTTCATGATCGCCAAGCGTGCCTGAGCGGTTCGCCCGCCCGCCAGTCCGTCCACCATATCGGCGAGACCATCTTGATGGAGCCCACGCGTCAGGCCGATGAGGATGAGCATCAACACCAAACTCGTGACCTGAGTTGAGAAGAATCTCGCCAGGAACAGGTCTGCCATGACCAACAGCAGGCCAAGGAGACAGCCGACGAAAGGATACCAACTCATGGAGGCAGCCAACTCCTCCGGCTTGACATCGTGCATCGAACGATTGAGTGGAATCGCCGTGAGAAACTGCCAGGCCAGAATGAAGGGCCGCAAGACGTGAAACGTGAAACGTGAAACGGAAGATGTGACGCAGGACACACGACTCCTCAGATAATCGGAACGCCACGATTCAAGATTGACCGCTGATGCTGTTTCCCTGTCAGTGACTTCACGTGTTACCGTTCACGTATTCCGCTCCGATACACCTGCTTCGTCGAACGTGGCCATCTCCGTGAGAATCTTGATCGCGGCAAAGACCAGACCCATACCAAGACAGGCGCCGGTGCCTTCCCCCAGACGAAGATCGAGATCGAATAACGGCTTCACACCAAGGTGATCGAGTATCGCCTGATGGCCTCGTTCAACCGACCGATGAGACGCAATGAGATAGTCTGAGCAGTACGGTTGCAGTCCTACAGCAATCAACGCGGCCGCTCCGGCAATGAATCCATCCAATACGACTGGAATGCGAGCTGCCGCCGCACCGAGCATCAGTCCGGCCAGCCCACCGATTTCCAACCCACCCACTGTGGCGAGCACCTCCATCGCATCAGCCGAATCCAACCGATGGAACGCGAGCGCGCGCTGAATCACGTCGATCTTCCGCGCGTGACTGGCATCGTCGATCCCCGTTCCTCGTCCTGTCACGTCGAAAACCGGTCGACGCGTCATCACAGCGGTAATCGCTGAACTGGCGGTGGTATTGCCGATCCCCATCTCCCCGGTTCCGATCAAGCCGATACCCTCTTGAGCCGCCTCAGTAGCCAGCTCAATCCCGACTTGCAGCGCCTGTTCCGCCTGCGCGGAACTCATGGCCGATTCCACCAAGAGGTTCTTTGTACCGGGCATGATCTTCTTATGGATGAGTCCTGGCACCGCGTCAAAGTCGAACGCGACACCGATATCGACCACACGAACATCAATACCGACATGACGCGCAAGCACATTCACACCGGCGCCCCCGCGCAGAAAGTTCAAGACCATCTGCGGCGTCACGGCAGAGGGATAGGCGCTCACCCCTTCCACTGTGACTCCGTGATCAGCAGCAAAGGTAAAGACCGCTCCACGCGGAATCGTCGGCTTCATCTCACCCGTGATCATGACGTAGCGCGCGGCTAATTCTTCCAGCCGGCCCAGGCTGCCGATCGGCTTCGTCAATCGATCCAGTCGCGCCTGTGCCTGCGCCAACAGGCGGGTGTCGGTCGGCTGGATCCGGTCCATCGTATCGCGCAATAACATTCTCAATACTCCTCTTACTTCAGTCTCAGTGGAAGCCCACTGACCGCCAAGTAGACTTCATCCGCTTCTGCCGCCACCTGTTGGTTGACCCGCCCAGCCAGATCTCGAAATGCCCTGACGGTCTTGGTCGCAGGCACAAGCCCAAGGCCCAATTCGTTGCTCACGACCACGACACGAGCCCCTGTCGCCCGAATGGTCCGAAGCAAATCGGCCGTAGCCTCGGAGACAGCCGCGTCGCTCCGGCGCTTTCCGGTCAGATTGCTCAACCATAACGTGAGACAATCCAGCACGATTGTTCGATAGTGACGGCCATGCTCATTACACCATCCGGCAAGATCAGTCGGAACTTCTGCTGTTACCCAATCGGGCGAGCGCGTAGCCTGGTGCCGTTCGATCCGTACTTTCATTTCCCGATCCAACGCCTGGCCGGTGGCGAGAAAGGTCCTTGGCCCTGCCTCACCGGCCAGATCGAGCGCCAACCGGCTCTTACCGGATGCCGCGCCGCCGAGCACAAGAATGAGCGTCGAACGTTCTCTGCGCGCCCTCTTCATACAATCAGCCTGCCGCCTTTTTCACATCACGCTGCCAGAGGAATTCCGGTTCCCCTTGAGTCTTGGCAGCCCAGCGAGCCAACACAAACAGGGCATCGCTTAGGCGATTCACAAACTTGATGTTCACCGCATCGACCGGCTCTTCCCGCGAGAGATGCACGCACAGTCGCTCTGCCCGGCGGCAGACCGTTCTTGCCTGATGCAAAAAGCCCGACACCTTTCCCCCGCCCGGCAAAATGAACTCTTTGAGTGGCGCCAAATCTTTCTGACAACGATCGATCATCTTCTCCAGCTTCGTCACGTCTTTCCCCGTTACCTGCGGCATGTTCTTGAACTCTTGGCCAGGCATTGTCGCGAGAATGCCGCCGAGATCGAACAGCTTATTTTGGACCCATTGAAGGTCTTCTTCGAGTTGCTCCGCCTGCGCATGACTCCCCACCATCTCGGCATTCATCACCCGCACCACCCCGACCACCGCATTCAGCTCGTCGAGGGTGCCGTAGGCCTCAACTCGAAGACTGTCCTTCCACACCTGTTGCCCTCCGGCCAGCCTTGTTTTTCCCGCGTCTCCTGTTCTCGTGTAGACCTTTGTGATGCGCATCGCCATTTCTCCTCCTGCCTTGCATGGTGTTTCCCCATGATTCGAAGTGAATGAGTTGGTCAATCGGAATCCTGGCCCTCCACCCCGCCGTCTCCAAGTCTGGCGTTGTCGCAAAGTCTGCGACGTAGCCGAGGCAGAGATAGGCCAGCACTTTAATTGGCCTGGGGATACCGAGCACCTGTTTCAGTGCTCCATGGTCAAGGATGCTGACCCATCCAACTCCGATGCCTTCCGCTCGTGCGGCCAGCCAGAGATTTTGAATGGCGCAACAGGTGCTATACACATCCGTATCGCGCACCGTGAAACGGCCCAGCACATGACGACCGCCCCGCTGACGGCTGCAGGTCACACCGATATTGACCGGCGCTTCTTCAATCCCTTCCAGCTTGAGACTCCGGTAGAGAGTCGCTTTGGCGCCTTCATAACGCATGGCTGCCTGCTCATTCGTCTTGAGGAACAGTTGTTTCACAGCCCGCTTCGTCGTGCGTTGTCGAACCACCACAAAATCCCAGGGCTGCATGAACCCGACAGATCCGGCGTGGTGCGCTGCGGTCAAAATCCTCGCAAGCACATCGTCAGGGATCGGCCGGCGCAAAAAATTTCGACGGACATCCCGCCGCTCGAAAATCACGCGGTAGATCGCGTCCCGCTCATGGTCGGAGAACTGTCCTCGACCGGGACTCCCGACATCTGGGCGCACAGTCATGATGGCTCCTTGTCCTCAACATGTGCAGGAGCAGCCAATTGAAGCGGAACAAGCCCTACATCGCCTGCTCCGACCTTCTTCAGACATGTCGAACATAAACAGTCCTGAAACCGCGACGCGATCCAATCCATCTGCGGCTCGGTGATGCCGACCTTCCCACACCAACACTGGTACCCGCCACATTCGAACGCCTGACGGCAATTCTCGCACGTTTTGGTAACCGGCCCTCTCATGGGTGAAGAACGCTCCTCTCTCTTACGCGAGCCAACTATCAGACTACGGAAAAACTATGCGGGTACGCAGGATGCTCAAAAGACCGTCCAGCAAGGCCGTAGCGAGTGAAGGCCCGCGGCGTACCCACGGGGGTACGTTGAGGTCTCAATGATGCGAGAACGCTGCTGGCGGACTTGTTCAGCATCCCGCTAAAACTCCACCCCCGGTTGCGCCTTCACGCCCTTCCGAAAGGGATGTTTGATCTGCTTCATCTCCGTGACAAGATCGGCTTCCTCGATCAACAATTCTTTGGTGCCGCGACCGGTGATCACGACATGCTGCATAGGAGGTCGGCTCCGAAGAACCGGCAAGACGTCTTCAAGTTGGACATAGTCGTGCTGGAGAGCAATATTGAATTCATCGAGAATGACCATCGCATAGGAGGGATCGCGTAAAAACCCACAGACCGCAGCCCAGGCCTGTTGAGCGAACTTCGTATCTCGCTCGCGATTTTGAGTTTCCCAGGTGTATCCTTCTCCCATGCGCAGAAAGGTGACGCGATCGCCAAAGGACTTGAGCGCCCGTTCCTCTGCCGTATCGATCGCGCCCTTGATGAACTGCACCACCGCAACCTTCATTCCATGGCCGAGACATCGCAAGGCCATACCCAGAGCCGCTGTGGTCTTCCCCTTGCCGGCACCCGTATAGACGATCAACAGCCCCTTTTCCTCTTGCGCCGCCTCGATGCGTCGATCCACGGAAGCCTTCAAGCGTTCCATCTTGGCTTTGTGATCGTCCTGCTCCGTCATCTCAGACCTCCGGAACTCACGGATGGAAACGTGCCAGCTCGGCACGCCAAAGCATGCCTGCGCCTCGACTCAATCATGCAGCCAATGCGTGCCTCTGAGGAGTAGAGTTATCTCATATTTTCTAACATACTAAAGGCTTACGAGGTCAATAATCATTCAGCAGCCGCAACTTCTTCCGTAACATGAACGTACGTATGGGCACACGACCCTTGGGTTCTAACTCCAAGTGCAACACTACACGCCCGGTTGGGCTAAGGTGTTGCTATGTCCAACAATTGCTATACGCACATGACTGCCGACGAACGTGAAACGCTGAGCCTGGGACTGGCCCAAGGCGATTCGTTGCGAA
>JBBRRK010000138.1:0-10994 GCA_038200765.1 Nitrospirales bacterium
AGTCCCAGTAGGGTGCCCGCCTTCACCTGCGTCAGCTTCTTCTCCATCGTCTGGCGAATCACATGCACCCGCCTGAGTTCCTTCACACTCATGATGACCCTGTCCTCTCTGACCATCTGGCCCTCCTTGTGAGGGCCGACAGTCTCGCAACGAAGAGGACATTTCTACTTTGGTGAAAGCGGACATTATCATTTTGGGATTACATCACCCGAATGGGTGGGTAGAGGGGGAGAGGCCTTATATCGATCGGGCTGCAGGAACATGCGCGGTATACGCAATAGGCCGATGGGTTCTTCTCTTTGGCGCCGATGTCGCCTTGTCTCAGGAGGCGTAACAAGGCCTGGAGGATGATGGAACAATCCGGCGGCATCGTTCTCGCGTGGGACGCGGCGCGTCTCGTCGCGCCGGGGTCGACGGGATTCGACGTTTCACACTGGTCAGCCTTTCGGTGCGATCGATTGCTCCAAGATGTCGCGTAGGCGCCAGGCCAGATTGTTGAGTCCGAACGGCTTTTGAGTAAAGGCGGGGCCAGGCGTATCGAGAAGGGCGGGCCAGCTCGCTGCCTGACAGATGCGGCATGATCACCTTGGTCACCAACGCCTGGATCGGTTCAGACAACGAGGCTGCGACCCGCGTCATGATCCTCGACTGATGTCAAGCCAGGAACCGACCATCTCGATCGGTTCTCCCGCAGCATTGTGCACCAGCCTGATGTCGCCTCGCATCCACCAATAGGTCCCATCCTGCTGGCGAAATCGATATTCATGCGTGTGAGTCCCGTGCGCAAATAGTTGCGGGAGATCGGCAACCACGCGAGCCTGGTCGTCCGGATGGATCCGGTCGGCCCAGGACGCCGCATCGGTCCTAAACTCGTCTGGCCGATAACCCATGACCTGCGTGACATTGGCTGAGAAAATGTGGCCCCATACGTACCGGTCGTCTGGGCAGAGTAGATGACGGACGGGATACTGGATATAAGGAAGGCCAGCCGGTCCCGGTGCGTCTGTACCTCATTTTCCAGTCGCTTGCGCTCTGTGATATCAGTAAAAAATTCGAAGGAGCCGGTGAGAAGACCTTTAGGATCGTGCAGACCAACGCCCGAAAAGCTTACGCCAAACAGTGTGCCGTCTTTCTTCACGCGGCGCAGTTCCATATTCTCTGCGGGTTTCCCGCGTAGAACCGACATCCACAAGCTGTCCGATTCCTCCTCATGACCGATGCACACGTAGGGAAGCTCCCGTCCCAACACTTCCTCCTTCGTCCAGCCGAACATCTGCGTCGCAGCCTGGTTCCTCTGTGTCACGAGGCCGACCTCGTCCAGTTCGACGATGGCCAGAGGAGACTGCTCGATGATAGTACGCAGCTGGTTCGTTGTTTGTTGGAGATTCTGGCTGGTTTGCTGCAGCTCGGTGGTCTGTTTCTACACATGGCGATCACGCTCGCTCGGTGCGTTGCGCAACGATTCGTCCGCCTGCGTGCGGACCCCCGTGCTCTTCGCGGATTTGTTCGGTGGCTTGGTCAGTACAGGGCCCTGTTGAACGCACGCTGATGTCGAGAGCTCAGGGTGAGGCTGAAGTAGAAGTTCTTCCAACGTTAGCCGCGATCACACTCTCCAACACTAAGTATACATTAGTACTCAATGGCATTCTTTCACGCTTCTCTGCTGTCTTTATGCTGGACCCCCGGTGTGGATCATTCGCTCACATGATTCAGGATTGTAGTCGTACCGTCACGAACAGTGTGGGTGAGGGAAGAGCGCGAACGGTGTATAGGGGTGCCTGGATAGCAGCAGAGGTGCAGATGGCCGAGCAATCTAGCCGAGCAATCTATTAGGGAATGGCGACCAGCCCGTTGACGGCTCCGATGGATCGGTATTTCTGATCACGTTGAGCCAGCAATTGAGGGAGGGAGAGGTCGTTGAGCTGGGAGAGTTGGTTACTGAGGGATTTGGCGACTCGATCGGTGATGGCATTGAGGTCGCGATGAGCGCCACCGAGCGGCTCGGGAATGACTTCGTCCACGATATGGAGGTCGACCAGATCTTTTGCCGTCATTTTCAGGGCAGTGGCGGCATCGGGAACTTTGGTCGGATCATCCCACAAGATGGCCGCGCAGCCTTCCGGTGAAATTACTGAATAGATTCCATGCTCCAACATCAGGACGCGATCTGAGACGCCCAATGCGAGTGCCCCGCCGCTGCCGCCTTCACCGATGACGATGGAAATAATCGGGACAGCGAGTCGGGACATCACAAACAGGTTGCGGGCAATGGCTTCGGCCTGGCCGCGCTCTTCCGCACCGATGCCGGGATAGGCTCCCGGCGTGTCGATAAACGTCACGATCGGGCGCCCAAACTTCTCAGCCAGTTTCATGAGACGCAGGGACTTTCGGTAACCTTCTGGGTTCGGCATGCCAAAGTTCCGTTGCATCCGCTCTTTAAGCGTCTTCCCTTTTTGATGGCCGATGACCATGATCGACCGGTCATTGAATCGAGCGAAGCCTCCGACGATGGCACGATCGTCGCCGAACGAGCGGTCCCCATGGAATTCAAAAAAATCCCTGAAGAGATAACTGATGTAATCGAGGGTGCTGGGCCGTTGGGGATGCCGGGCGAGTTGCGTGCGCTGCCAGGGGGTCAGTTTTTGGTATAGCGTATCTTCGACCTGGGCCAGCTTCATCCGCAACTTGCGGATCTCATCCTGGGGGGCCGATTTCCCGGCAGGAACGGCTGCGAGTTTTTCGATCTTTTCTTCGATCTCGCGGATGGGTTTTTCAAACTCAAGGTAATCGCGCATAGGCGTCTAAGGATATGGATAGACTGGGTGAGAGAACATCTCCGCCCTCTCCAGCAAGAGGGTCTACGATAGCAGAAAAATGGCTCCTTTGCCTAGCACTTCTTCAACATCTTCCACGAAGCGTTCGCTGGGACTGACGGTCAGGCGGGGGAGGGGAGCCGTCTCGGCTTCCAGTGCCGAACCCATGCGCAACGTCAGTGAGACGGTCGTGCCTCCCGGGTGACGCTGAAAGACTTCCCGGAGGCGCGGTAACTGTTCCGTCAGGCCAGGGTAATCCGAGAGTCGAATGCGGACCCGCTTAATCGCCTGCGCCTGCACCTCAGCGAGCGGTTCGATCTTGCTCCCTCGAATCTTCGTGCCTTTATCTCCCCGGTCTACCGTACCTGTGATGCGCACGAGGCGTTCGGGCACAACCAAGTCGGCGGCCTGTTTGTAGAGATCTGGAAAGACGATAATCTCGACTACACCCAGGAGGTCTTCCAGCGTCAGATAGGCCATCCGGTCGCCCTTCTTGGTCAGCATGCTCTTGACGGTCGTGACGATTCCGCAGAGTTTCACCTCGCGACCGTCCGACAACTCTGGCAGGCCGATGGTCGAGACTGTGGCAAGCGCTTGGATGGTCGCTTCATAGCGCGCCAGTGGATGGGAGGAAATATAGAAGCCGGTCAGTTCCCGTTCATGTTTCAATCGCTCGCTTTGGTCCCATTCCGGAATGTTCGGCAGCGGCGGCGTAGCCAGATGTTCCTCAGAGCTTTGTCCGTTCAGCTCGTCGCCAAAAATATTGGTCTGTCCCCTATCACGTTCGCGCTGCGCAGCCGCTCCATCCTCGACGGCTTGATCCAGCACTGCAGCCAGTTGAGAGCGCTTTGCGCCGGTCGAATCGAATGCACCGGTTTTGATCAATCCTTCGAGCATTCGTTTATTGACCTTGTGGAGATCGACGCGACGACAAAACTCAAAAAAGGATTTGAAGGGGCCTGTGGCATTCCGAATCTCGATGATCGATTCGACGGCGCCTTCTCCGACGTTCTTGATGGCGGCCAGGCCGAATCGGATCGCGTGGTCCACCACGGTAAAGTTCTTATGGCTTTCGTTCACGTCTGGGGGCAGGACCTTGATGTTGAGGTCGCGGCATTCCGTGAAGTAGCCGACGATTTTGTCGGCGTTGCCCATATCGGTTGTCATGAGGGCGGCCATAAACTCGGTCGGATAGTGCGTCTTCAAATAGCCGGTCTGGTAGCAAATGACGGCATAGGCCGCGGCGTGTGACTTGTTAAACCCGTAGCCTGCAAATTTCTGGATCAGTTCGTAGAGCTTCTCCGCTTTCTTGTCGGGAATCTTATTCGTCTTGGCGCCGGCCAGGAACTGCGCGCGCAGCTTCTCCATCTCTTCCGGCTTCTTCTTGCCCATCGCGCGACGGAGAATATCGGCTTGGCCGAGCGAAAAGCCAGCCACCTTGTTGGCAATCGCCATCACCTGTTCCTGATAGACGATGACCCCGTAGGTGTCCTTCAGAATCGGTTCGAGTTCAGGGACTTCATAGGCGATCGGAATCTTACCCTGTTTGCGTTTGATGAAGTCGGGAATCAGGTCCATGGGGCCAGGGCGATAGAGCGCGATGATGGCAATGATGTCCTCGAAGCGGTCTGGTTTCAGGCCGGTCAGGAGATCGCGCATCCCGGAGCTTTCCAACTGGAAGAGGCCGATTGTCTTTCCTGACGAGAGGAGGGCAAAAGTTTTGGGGTCGTCGAACGGCATCTGTTCCATGACCAACGGTGTATGATCAGGATGCCGCTCATTAATCAGCGTCTCGGCGCGTTTGATCATCGTGAGGGTTTTGAGGCCGAGGAAATCAAATTTGACGAGACCGATCTTTTCGACGTCTCCCATCGAATATTGGGTGACGATTTCGTCATTGGCGCCTTTGTAGAGCGGTACGTGGTCCGTGAGCGGACCTTCAGAAATCACCACGCCGGCTGCATGCGTCGAGGCATGGCGAGCCAACCCTTCGAGGGAGCGCGCGATGCCCATCAGCTCTTTCACGCGCGTATCAGTTTCGATAAGATCGCGTAGTTTCGGTTCTTGGTCGATCGCCTGTTGGAGCGTGACGTTGAGTTGATTGGGGACGAGCTTGGCGACACGATCGACTTCCGCATAGGGAATCTCCAACACGCGGCCTACGTCGCGGATCGCGGCTTTTGCCCCGAGCGTCCCGAATGTGATGATCTGGGCCACATGGTCCTTCCCGTACTTATCGACAACGTAGTTGATGACTTCGCCCCGGCGTTCCATGCAGAAGTCCATGTCGATATCGGGGAGGGACACGCGCTCGGGATTGAGGAACCGCTCGAACAAGAGCGTGTAGACGAGGGGATCGAGGTCCGTGATGCGTAGCGTATAGGCGGCGAGACTGCCGGCAGCGGAGCCGCGGCCAGGCCCGACCGGAATGTGGCGCGAGCGGGCAAACTTGATGATATCCCATACGATGAGGAAGTAGCCGGCGAACCCCATCGAGCAGATGATCGTCAGTTCTTCACGCAGTCGCAGCTCATAGGCAGCCGGCAGGATCTGGCTGGGACGTTCTTTCAGCCTGGCCGCCAATCCGTCCAACGCCAGGCGCTCCAGATAGGTTTCCCGCGTGAACCCTTCGGGCACGGTGTATTGCGGAAGGTGCGTCTTATTCAGCGCCAGTTGGAGATCGCAGTTGTCCGCAATCCGGCAGGTATTGGAGACGGCATTGGGGAACTCGATAAAGGCGGACGTGACTTCTTCTGTCGATTTCACATAGAGCTGATCCGTATCGAACTTCATGCGATTCGGGTCGCTGATCGTCTTGCCGGTTTGGAGGCAGAGCATCAGCTCGTGCGGCCGAAAATCCTCTTTCTTGAGGTAGTGGCAATCGTTGGTACCGACCAGCGGAATGTCCATGTTCTTGGCGATTTCGAGCAGGCCGCTATTTGCCACTCGCTGGTGGTCCAGCCCGTTCGCCTGTACCTCAAGGTAGAAATGTTCCTTCCCGAATATTTCCTGAAACTCCCCCGCCACAGCCATGGAGCCGGCCATATCTTTTTGACCGATGAGGTAGGGAATTTCCCCGCTTAGGCAGCCAGAGAGAGCAATGAGTCCTTCATGATGCTCTTTCAGAATTTCCTTATCCATCCGTGGCTTATAGTAAAATCCTTCAAGGTAAGCTTTACTCACTAGCTTGATCAGATTCTGATAGCCGGTCAGGTTTCTAGCCAGGAGGATCAGATGATAGTAGTCGTTGTTGGCGAGGCCACTGTCTTTGGCAGCCAAGCGACTGCCAGGTGCCATATATGCCTCGCAGCCGATAATGGGTTTGATCCCTGCCTCTCTGGCTTTGCGGTAGAATTCGATGGCCCCAAACATGTTGCCATGGTCGGTCATGGCAACGGCCGGTTGGCCAAAGGCTTTGATCTGTTGGACCAGCGGCTCGATTTGATTTGCGCCGTCAAGGAGGCTGAATTGAGTATGGAGATGGAGATGGACGAAGGAGGAAGCCATGGCAGGATTCTAGGAGGGCAGGGAAGGCGAAGTCAAACGAAGGAGGGAGGATAGTCTGGTCGTCCTCTTGCTCGCAGAACGCGCACGATAGGAATGTGCTCGTTAGATGTGCGCAGTAAAGGGCAGCCTGGGCCACTCCCTTGAAATAAGGTAGAAGCAATCGGAAAGTAGGGCGGGTGAGAAAGTTGCGAGCCATCGCGGTCGACTGAAACTGTTCCTGGAAATCCGACGGCATTCCGATGGGCGCCGAAAGTGACCGGCCTTATCAGAGGTGTCATAATAGTCTCGGGTCAGACATCCGCTCAGCAGGCTGCGGAAAACCTCGGTTCGCACATAAAACACGGTTGAAAGATGACAGACGGAGCGACGGCTTCAAAAATCTCAGGATGCTCAAAAAGGCCGACCCGCACGGCCACAGCGAGCGAAGAGGCGGGGCGTACGCTTCGGTACGTTGAGCCTCTGAGCGACGCGAGAACGCCGGTGGCAGACTTTTTCAGCATCCTGTTAGTCGATGTCTGATCAATCTTCTTGCCGGTCGCTCAGAAGGGAGGAAGAGGGGAGCCGATGAGAATCTTGCTGGTCGAAGACGATCTGAACCTCGGGCAGTTCATCCGCAAAGGGTTGAAGGAAGAACAGTACGCAGTGGACTTTGCCGCCGATGGAGAAGAAGGGTTGGAACTCGCGTTGGGGAATCCGTACGATCTTTTGATCCTCGATATCATGTTACCCAAGCTCGATGGCCTTACGCTCTGTCGCCGTGTCCGGGCCACGGGGAACATGACTCCGGTCTTGCTGTTGACCGCGCGCAATACTCTGGAGGCCAAGATCTCAGGTTTCGATACCGGTGCGGATCAGTTTTTGCCCAAGCCATTTGCCTTTGCAGAAATGCTGGCTCGAATCCGTGCCTTGCTGCGCCGTGGAGGCCCACAACAATTGGTCCGTCTCAAAGCCGCAGATCTGGAGTTGGATCCGGCCTCTCACCGCGTGTGGCGGGCAGAGCAAGAAATCCCACTGACGAATAAAGAGTATGCCTTGCTTGAGTTCTTCTTGCGAAACAAGAATCGAGTGTTGACACGAACAGCCATCATCGAACACGTGTGGGACATCAGCTACGACCCCATGACAAACATTGTGGACGCCCATATTCGGGCTCTGCGCGCGAAGATCGATCGAGATTTTTCCCCCCAGCTAATTGCCACGGTACGCGGCGCGGGATACATGTTGGAAGAGACGGAACCGGTCGCATGAAGTCTTTACATAGGTTGATCCGCCAGTCTGCGCTCATTCTGATGGCAGCGCTGCTCCTGGTCTTTTCTGTTCTGACCTACGCCGGGGGCGACGCCTTGTTGCACCGTTTTGTGGATGGCCGACTGTTAGGCTTGGCGGAGACGCTGGCCAAAATTGTTGAGCAGCACCCCAATATCATCGAAAGTTCAGGTGAGGGCGGTGCACTAGCTGCCGAGGTGGGTGGGAACAACAAGGACCCGCACGAACTGCAGGATGTCACTCATTCTCTTCGGATCTTCTCTCTGGATGGTCGGCTCGTGTGGAAAGCCCCCAACGCGTCGGCGCAGCAGTCGCTTTCCAATGATCTGCTCGAACAAGCCCGTCGCGAGGCGCCAGTGTTTGAAACCAGTGAGACGACCGATGGTCAGCCTGTTCGCCATGTGTTTATTTCTGTGCAACGGCAAGGGCAGGTGCGGTACGTGCTGCAGGCTGAAACATCCCTAGTCCTGTACCAGGAGACACGTAAGGGTCTTGCGATTCTACTGACCCTTGGGTCCGGGATCATCCTTCTCGTCTCCTGGGTTGGCAGTGGGTGGCTGGCCAAGCAAGTGCTGACGCCGATCGAGGTGTTGAGTACTGGCGCCGAAACGATGTCCGAAGCCCATCTGGGGAAGCGATTCACTCTGGATTCACCCTATCAGGAGTTTCGTCGACTCACCCAGGCGTTCAATTCCGTGATGGACCGCTTCCAACGAAACGGTGAAATTCAACGGAGGTTTTGCGACATCGCCGCCCATGAAATGAAAACTCCCTTGACCATTTTGCAGGGCAACTTGGATGTGGCCCTGATGAAAGCCAGAACCTCGGAAGAATATCGCGAAGCCCTCATCAACAATCTTGAGCAGGTGGGACGGCTCATTGCTCTCACGCGTTCCCTGTTGACCCTCGCGAACTTCACAAGCGGCAAGCCTCCTGTTCACCTCGTGCCACTCGCCCTGGAACCGATGATTCAAGATCTGCTGGATGAGCTGACCCTGCTCGCCGATGATCGCCGAATCACCTTGGTGTTTGAACCCCAATCAGTCCCACTCATCCTCGGCGATGCACAATGGCTCAAGCAAGCGCTGATCAATCTACTCGATAACGCGCTGCACTATACGCCGCCTGGGGGAGCCGTGACTGTCCGTTTACGGGGGGCAGGGGAAGGGATTGCGGTGGTTGTTGAAGATACGGGCCATGGAATCGAGCCGGAGCATCTTCCTCATCTCTTCGAGCGGTTTTATCGGACCGATTGGGCACGAGCGAAGGATGCCGGTGGTACCGGACTTGGGCTGCCCATCGTCAAGGAAATCGCGGAGGCCCACGGGGGAACAATTTCGGTTACAAGCCACGTCGACAAAGGCTCTGTCTTTACCCTGCGTTTGCCGGTCCTCTCTCGTCAGGCCATTCCCGGGTAGCATGTCAAAACTTTGAATTCCCTGTCCGCTTTTACTGTTCTCTGATATTTAGGGCCTTTGGGTATGTTGCTCGAGGCACGTGCACATCGTGATCTATGACTGGGCACTTTGGAATCATGAATAATTCTTCATGATGGGTTCATGATCTGTTCATCTTGGTGAGATATATTGTCTATTAAGGGAAACTCGATCGAGGCACACGTTTACACCAACATTTTCAGGAGTTGGACCGCGGGGATTCAGTTGTATATCGATGGAGGAGCGTATGGGTAAGATGTATACGGCTATGGTGGTATTGGTCCTTGCACTCGTGAGTGTGGTGGGATATGAATCACGAGCAGGCGGCGAGACGAAGCCCATCCGTGTGGCGGAGATGCAAAAGACCCTTCGCGATCTCTGGCTCGGGCACATCTTTATGATTCAGCATGTCGTCTTGTTCAACACGTCGATCAACCAGACGGAGCGGGATGCCGTCGACAAGCAAGTGCTTGCCAACGCCAAACAGATTGCAAATACGTTTACCCCATTCTACGGCGAAGCGAGGTCTGAGAAGCTCTTTATTCTGCTGAGCGGTCATTATGCCGCGGTCAAGGCATACTCCGATGCCACTATTGCAGGGAATACACAGCACCAGGATGCGGCGCTGACCCGCTTGGGGTTGAATGCCACCGACATTGATGCCTTCTTCATCGGAGTTAATCCTAATCATCTGCCGAAAGGTACCATTCGTGGCCTGATAGAAGCGCATGGGACCCACCATGTGCTCCAAATCAACCAGTACAAGAAAAAGGAGTATGCGAAGCTCGAAGAAACCTGGCCGATGATGCGCCAACACGTCTATGTCATCGCGGATACGCTCACGACGGCATTGGCGAAGCAGTTTCCCACCCAGTTTTCCTGACGGATAATTCCCTTCCTCACGTGCGTGGACTCCGAGGGAAACACGTTGAATGGAACGTAGGGCCCGCGATTCAAGATGAGCTGCGGGTGTTGCTGTTGTGAAGTCAAAATCCCTCTCATCGTGCATAATTCATCAGCCGATTCGGTTCAACTGCCGAGACCGACTCACATGAGCAGACAAGATCGCCAGGAAACTCGTCATCCATAGCGATAGGGCTTATGGCTCAGGCGAGTCTCTCTCCTTGGGCATGCCGCCACACCATTTCGCGACCCACCGTGTGGGAATAACTTGGGTTAACCCAGCTCCACATGATGAAGAACTCTTTATGAGCCGTTCACGATTCCTTCATATACGACTGTTATAGTCGTACTCTATTCCTCGGACCACCGAATGTTACCGGGGATTGTGAAGAGGGGGAATTCAGCCCCAACCCAGAACAAGTTGTGAGGGAGGATCTTATGAACAAGATATTTCAATCTATGGCAATGGTGATACTCGCACTCGCCGGTTTGGCGGGCTGTGACTACGAATCACGTGCGTCTTCATGCAGGGGATAGCTATTTCATTTTGCACGAGTCTTGAAAATCGATGCGAACCCATTCGAAGATGTCAGATCTCAACAGCTACTCAATTTGAGGGGAACGGGAGATCGAATATTGTAAGCCGTTCCTGGCCTCGTCACCTTGTGTACGTCTCTTCCCCGACAGCACCTCTAAAGGGTTTCATTATTCCCTTGTTTCTCCGAGGATATTATAGACATGAGTGCAGGCCCTGTGATTCAATCCACGCTCGCGGGGAGTGTTGACATGCCTATGAACCGGATTGAAATCAACTATCGCGCCCTCTTGGCTGTCGCTGTGGTGCTCAATTCGCAGCGGGATATGCACAGCCTCTGGGAAGCGATTACCGCTGAGATCACCAAGGTCATTCCGTGGGCACGGGCCTCTGTCACCCGATACGACCGTGAGGCTGACGGGTTCAGGTTTTATGTCCTCGCCACGACGATGGCACAGCGGGTGTTACAACGGGATGCCATTGTTCCACATCGTGGAAGCGGGATGGGTTGGGCCTACGATCAGAAAACTCTCC
>JBBRRK010000139.1:0-10948 GCA_038200765.1 Nitrospirales bacterium
CGGCACCATGAGAACTGGGCCATCGTTCGGCTCATGCACCAAGATGGGCGGATCTCTCACGACATGGCACCCACGTTCGATCACGCGTCTTCCCTGGGGCGGAATGAACCACCGGAGAAATTGGCGGCCTGGCTGTCTGAACCAGATCGGCCAGAGTGGTACGCAGCCAGAAGCCAATGTCGGGGAGGCATCTATCTTCGATCCGACGACGCCCATGGGGCCAATCCCCTCAGACTGTTGGAGCTGGTCGCACGCAAATGGCGTGAGTATTTTGTGCCGTGGTTGCCACAGGTCGAAAATGTTCATGCAGACGCTCTTTGTGCTACAGTTGACCGGGTACCGCCTGAGACGATGGTGCAGGCCCAGCGTGACTTTACCAAGGCCTTGCTTCGAGTGACCTATCAACGAGTCAAAGACATTCTGTCATGAAAACCTTATTCTTAGCCTGGCAAGACAAACGGCTTCGCGGCGATCACATGGACGGTACCCGTGCGTGGTTTCCGATCGGCCGTTTGGATGCTGAGCCTGAAGACTCCCATTACCGATTTGTCTACACCCGTGGAGTGTTGCAGGCCAGGGACAAGGCAGGATTCCAGCCCCTCGATGCCTTCCCGAAGTTCGATGCCCTGTACGAATCAGCAGAACTGTTCCCGCTGTTTCAGAATCGGCTCATTAGTACAAAACGTGAGGATTACGCCGAATATCTCCAGCGACTCGACTTGTCTCCGGAGCGCGCAGACCCCTTTGAGATTTTGGCCATCAGCGGAGGCGGGCGACAGACCGACAATTTAGAGGTGTTTCCTAAAATTCAGGCCCGGCGTGATGGCGGATTTTCTTGCCGGTTCTTTTTGCACGGCTGGAGTCATGTGAACGCGCCATCACAAGAGCGGTTGAATATGCTCCGGCCCGGCGAACCGCTGCAAGTGGCGGTGGAGTTGAATAACCCCGCAACCGGGGTGGCGGTCCAGCTTGAGACCTCGAATGATTATTTCATGGTGGGTTGGGCACCTCGTTATCTCATCCCTGATGTGTTGAAGGCTATTGCGGGCGGACCGAGCAACGTGAATGCTCGGGTCGTCCAGCTCAATCCTCCTCCTGCTCCACACAACCAACGTGTTCTCGTCGAGCTCGAAGGTCGCCTCACTGTCGGCTATGAACCGATGAGCAGCGACGAGTTTCTCCCGCTACGTTCCTAACGGAGCATGGCCCACGCATACTCTGAAGACCAGCTTGTCGAACAACCTGCGATCACGCTGTTTGCCGAACTTGGGTGGCACACTATCTCGGCACTGGAAGAGCTTGTTGGACCCCATGGCACACTAGGGCGAGAAACAAAAACGGAATCAGTCTTGGTCTTGCGCCTTCGCGCTGCGCTGAATCGCTTGAACCCGTCATTACCTCCGGAAGCCCTCTCAACAGCCGTTGATGAGCTGATCCGTGACCGTTCGGTGATGAGCCTCGTGGCGGCTAATCGGGAGGTGTACGGCTTACTGAAAGAAGGGATTCCTGTTTCCGTTCCAGACACCAAGGGTGGCGGGCAGAAGACCGAGCGAATCCGGGTCATTGATTGGGAGAATCCTGCTGCAAACGACTTTCTGCTGGTGAGCCAGTTCAGCGTGACGGGAACGCTGTATACCCGTCGGCCTGATCTCGTCGGGTTCGTGAATGGCCTACCCATTGTCGTGATCGAGCTGAAGAAGCCTGGCGTTCCAGCGCAGCAAGCGTTCGACGACAACCTCACCTGTTACAAGTCCGACATTCCCCAACTCTTTTGGTTCAACGGGCTGACGATTGCCTCCAATGGCACGGAAAGCCGTGTGGGTTCTCTGACCGCCGATTGGGAGCGGTTCTTTGAATGGAAACGGATCGAATGCGAGGACGAACCGCGTCGTGTGTCGCTCGAAGTGATGTTGCGCGGAACCTGCGAGCCATCACGTTTGCTCGATCTTCTCGAAAACTTCACGCTCTTCTCCGAGCATAAGGCTGGGCTGGTGAAAGTGCTGGGACAGAACCACCAGTTTCTCGGCGTGAACAATGCCATTGCGGCCACCCTCGTGGCCCGGAAGCAGGGCCACGGACGTGGCGGAGTATTTTGGCAGACTCAGGGTTCCGGCAAGAGTCTGGCGATGGTGTTCTTTGCGCAGAAGATTCTGCGCAAGGTCCCCGGCAACTGGACCTTCGTCGTGGTGACGGACCGGGTGGAGCTGGATGACCAAATTGCGAAGACGTTCAAGGCCTGTGGCGCGGTGAGCGAGTCGGAGAGCGACCTGTGCCACGCACAGAGTGGCGCGCAGTTGAGGCAATTGCTCGGCGAGAACCACCGGTATGTCTTCACGCTGATCCACAAGTTCCAGGCTCCCGAGTTGCTCTGCGATCGTTCGGATGTGATCGTGCTGACCGACGAATCACACCGAAGCCAATACGACACGCTGGCGCTGAACATGCGGACCGCGCTGCCTCGGGCGCTTTTCCTGGCCTTCACTGGGACGCCGCTCATTGTCGGTGAGGAACGGACACGCGAGGTCTTCGGCGACTACGTCTCCATCTATGACTTCCAACAGTCCGTCGAGGACGGCGCGACAGTGCCGCTCTTTTACGAAAACCGTACCCCTGAGCTGCGGCTGGAGAATCCGAACCTTAACGACGATATTTACAACCTGATCGAAGCCGCCGAGCTGGATCAGGAACAAGAGACCAGGTTGGAGCGTGAGCTGGGTCGGCAATACCAGCTCATCACCCGCGACGACAGGCTGGAAACGGTCGCGAAGGATATCGTGCAGCACTTCCTTGGACGTGGTTTCCAAGGCAAGGCTATGGTGATCTCCATCGATAAGGCCACGGCGCTCCGCATGCACGACAAGGTGCGCACGCACTGGCAGGCTGAACGGGTGCGGGTGGAGCAAGAGTTGGCAAAACTCACGACCTATGGGGCGAAGTCCGATCCAGACCGCATTAGGGAACTCCGTGAGCGTCTGGATGTGATCCAGACTACGGACATGGCCGTGATTGTGTCCTCCAGTCAGAACGAGATTGAGCAGATGAGGCAACGGGGGCTCGACATTGCCCCGCATCGCAAGCGGATGAACGACGAGTCGCTCGACGAGAAGTTCAAGGACCCGACAGATCCGTTGCGTTTGGTCTTCGTCTGCGCGATGTGGCTGACCGGCTTCGACGCGCCGAGTTGTTCGACGGTGTATCTCGATAAGCCGATGAGGAACCACACCTTGATGCAGACGATCGCGCGGGCGAATCGCGTCTTTCCTGGCAAACACAGCGGCCTGATTGTGGATTATGCCAATGTGTTTGCTTCACTGGAACAAGCCCTGGCCATCTATGCCATCGGTCAGAGTGGTGCGCATCCCGTGCGCGACAAACAGCAGTTGGTGGAGACCCTGCGGCAGGCGATGACGGACGCCGTATCGTTCTGTCGTCAGCATGGCGTCAGCCTCGAAGAGGTCGAACGGACGACGGTCGGGAGTCTGGAGCGACTGACCAAGATCGTTGATGCCGTGGAATGCCTGATCTCCCCAGACTCACTCCGCAAAGACTTTCTCGCCCAGGAGCGATGGGTACGGACGCTCTTTCAAGCCGTGAAGCCTGATCCGGCTGTCTTGGAGTTTTCCTCGCGCGTCGCCTGCCTCACGACGATTGCCGAGACGATTCGAGAACGTACGGGTGAAGGTCCGGCGAACATCTCTGCCGTGATGACCGGTCTGAACAAGATTCTTGATGCCTCCGTGGCCGCCGATGGCTTCCACATCCCTGAGGGCAAGAAAGGCCACGGCGTCATCGACCTGACGAAGATTGATTTTGACGCTCTCGCGAAGCGCTTTGGGAAGTCGAAGACTAAGAACATTGACCTTGAGCAACTGAAGGCTGCCATCCACGCCCGCCTCGACAAGCTGATTCGCCTGAATCGGACTCGCACCGACTATCTCACGAAGTTTGAGGAACTCATCGAGTCCTACAACGCGGGCAGCCGGAACATCGAGGACCTTTTCGCCGAACTCCTGGCCCTCAGCCGCACCCTCAACGATGAGCAACAGCGTCATGTACGGGAACATCTGTCCGAAGAAGAGCTGGTGGTGTTCGACATTCTCACTCGGTCTGCACCGGAGCTGGCCCCGGAAGAGCGGGCCGAGGTGAAGAAGGTGGCGAAAGAATTGCTAGAGAAGCTCAAGCAGCTCTTGGTGCTCGAATGGCGGCACAAGGCCAGTGCGCGGTCACAAGTGAAATTGGCCATCGAAGAGGTGCTGGATCAGGGACTCCCGCGCGCCTACTCCCCTGACCTCTACCAACAGAAATGCTCCGCCGTGTTCGAGCACTTCTACGAAACATACGGGGATCGAGGGGTCAGTATCTATCGGTAGCAGGCTAGCAAATTTTTTCTCTCCAGAAAGGGCACCCATGTTGGTCTACGTGCGGCCGTCGAACGAGGCCTTTCTGAGGGCGCGCGTTCCGGGAGCACAGAACCAACGTGGGTGTCCTTCCCATTCTTCTGACCAGTATTTCCGCCACCTCTTTTAGGGTAGTGGCCAGATTGTCCTTCACTGCGCACATGCTAGATTTTCTTTTGAGGGCGGGCTAGATGGTCTCCCACTGCGCGTGTCCAACGAGGGCCTTCTCAGGCCGCGCGTTGCACGAGCACAGGAGACCGCCTGCCTGCCCTCTCACGCTCCATCCCTCCGCGCTCTGCGAGTAAGAAGGATGGTCTGGCTGCTCCCATCCCATCCTTCGGAGGCCACGCGTTGCCCGAGCACAGAAGACCCTTACCAGGCTACCTCCGTGATCCTCTTTCCACTTTCTATCGGGAGGATGCCCGCTGTCGGTTCTACTGCGCCCGTCGGGTGAGCACCTTCTGAGCGTGCGCGCTCCGGGAGCAAGGAACCGATGCGGGTATCCTCCCTCGTCTTTTTTCATCTTGATCCCTTTCTCTCACCTGTATAGAATGGCCCAACTTTTCGGGCAGTTAGCCTCGGCTAGCCCTGCATCACCCTGCGGTTTCCCCCCTACGAGTACTTTTGATGGGTTGAAGCCATGGGGAATCGTGTGACATAAACGCCCCTCACCTATTTAAGAGGAGTGACCTGTGAGCGACTCAGTCATCATTACGTTTGCGTTGGTAGCGGCGGTGACCGGCATTGTCTATGGCCTCTACCTGGCCATGTGGGTGTTCAAACTCGATGCCGGCAACCAGAAGATGCAGGATATTGCCAAGGCCATTCAAGAAGGCGCGAGCGCCTATCTGAATCGCCAGTACCGGACCGTCGGCGTGGTCGCCGCAGTGATATTTGCCCTCTTATGGGGAGCAGGGGCGTTCTCCGATAAATTTGGCTTACTGACCGCAGTAGGATTTTTGATCGGCGCTGGCGCGTCGTCGCTGGCCGGGTATGTGGGCATGGTGATCGCGGTGCGGGCGAACGTGCGGACGGCCCAGGCTGCCCATAATGGGATGAATGCCGCGCTGACCGTGGCCTTCCGTGGCGGCGCGGTGACGGGACTCTTGTTGATCGGCTTGGGCTTGCTGGCCATTACCCTTTTCTACACCTTGGCTGCGCAGTACGCCGGGGAGGAGAAGGCGATCCATGCGTTGCTGAGTCTTGGGTTCGGCGGCAGCTTGATCTCGGTGTTTGCCCGAGTAGGCGGTGGTATCTACACAAAAGCGGCAGATGTCGGCGCAGACCTCGTGGGGAAACTCGAAGCAGGCATTCCGGAAGACGATCCCCGCAACCCGGCTGTTATTGCGGATAACGTCGGCGATAACGTCGGCGATTGTGCCGGTATGGCGGCAGACCTGTTCGAGACCTATGCGGTGACGACGGTGGCGGCAATGGTCTTGGCCTTCACGCTATTTAAGGGAGCCAGCGGCCCGATTCTCTATCCTCTCGCCCTCGGGGGCGTGACGATTTTCGCGACAATCATCGGGATCTTTTTCGTGAAGGTGGGCCAGGGCGGCGAGATCATGACGGCGCTCTACAAGGGCTTGTTTGTGGCTGGTGGTATTGCGGCGGTTGCCTTCCTTCCCGTGACCTATTCGATCATGGATGGTGTGGGTGGCGTGAGCGGGTTGAGCTACTACCTCGCAGCCTTAATCGGCTTGGCTGTGACCCTCGCACTCGTCTTTATCACCGATTACTACACCTCCAAGAGCTATAGGCCGGTCAAGGCTATTGCCAAGGCCAGTGAAACGGGCCATGCGACCAACATCATCGCCGGACTGGCAGTGGGTATGGAAGCGACAGCTTGGCCGGTCGTGGTGATTGGGGCCGCGATTCTTGCGAGCTACTGGGTCTGCGGCGGCGCGGCATCGGGCGGCTTATACGGCGTGGCGGTTGCGGCGGTGTCGATGTTGTCGATGGCCGGTATTGTGGTGGCGATCGATGCGTTCGGCCCGATCACCGACAATGCAGGCGGCATTGCAGAAATGGCCCACCTCGGTAAAGAGGTGCGGGACATCACCGATCCATTGGATGCGGTCGGCAACACGACGAAAGCGGTGACTAAGGGCTATGCAATCGGGTCAGCCGCTCTTGCGGCAGTGGTGTTATTCGCTGAATATGCACGTGAGGTGGCCAAAGGGAGTGGGACGAGCACCTTTGACCTCTCGAATCCATCCGTCCTGGTTGGACTCTTCTTGGGCGGGATGCTGCCCTTTATCTTCGGGGCTCTCTGTATGAAAGCCGTGGGGGAGGCAGCCGGCCTCGTAGTGGAAGAGGTGCGCAGGCAGTTCCGGACGATCAAAGGGATTATGGAAGGAACGGGCAAGCCGGAATACGGGACCTGCGTGGATATTGTGACGCAGGCGGCAATCAAGAAGATGATGGTGCCGGGATTGATTCCGGTCATTTCTCCTATTGTGGTTGGTGTGATCCTGGGGCCACAAGCCTTAGGCGGCATGTTGGTCGGCAGTATCGTCACGGGTCTGTTTGTTGCCATCTCGATGACGAGCGGCGGCGGCGCCTGGGACAATGCGAAGAAGTATGTTGAAGAGCTGGGCTTGAAGGGGACCGATACCCACAAGGCGGCGGTGACGGGCGATACGGTCGGCGATCCCTATAAGGATACGGCTGGTCCGGCGATCAATCCGATGATCAAGGTCATCAACATTGTGGCGCTGCTCATCGTGTCGCTGCTGGTGTGATAGGACGAGCAGTGAAGCGGTCAGCTCTCAGCTCCGTGTTGATGACTGACCGCTGATAGCTGAATGGCAATGTCCCAACTGAGCCGACCCTATCAGAGCAGGATCGCGCTTACGTCCAAGTGTTTTTAGATCACATGCTCGGCATGTTGCCCGTTTTGGGTGTGCCGGCCTTCGAACAGGTGGCCGAGACCGCGCCGAGTTCTTTGTTTGGGCTGCTGACGTGCAGCGGAAAAGGCATCCAAGCAACTGGCTATGAGTCCACGAAGGGCTTCGTGGTTAAGGCCGGATCGCAGGCTGTGGGAGTAGCGGTGCCTTCGATGAAAGAGCATGTCCGCGGTATGTACGACCTACGAGAGGACCTCATAAAGAACGGTGTGCTTGCAGCTAGTGGCGAGCATTTTGTGTTCTCGCAGGACTACGCATTTAGCAGCCCATCTACCGCGGCAGCAGTGGTATTGGGGCGAAGTGCGAACGGCCGGGTGGAGTGGAAAGACAAACAAGGCCGGACATTAAGAGAGTTACAAGAAAGCCAGGCGAGCGCCACATGAAGTTAGCGCTTCAAAATGCCCAAGTCGGAAGATGTGGCGAGCTCCTTGTCCAATACTGCCTACTGCTGCGCGGAATCGAATCAGCGCCGATGACGACCGATTCGGGTATTGATCTCGTCGCGTACGCGTCAACGACTGCAATACCCCACACGATACAAGTTAAGACGAATCTGAAACCTAAACCCGGCGGCGGCAAAGGTAAGCCCGCGCTGGATTGGTGGATTGAAGAAGAAACGCCGGCTCAACTGATTGCGTTTGTCGATTTATCGGAGGAACGGATTTGGCTCTTTAAGCGGGAAGAACTCGCGGAGATTTCTCAGCAGAAATCGAGCGGGCGTTTCCATTTCTATATGTATGTTGATCCATCGACCAAAGCGAATAAGCCTGATCGGCGCGTCCACGTGCACGAGTACGAGTCTCACCGTCTAGAGAATCGGGCGCACGTCATTTTTGGGAAATGACAATGGCTGAGCCCGTGGAAAAGCCGCCGCAGCAGACCGAGGTGTTCGCTGCGATGGGCCATTGCCTATCGGTTTACCAACAGATCGAGAGCATCTTGAGGGAGATATTGCGCGCAAGGCTCATTGAGATTGTTGGAACTGATTGGCAGGCGGCTGTTCAGAAACGCCAAAGTGAGTACGGCACAAGCACTTTAGGGTCGCTTGTTGGCGCATTCGTTGACGACGTGCTGTTGGTCAAGAAATCCAGTATAGTTGACAGCCTGCGATGGGTCACGTTCTTTCCCTGGCTTGACGGCTGAAAGAATCGTGCGGTAAGGTGATCGTACGGGATCATGCTGGTGGCTGATCCACGAGAGTTTCCCAGAATCACGGGAGGTGCTCGGATGGAGAAACAAGAGCGCAAGCAGGAACCCAGGCGAGAGCCGCAGGGAAAGGAAGAGGTCAAGGCCAATCCGAAGGTCATCGAAGCCGGCAAGAAGATGAAAGAAGATATCGATAAGTTGGTCGATGAAATTGACGACGTGCTGGAAACGAACGCAGAAGAATTCGTCAAGAACTACGTGCAAAAGGGAGGAGAGTAACGCCGGCAGTCAGGTGAAACTGCTTCCTTCTTTTCCTTCCTCCTCCTCATTCTCAGGTCATCAGTGTCCGGCCTCCGTCCGTCACCAGCACGGCGCCACGTTCCTCGGTTTGACAACATAGGGCTGAGCGGCTAGTATCCCTTTAATTCTCAGATAGTTAGCTTCGCCAGAGACTCTGGTTTACGTAAGAGGCCCTCATGAAGTCCAAGCTCTGGGTTTTCCGTGATGTCAATCTATCTCAACGGGCTTCGTTATCCCACGCCCTCTCGATTTCTCCTGCTACGGCGTCGCTGTTCCTCGCTCGTGGCGTGACCACGCCGGATGAAGCCACCTCATGGATGTCGCTGCAGGCGCCGCACGATCCGTTTTTGATTCCCGACATGGAGCAGGCGGTCGAACGGTTGCATCGCGCCGTGGCGACTCAGGAGCCGATCTGTTTTTACGGCGACTACGATGTCGATGGGATTACGGCGACCAGTGTCTACCTGTCGTTCTTTGGCGGGTTGGGCGCCAAGGTGCGCGCCTATGTTCCGCATCGCCTGCGCGAAGGCTATGGACTCAACCTTGGCGCCGTGCAGCGCTTGCATGGCGAAGGGATCTCGCTGTTGGTGACCTCCGATTGTGGCACGACTTCGCATAAAGAAATCGCATTGGCGGCTAAGCTGGGCATGGATGTGGTGGTGACCGATCATCACCAGACCGACGAGGACATGCCGCCGGCTGTGGCGGTGCTCAACCCTCATCGAGCCAACGCCATCTATCCCTTTCGAGGGCTCTGTTCCGCAGCGCTGGCCTACAAGGTGGCGCAGGCCTACCAGCTGCGCTATGGGGTCGCGGGAGTGCCGTTGGAGTCGTTGCTCGATCTCGTGGCGTTGGCGACGGTTGCCGATGTGGTTCCCTTGCACGATGAGAATCGAAACTTTGTGCGCGAAGGATTGGTCCAATTGTCGCGCGGCGCGCGCTGCGGCGTGCGGGCATTGAAGCTGGTGGCGGGGGTCGCGCGGGATTGTACGGCAGAAACGATCGCCTTCAAGTTAGCGCCGCGCATCAATGCCGCTGGGCGATTGGACGATGCCATGTTGGCTGTGCGGTTGTTGACGACAGACAATCCGGCCGAGGCGCAGCAGTTGGCAGACCGGCTGGAGCAGCTGAATCGGGAACGGCAGCGCATCGAAGTGGATATCATGGCGGAGGCGCTGGCCTCGTTGAAGGATCAAGAGCTGCCGCCCGCACTCATCGTGGCTTCTCGGCAGTGGCATCTCGGCGTGGTCGGCATCGTCGCGGCACGCTTGGTTGATCTGTTTCAGCGCCCGGCGATTGTGATGGCGATCAACGAACAGGGCATCGCAAAAGGCTCGGCGCGGACGACCGGCGGGTTCGATCTCTATCAAGGATTGGCGTCCTGCCGGGAGATGTTGGAGGCCTTCGGTGGGCATCCGAGTGCCGCAGGGGTGGCGATTCGCGAGTCTCGGATCGAGGAGTTCCGTGCCAAATTCTCCGATGTGGTAGCCGGATGGACCCACGGTGGGGCCAAGGTCCCAACGCTGAATGTCGATGCCGAAGTGCGTTTGGACGAAGTGAATCTGCAGTTGATCCAGGAGATCGGTTCGCTCCATCCGTTCGGCGAGGGCAATCCAGAGCCGACATTTGCGGTGACAGGTCTCGAAGTGATGGAGGCACGCACCGTCGGCGAGAAGCATCTGAAAATGACCGTGCGGCAGGGGACATCGCTGCCGTTTGATAGTATCGGATTCGGCATCAAGTCGCTGCTGGAGCGTGGCATTCCGTCTCGCGCCCCGGTCGATTTGGCCTTCACGCCGGAGCTGAATCACTGGAACGGCCGTGACCGGATTCAGCTTCGGATTCGCGATGTCCGAGCGAGTGTGAGTGAGTAAGTAAGTGAGCGTATGTATGGTCTACCAAACTGTCACGGATCTTGACCAGTTGCTGGATCGGATCAGAAGCTATGCCGCCGATGCCAACCTCGATCTCGTTCGCAAAGCCCACGAGTTTTCTGCGAAAGCGCATGAAGGGCAACTGCGTCAGTCCGGAGAGCCCTACCTTCAACATCCCATTGCCGTCGCCGGAGTTCTGACCTCGCTCAAAACGGATGTCACCGCCATCGTCGCCGCGCTGCTGCACGATACCCTGGAAGATACGGTCGCGACGCCTGACGAACTCGAACGGGAGTTCGGGAAGGACGTCGTGCATCTGGTC
>JBBRRK010000140.1:0-10947 GCA_038200765.1 Nitrospirales bacterium
CCAACACCGTTGCGGGTGCCTGCCGCGGCCACCTTGACCCAGTGCCGTCACGTGTGTTCGACCAGCCCCAACTCCTTGGCCGCCGCTCCGGCTGTCAGCCCGTCTTTGACTCGCGTGACTGCCACGTTCTTAAACTCGGAGGTGTATGGCTGCTTCGGTATCTTCATCGTCTCCCCTTTCATGGTGACGGCGATTATACGTCACCCGTGGAAGACGAAATTTTAGGGGAAGCTCAGTATAGATCCTTTGCTAGCTAATACCTAAGATAACCGGCGCGTCCGTGTTGACCGCTGGTAGGCTTCGATCGGTGCAGCTGGTTGTCTCGAAAGGTGAACTGTTCGCACCACTGGAACACAGCGGCGTCGAGAGGACGCCGGGCATTAGGATTGTGAAGTACGGAGAAATCGCCACCGAGTTGATCAGGATAGTTTGCGCTATCCACGCCTGAGTGCAGAATGGCCGAACAGAACGAAGCATCTTCATCGAGGAAGATTCTCGTGGAGACGGTTGAGCCGTTTACCTTCGAGACTACTGGACGATATTGATAGAAGGAGTCTTTGCTAACGTCGATCGAGACTGCGAGCGGGCCGAACGCTAGAAAAGGCTGAACAAAATGGGGCATGGAGCCACAGTCTGGAGCATGCCGGTTCCTCGGGAGTTAATAGCGAGGACATAGAAATCTTCAGCGGAGACGATCCCTTTCTCCAATGCGGCAGCATACCGTTTACGCTTCTCGTCGAAAGCATTAGTGAAGCGTAAGAGGATCTTTTCGATCGGAACTTCTGAGAACTCATCGGAGATAGGTTGTGGAACTTGGTCCGGACCAATGCCGGGGAAAGGAGCAATTGCCTCAAACCAGATACGGCTGTTTCCGACCACGGCATAGAACTCGGGGCCCTCATCTCCTTGCCGATGGAGATCGAAGCCTTGCTCAATCAAGGTGACAGCGAGATACATTTCCCAAAATCGCTGAAGAAAGTGATTGCGCGCGTCCTCGCGAAAAAGGGGATCCGCAAGCTGGTAAAACTGGCTCCAAAGTTCTTCAATAAAACGTTTATCTTCGGCGTCGTTTGAATGATTTCGCGTGTTCAGATAGCCCAGATCCTTACAGGGTCCACCCATGAAGAACGGCGTCGGGGGTGTTGACATAATAGCGAGGCACCTAACTACTAATGCGTCTGCTGCGGCCTACCCCTCCAACATAGCAAGGCAGCCTCAGCAATCTGTTGCGGACAAGTTTACTGCAAAAATGCGCTGCCTGGTTTGCAGGTATATTTTGTTCTCCAGAATGAAGCCAATTGCTTCTACGGTTGACTCCGGTTAGCCAGTTCGCGCAAGGTTAGGGGGGCTTTGCGGGCCGAGATTCCGAGCAACGTCTGAAACGCAGCCATCGGAGTGTTTCGCCGATTGAAGCGAAACACAAACTCGTCCAAATACGTCTGGAGATACTTCGGCTCGACGCCATGATGCGTGCCAGTGAGCCATGTCTTGAGATTACTGAAAACGCGATGGATGTGAGGGGCGGCTCGGTGCGCTCGTTCAGGCGTGCGGACGACTCGGACCCGATGCCTGAAGCCTACCAGGGCATCGTCGGAATAACCGCGCCAGCCATCAGTTCGTAGCGTTGCGCCGACCTCGACGTTTTGGGTCAGGAACTCGCGAATACTCACTGCGCCGGCGTCTTCCAGGGTCGAGAGTCGGAGGCGTCCTGCTCGTTCACGGCGTTTGCCCTTCTTGTCCTCGTAGGTCAGGACCTCGACCGCTCCGATGATCAAGGTCTTATGCTTGGCCGCAGTAACGCCTCGACCTCGCTTGCGTTTTGCTGGTCCTCCGATGATGGATTCGTCGGCTTCAATCAAGCCGGACAGATAGCTGCGATGCTCGTTGACCATGCCTTTGCGCAGCCGGTGCAGCATGTGCCAGGCCGTTGTGTCGCTCGATAGCCCCAATTGGCGCTGGAGCTGGACGGCGCTGATCCCTGGGGTATGCGTCGCCACGAGGTAGGGTGCCCAGAACCACTCCTGGATCGGGACGTGGGAGCGATGCATGAGCGTCCCCGCCAGGGGCGAGGTCTGCCGACCGCACTGCCGACACTCGAACACGTAGCGCTTGGAGTTCAGCCACGCGGATTTACTTGAACACTTCGGGCAAATGAAACCATCTGGCCACCGGCTCTGAGCCAAGTATTCGAGGCACGCCTGAGGGCTCGATAAACGCTGCCGGAACTCCCGCATGTCCTTCGGATACCCCGGACGGCCCATGCCGGCATAGTCTCAATCTACCCAACCGGAGTCAACCGTAGAAGCAATTGAAGCCAAACAAACCAGACCAACTAGATAGACCAAAGAGACCAGGCAAACCAGAGGCCCTGCCCCTAACAGGCTCCGGGAAAATTCGATTTATACACAAACTATCATGGAGTCTTCTCGATGGCGCCGATGTCAAAGTAGTCACAGGATGCTCAAAAAGGTCGTCCAGCAAGGCCGCAGCGAGCGAAGAGGCGAGGCGTACGCTTCGGTACGTTGAGTCTCTGAGCGATGCGAGAACGATGCTGGCGGACTTTTTCAGCATCCTGTTAGAAATTTCCCGCCTGCACCACGTCCTCGATGCTGTTGATGTCGAGCCAGTGACCTGCTGTATAGAGGACGCGGATCGGATAATTTCGTTTCAACAATTCTTGAAGTAACTGAGGGATGCCGGCCTTGCGGTTGGCCGGATTGGCTAGGAGTTCTCCAATCATGTCGGTGATGAGCGTGGTTCCATCGGGTGAGACTTTGAGGAATCCCATCCAGACTCCGTGGATGGATTCTTTGGGGAGATTGTCCCCCAATCGCTTGAGATAGATCTTGGCGTTAAAGGCCTTTCGCGAATTGGGGATGGTGCATTCGGTGAAGCCACCGAGGCGGGCATAGCTGGTCTGCTCCTGCCAGTTGCTGTCGACAAACACGACACAATCATCCGTCTCCTGACAAAGAGACTGGGGGATATATTTGTTGAAGAGCACGTCGCCGTAGGAAATGACCGTGTCCTGGGCCGGTCCTTTCCGGGTTCGCAGGGCTTTCAAGAGGGAATCCAGCTCACCCGTGTCTGCAAAGTCGTCGTTATCGACATAGGTCAGATTGGGCAGATTGACGGCTTCTTTCTTATACCCTCGGACCACCACGATATCCTTGATGCCCACGGCATTGTAGGCGTCGACAATGTGGGAGAGGATGGGTGTGCCCTGGACTTTGACCATTGTTTTCGGTTGGTGTTCGGTGAGTTCCCCTAATTCCTTGCCGCGGGAAGCGGCCAGAACGATGGCAGTGGTGCCCTCGGCGCCTTTGGGTAGATAACGGTCTTCGGCGTCTTGCAGTCCTGCGGCGTTTTGCAGGCGGAAGATTTCGGAGACCGGCGCGACTTTGTCTTCGATGGAGAGCAAGTGTTCCTGCTCCTTGAGGGTCCGCGCGGTTTTCTGCATGGCAGCCACAGATGACCGCAGCATGTGATTAGCCCAGATCACGATCGAAAATCCATGTTGCCTGAATGCGTCGGTAGGCGTCGCGTAATACTTCGTGGGCACGATGACGACGGGGCATCGGTTGCCCCATTCCTGTTTGAATGCGAGGATTTCATCCGGCACCGACAGGGCGCTGTGAATGAGGATGCCGTCTGCTCCGGCGTTATGATAGGCCTCGGCGCGACGCAGGGCTTCCGCTAGCCCCCAGCCGCAGATGAAGGATTCCACGCGGGCAATAATACAAAAGTCCGGATCGGTCTGCGCATCTTTACCTGCCTTGATTTTGCCGCAGAACTCCTGCATGTCCGCCATGGGTTGGGCGCCGCCCTTGATGAAGCTGTTCGTCTTAGGGAAGAGCTTATCTTCGATGCAGACCGCAGCGATGTGGCGCTGCTCCAGTTTACGGACCAGTCGCTGCATGTTGTTGAAGTTGCCGTAGCCCGTGTCGCCATCGAGGAGAATTGGAATCGTGGTCGCGTCAGACATGAATTCCAGGGTTTCCAGCACTTGGGTCCAGCTGGCTTCGTTGTTGTCACGGACGCCGAATTGGGCGGAAATGGAGAGGCCGCTGGCCCAAATGCCTCGAAAGCCTGCTTCCTGGACGATCTTGGCGCTCAGGCCATTGTGGGCTTCACAGATGAATTCCAGCTGCTCCGACAAGAGGAGTTTCCTGAATTGATGCGCTGGTGAAATGCCTGCGGTTGAGCTCATGGGTTCCCTTCCTTGTCCCCGCCGAAACCTTTAGCAGGATGCTGAAAAATCACGCCAGCATCGTTCTCGCTTCGCTAGAGGCTCAACGAGAGTTTTTCGGAAATCGGAAGCACTATAGGGGCTTATCTGTTCGCCAAAATCCATTTGCATGGGCGAACGGCCCCACGAAGTGCGGTACGTACCTCCTCGCCTCTTCGTTCGCTACGGCCTTGCTGGACGGTCTTTTTGAGCATCATGCAGGATTGCTCTCCTGTTGTGCCGCACTGGTTCGATGGGAGGATACCGTGTTCGCTCAGAGAAATCATCCTGCCCTTTCAGTGGACGTGAAACGTGAGGAGATGGAGTGCATAGCGGATGATTGATAGAAATGGTCAGAGGTGCGGGGCGGAGTCTTAAGCGTTGAGGGGTTTTCCTCTTCACTCTCGTCCCAGAGCATTCATGGACCGTGATGCGCAACGAGCAGGAGCTGGCTGGTTCGTTTATGTGGTCTGTCTTGGTGTGTTCGGTTGAGCCAGACGTACCATATCAACGGGTTCTGCCTGTCGCGCGCGGCTATTGTGCTAGGAATTTCGGTCGGTCCCCGCTATATTTTTAGTGGGGAGATGGCCCTGACATGCGGTTCCCCAGCTTCTGGGGACAACCCTGTGCATAAGAGGCTCGTAGATTGAAAAATGGCTCATACAGAGAGACCTGCGACCTGTTTGCCAAAAAAGTAGGCATTGTGTCCTCTTAAATATGCCCACTACATTTTGTGGCTTGACGGATATTTTTTTGGCTTTTCCACAAGCGATGGTTTTTCCTTCACCCTGCTCGGGTTTCCCACTTGACCCTGGCAGCTGATTATGGGGTGACGCGTAGAAGATCATATTTATGCACAGCGTTATGGGATAATTAGGGCGGCAATCGCTAAAACTCACAATACCGTCATGGCGGTCGAGCCTCTTGGAAGCATGCCAAGATGACGATGGCTCTGGAGGTCTGGAGCGGGGGAGGTTAGTTATTTGCTTCATGTGGTGTGTCTGGTGTGTTTCGTTCATCGAGCCAAAGACATCAAACGAACCAAACCAGACCAGGCACAGACCCGCGTTGAATGATGGCGTAGGAGAGGGGATAGAGAGGCGAAGCCTGGGCGGATCGCTCTGTTCAATCAGATGAGCATGGTTCTCCGTCCTGGTACGATGGTTCTTCTGTAGTATGGACCCTTGATAGAGGCGTCGGATGTGACCGCTTGCAAAGTCGGGTAGAGAAGGATTTTCAACCTGGAGGGAACCATGTCAATCAAGAGGATTGTCCCGCGGAAGCGGGTGCAAGGTCGAGCGGTTGGTCAGGCGAAGAAGAAACCCGCTGCGAAGCGAGAGGATTCGCGGCTCAGCCGCCAACTTCAAGATTTGCGTGAGCAAGTTGATATTGTGCTGCCGGAGATGGCGGCACGGATTGCAGCGTTGGAGCATCTGTTGCTTGAGAAGCATCTCTGCATCAGAAAGGACTTGATCGACGCGCGCCAGTTCGTGCGGATGCAGGAGGCGTAGCTCGCATTGTTCACGAAGACTTTTCCGTGGGTCCGCACGCTGATCTTGCGACGCGGCTTAGCAACGTGCAGCGAACCGTTAGCATAATGCGGGCCAAGTTTGCGAACGATGCCTGGGGCGCTGATCGCTGATGGAGAATTGCGGCAGGTGAATTATTCTACCGACTGACCCTGGAGAAAGAGCGCTTGCTCCAGGGCGCGGAAGAATTGTTGGTACGGGCCTGGTTCTTCGACGGCCTGCAGGTAGAATTGTGCGCTGGCCCGAACGACGAGTTGGGATTCCCCGCGGGTGCGGATGGTGGCGGTGAAGCGCACCAGATTGCTGCGATGCTGGAATGGACCCCACGAATGGAAATTTCTAGTAAGGAGAAGGAGTGTATCAGGGCGATAGAGGAGATAGGACGGGTCTGTGCCATAGGGTTGTTCGATCTCAATAAATTTCTTCCCGGAGATAATCCCCAGCTCTTCATCCAACACTTCCACGGTAAAGTCCAGGTCCTGCATGGTGGAAATGATGGCCTCGAACATCCGCCGGCGGTCCGTGGTGTCAAACACTCGCGTTTGTGCAGCCCGGACCTTCAGCTGGCTCGTTTCCGACAGCCAGATCTGCTCCCGCGAGTTCCATTGATTCTGGTGCCGCGATTCGTAGGGGGCACAGCCTTGGATCAGAAGCACGCAGAGGAGTGCGGCACCCACAGCGCTTTGCCTAGCGGCATGTCTCAGGGCCAAGGGTGCCATGGTGCGAATCCTTACTCCTTCGTAAGAAACAGCGAGCGCTCGAGGGAGGCAAAGAAATTCTGATACACCTTGGGATCGGCGATGGGCTTGTTGTTGTAGATGGCATTCGCACGGATGGTCAGACGGTCCTTCGTATCCTGCCGTACGGTGACGGTGACGCTGACGACGTCGTAATAGTTGGGCTCAGCGAATCGTGCAGCCGTCACGAGTCCGAGCGGTTCATTGGCTCGCTCAATGATGAACCCGAGGTCTTGGAGCGACGCGACCACTCCGCGGATGGCGGCGTTCCGGTCTTTGACCTCGAAGGTGCGCGTCTGGATGCTGCGGATCTTGAGTTGCGCATCGGTCGGCCCCAGGAGATCCTGCGGAGTGTTCGGTATCGTACAGCCGTAGAGTAGGAGGCTTCCGAGCATGAGCAGGCCTCCCCAGACACTTCGCTTGTCGGTCATAGGTCTTCGTCTTGGCTCCATCATAGTGTATGTGCTTCCAAGAACACGGCTTTGGAGAGTTTGGCGAAAAATTGCTGGTAGATGTCCGGGTCCCGGATCATTTCCATGTACTGTTGGCCAGGCGGAATGTATTGGCGATCGGTTTGTCCGTCGCCTTTCCATACAATACGGTAGAACACGATACGCACTTCCTGCTTAGTGGCGTCTTGGTTGAGCGGCCTGGTGATCAAGCCTGCCGCGATCTTCTGGTGCAAATCTACCGGGTTGAGCAGTTTCCCGAGTGAGAGGACCAAGAACAGCGCCCGTTGGATATATTGACCATATTCCCGTGCGCTGCGCTCTTTCGTTGCCCGAAGGAACCCGACCTCGCGCACACTCTCTTCAACCTGAAAGCCAAGATCTTGGAGCACGGCAGCCGATGCCGACAGCAGTTCTTTTTCGTTGGGCGTTTCAAAGAACCGGGTTTGCATCGCTCGGCGCTTGGGCGTTTCTGCCGTCAGCTGAAACAATTCGGCTGGCTCCGTGTGAGTGACACACCCGGCCAGCAGCGTGAGCGAAGCCAGGCAGACTCCCATCCGCATTGTGATGCGTCGTCGTCCTGCGATCGGCCGCTCAGAATTGCGTGGAGTTATAGGCAAAGTCGCGAACCTTCTTTTCTTCGTCGTACTTGATGATGATGGTGAGGGTGCGTTGCCGTTGTGAGCTGGAACTGTTGCGTGAGCTGCCGCCCAAAATGATGATGCCTGCAAAGGAAGAACTCGATGTATCAACCCGGTCGGTGGAGACCTTGTCGTACATCCAGACTTCGCGGCGTTTCTCATCCGTCGTCACGATATTCGGCGACCCGAGGAGTTCCGCGACCTGAGACGCAGCCATGCCGACTTTGATCTCTCCCTGGACCTTCCCGACGGTCAGCCGGTCCTCTTTGATTTCGGCCGTTCCGCCACCACAGCCTGCAACGGTTATCGATACACAGAGTCCCAGTGCGATCCATAGGTTCTTCATCTGGTGTCCCCCTTCTACGTGATGTCTTATTGGAGAGTGATGTTATGTGAGCGGGTGTAGAGCTCCCTTTCCTTCAGCCGACCGGACCACCTGTATTCCTGGTACTGGCGGGTGGTGTTCACTCTTCCCTCAGTGTCGAAGGATACACGTTTCGCGAGGAGAAAACACTCAGCCGGAATGGAGGGACGATGCCGACGGTCTCGGTTACTTGGCTGTGATGTGGATGCGTGTGGCTTCAGTCGGGCGCTACAGGATGATGTGTCGTAACAGGATTGTACGGTCACGTCCCACAGTTCTTCATGGCCGGCGCCTGCATCCCTGCAGGAGACCTTTGTGGTACCTGCGGGGGTGAGCTGCACGGTTTTCTCCGCCTGGCTGCTCTGGTCGATCACGGTGAGCTGATATCCCGTGACGTTCGGGTCGTTCACCTGATCCCACGAGATGTTGCACTGCGGCCCGACGGTCGTCGGCATTTGCTTGGAGGGGGTTGCACAGCCAAGGCTCACGAGCAGCGAGAGCATGAGCAGCGACGCTACGCGTTTTGCCAAGATGACGGGAGGGTTCATCAGGTGCCTCCAGGTCAGAGCGTTGCGGAGTTTTGGAGATGTTCGTCATGCAGGATACAGGGGGAGACTCTGGTTTCTACTTCTTAGCAGGATGCTGAAAAAGTCCGCCAGCGGCGTTCTCGCATCGCTCAGAGACTCAACGAGAGTTTTCCGGAATTCGAAAGTACTGGAGGGGCTTTTCCGTTCGCCAAGATCTATTGCACGGGCGAACGGCCCCACGAAGTGCGGTCCGTACCTCCTCGCCGCTTCGCTCGCTACGGCCTTGCTGGTCAGCCTTGTTGAGCATCCTGAGGTTATTCTGGCTTCAGCACCATACGGAAAACTCCAACCATGTTTTTGGCATCAACTGATTTTTTCGCAGCCTGCTAGGTATATGTTAGAAGTATAAAGAAAAGAGGGTTCACATGAACCAGCCCGCGAGAAAGAAAGTCTCACCATCCCGCTCACCGAAGCGATCTTCGAGCAAACAATCGGTGACATTCGAGTATTTCGACCCGTCGGCGACAGTCGTGACGCTCGTCGGGGATTTTAACAAGTGGGACCTGAAGGCTCGCCCTCTCAAGCGTGATGCCGGCAGGCTGTGGAAGGTTACAGTTCGGCTGGAACCAGGCATCTATCAGTACAAGTTTGTGGTCAATGGGGAGCGATGGGAAGAAGACCCGCTGAATCTGCATCGGGTTCTGAACGAGCACGGCACCTTCAACTCAATTCGGAGGGTCGGGCAACCATCCGCAGATGGTTGCGAAGTCGGAAACGATATGGCGAAAGGACATGATGGGAATCCCCCCGCACGCTGAAGTTCCGCTCTCTCGAGTCGCGAGACGCAAGACCCAGACGAATCGGCGTCTGTTGGATGTCGCACGGAAGCTCTTCTTCGAAAAAGGGATCTTCTTGGCCAAAGTCGAGGACATCACGGAGTCAGCCGATATCGGGAAGGGGACGTTCTATAAGTATTTCGACTCCAAAGAGACCATTATCCGCGTGCTACTTGAGGAAGGGTTTGGTAGGTTGCTCTTGAAGACGGAAGAAGCCGTCCACGATGCCTCGTCCGATTCAAAGATTCTGTCGGCCGTCATCGGTGTCCGCGTGGATTTTTTTCTGGCCCATCCGGACTACTTACTCCTTTTTCACCAGGTTCGTGGGCTCTTGCAGCTCGAGGGCGATGCCGCCAAAGAATTACGGGGAGTCTACGACGCCCATCTTCGAAGCTTGACGAGATTAGTCAAGCCCGCTATAGGAAGTCGTGGGGTGGCCGACGCGCGCGACGTAGCGACGGCGCTCGTCGCCTATACATCGGGACTCCTGACCTACCATGTGCTGTTTGAAGGGCGCGAGGTGGTCAAGGGCAGGCGCGATTACTTTGTGCGGGTGCTCGATCGAAGCATCAAGGCTCTGTTGAAACCCGGCAATGGGTCCCCATAAGATACTGAGACATGGATCGGCGGGAGACCACCCCCATGAGTCGTCGATGAAGAACGGTTGTGTGTTCTATCAGGGATATGTAAAGCGCACGACTCAATTAGCCGCGTTTCTATTGAAGAAGGGCGTCATGAAAAAAGAATACAACACCAGAACATTCGACCATCTCAATCGGCTCCCGGGATTCAGCGAACAGTCAATGCAAACGCACATGGCGCTTTATCAGTGATACGTAAAAAACACCAACCTGCTTGCGGAGATGATGCGCGAGTGGTTGACAGTCGGGAAAAGCGGCACGATTGAATGGGCGGAAATGAAGCGGCGGTTTGCCTGGGAGTTCAACGGTATGCGGCTGCACGAGTATTACTTCGAGAATCTGACACCGACTGCCACGGCGTTGGATCACCAGTCGCAGCTCTATAAAAAAATCGAAGAAGACTTCGGTCGATACGATCTCTGGGAGCAGGGCTTTAAAGGGACCGGAGGGATGCGAGGCATCGGCTGGGTTATCCTGGTGTTCGATGTGCAGACCGGGCGACTGTTCAATGCATGGTTGGGCGAGCACGATACCGGTTTGTTGGTGGACACCCTACCCTTGCTGGTCATGGACGTATTTGAGCACGCGTTCCTTCCCGACTACGGCCTGAAGCGCAGCGAATATGTGGAGGCGTTCTTCAACGTGATCGATTGGAAGCGGGTCGAGAACCGACTGCGGCCTGTCTGAAAGACCGTCCCGTCAGCTCGTTCGAGAAAGCGGTTGTAAGCGGAAAGAAATTGTCACAACAGTATGTGTGAAGGAGCCATAAGGTGAGAACGGGCTTACGAGAACATCGCGTGCTGGCCATTATTATGGCCGGAGGAAAGGGCGAACGGCTGATGCCGCTCACTGAGCAACGGAGCAAGCCGGCTGTGCCATTCGGTGGAAAGTATCGCATTGTGGACTTCGTCTTGAGCAACTTTCTGAATTCCGGGATTATGGCCATGTATGTGCTTGTGCAGTATCGGTCGCAATCGCTGATCGAACATCTGCGG
>JBBRRK010000141.1:0-10869 GCA_038200765.1 Nitrospirales bacterium
GTTGCTCAATGAGGGCACGTATCTGTTCCATGCGCGCACGATTGACGCCCAGATCGCCATAGCCAGTACGGGAGGCGGAGCGGAAGTGGATAGTTTTGGTGTCATCGTCGAACAGAAATTCGACATCGTCGACGAAGCGCAACAACAGGCTGGTGAACTCGTACTGCAGGTAGGCCTCGTCTTCTTCGACAAGCTTCGTGCGTGGCAAGGAACGGATGACTTCCTTCAACGCCTCCTTCGCCTCAACCCGAGACTTGCGATAGCGAAAGGCAGGAATGGCATGGCCGGCATCTTGAGCCTGGGTGGACACGCAGTTGGGACTAGAGGGGCATGGATCTAACTTCGTTCTGCTCATTTCTCCTCAAGTGGCGGAGGGAGCCACCGCACTTGGTTGACGAATTCGGTCTTCTGATGGCGGATTTGAAACGCTCGGAATCGAAGTAGGAGGACCGGCAGCGCCATCTGGTGAACGAGGAGAATCCCGGCGTGGCTCCGGCCCGATGCTGCCCACATTGAAGCCAGGCACAGGAAATCTCTCGTATCATGCGTAAGGATGATCCGGTTTTGCTGTGTGGCAAACAAGAGTCGAGATTCATCATTTCTCGGTCCATCGCTTCACGATGATCGTAATAGTAAGAGAACGCGTCATGAATCGACGCAAGGGAGAGGTGAGGATAGTGCTGAAGGAGTTGCTCAGGGGTCTGTCCGTGTAATAACGTGGCAATGACGACCGTTCTGACCGTGATGCGAGTGCCATCGATTCGGGGGCTCCCCCCGCAGACGGTTGGATCGGTCACGATGTGAGGGTGCGTGACTGTCGCCATGGTGAGAGTCTAGCGAACTTGCCGTCGCCTTGCAATCTGCTTCCCATTTAACCCCGCCAGCGAAATGGCGGAGTGGAATGCCGGGCGCGAGGGCCGATAGGCAGTTAGATCTCAAGGGCAGGGGCGTAGCCGCATATATACCTCAACAATTGCTAGCGCATGGACTCAAACATCTCGCGCTACAGCTTGATAAGTGCTTCTGGCTTTCCAGGCTTATACTGTATGAATGGCGCTCAAAATCTGAATGCGAGAGGTATGGGGAAGGGCCGAAAAACTACTCCGAGTGGGTTAAATTTTTTATCGCTGCCCCAACAAGAGAACGCTTGCGTAGGGAGAGTAAATCGATCCCACTTCTCTCGATCAGACCAGTTCATAACGATGGAGTTTTCCGGCAACCTCGGAAGTATTCTCCGTTCAATATAATCCTGCAAAACAGGGCTGTTGGAGTAGACAAAGAGTACTCGACGGCCACGCATACACCATCGTAGCCATATAACAAGAAGAAGGAAGCGCCGATGTAGAAAGTACCTGGCGAGGATGAAAGGAACCACGGGCACGAGAAAAACGAGTAGAACACTTGAAACAAGTGTTCCTACCTACCCTAGCCGATTCTTCTTATTATCCATGGGATAATTCTAAGTCAGTTCTATCCAGCTACATCGCGTAGCCATATCTCCACTGCCAGCACTGAATCAGGAGGAACAAGATCCGGGATGCCTTTATCTCGGTAGGCCAGATGAGGGCTGATGCGAACTTTTCGATAGCCGCCGACTTTCATACCCATGAGCGCATGCTCGACACCGGCCATCGCCTCGCGGCGCCCAAGCGCGATGCGGTGATCGATGAATGTGGATCCTGCCTCAACTCGTACCATGTCTTTGGGGAGCTGTTTTGCCTTCATATCGTTGAGCGACACTTCTTCGCCTTGGTTCAGGAAAATCCTGGTGTTGTAGACGACACGGTCGCCTTTCTTGGCGGGCGTTCCCGTGCCTTCTCGCTGATCAAGTAACTTGAGCCCGCTCATTCGCTTCATTAGTACAAGACCGTCCTGAGCGATGGCTGAACGCCTCCCTGCTCATCCACGTGGACCGAGACTCGTCCAACAATGCGCCCGTCTTCGGTCTCCACATCCACACGCCAATCCCCTGGGTCGAGCCGCTGCTTAAACGTGTAGGCCCGATAGCCACCTTCGCGGCCGCCAGAAATCTTGATGGGAATCCTGTCGGCATGAGTGAAGGGTTTGTCGCTGTTCGGACGGAAATACCAGTGATGATAGATGGTCGTACTCAGATCGACCGGGGCAAAGACCGCCGTGAAACAATAGATTGGCTCGTTGGCCGGGAAGGTGCTGTCCGACCGTTTCCAGACTTGGTACCACTCCTTCTCGAACGAGAGTTCGAACCGTTCGCCTGCCTTCTTCACTTCATGGTAGATCCCACCGAACTTCATCGAGAGCGGCACGGGTGGGATCCAGTTCAGGAAATAAAACGCGACGAGTAGACCAATCAGCGTGAAGGCAGGGGCCGTGACCCCGATCGCCTCGCGCCTCGAACGGTCCGGATTGTTGCGATAGATCAACTGGACCACACGAAAGGTGACGGCCGCGCTCAGGCCGGCTCCGATCAGGAAGGTCGCCGTATTCATGAGCCCGGTCATGACCGGAAGAAAGAACGTGAAAAAGGCGAAGCACACCAGCGCATAGAGGCTCACGAGGAGGCGTAGGCTGGAGAGCCGATCACGTAGAAATTCATTGCCGACCAGCAACACGACCAACAACGCGAAAAATATCGCCGCGCTGGTGAGCGTGGCGCTTCGGAAATAGAACACGGCATAGGCGCTGAATAGTCCGCCCAGAAGAAATTGCATCGCCATCGGATAGTAGGGCCTGGCCTTTTTCAAGACTCTAGCGAAGACTGAGCCTTGTGGTTCGATCTCAGCCAGCTCTGCCGCCGCCGTGCCGAGGCGACCGGTCAGCACGATGAGAAAACCCAGGGCCACGAGATAGAGGAGCAGGATCAGATTATCTATGAGGCGGTCGATGCGCGTGAGCGTGAAGGTGTCATACCCCACACCAGAAGTAAAAAAGACCGCCGGCATGAACGGCTTGGCAAGAACCGACTGAACCTTGGCCAAGGGACGCATGCCCCCACTGTGCGGAATCCTCCCTGGTTGTTCAATCAAAAATCGGTTTTGCGAAGACCGCGGTGGCGGGCGGAGCTTTCAGCCGTCTGCTAGACGAAGGGAGGGAGCGGCGCATACACCACTGGATACCCAATGACCCGTTCCAACCAGGGGGCCATCAGATGGTCGTTCAGTGGTGCTCGGTTCAGACGGGCCTCGATGTAAAATCCCCTCTCGTTGCCCACGATCCCGATAATGGCAGAGGCATCCGTTCCTTCTGGAAGTAGATCTTGTGTTTGAAATTCACAGAGCGTGCTGTAGAGACGGCCGTCAGGATCGATCGCAGCTTGAATCTCCGGCAGGTCGTCAAGCGGGCAATGTACTGAACAGCGATAGACGGAGCGGGCCGTGGGTTCAATCGCTTGAAAGTCACCGAGCGCGTCCTCTGAGAAGCCCGTCAGATAGGCTTTGACGCTGGCTGGTTGCGGCGCAGAGGTTGCGGCCAATTTACTGGCCGGCACAAGGAACTCGTAGGCGTCTGCCGTGTTGTATTCAAACTGACAGGGCCCAAAGGCATCAGGCCAGGAGCAGAAAAAAGCCGCGGAGGGATCAGCTGGACGCAATACCAACTGCTGCTTCTCAATCAAGGTCTCGATGGGAAGCTCCAACAGTGTGATGGCTTCGAGAAACGCCGTACGCCGTTCCTCCAGCCACTGCCCCCGCTCGGCATCGCCCCGCGTCTCGCCGGGAGTGATGACCTCGTTCGTGTGGAGCCGGACACGAATAAACGAATGAGCGTGGCGAAATCCAAGCCAGAGCATGCTGCGGGGGTCGTGCAGCCGTAACGGGTCGCGAATGCGCCAGGGATGGCTGATCGAGCAGTAGGTGCCCACATCCTGATAGCGTTGGTAGACCGTGTGGTAGGTCCCGGCCAGGAGGAAAAAATCGCCTCGCCAATCCTCTCGGACGTGGATCAGGGTCACATCTTCCGTAGACCACGCGTCCAGCTGGTTGAAATCCTCAGGAGAGTCGACCGTCCACTCTTCGACGTAACAAATGATGTCCCTTGCAGGCACCGCCGGTTTCAGCCCCAACGCAGCCAGTCGTTCGCCCACGGCGAGCACCTGACCAAAGGTCAGCGGGGTCGTCGTTTCCCAACGTCGTTCACGCACGGTGGGTCATCTCTTCCCTCGGCCCATCAACGTATCGGTTTCAACGCCTTGTGGTCGATCGTCGTATCGGCCAGGTACCGATCGATACTGTCCTTCAGGGTTGCCGCCAGTAGCTGTTGCACATCGTCTTCGCTAAACCAGAACAGGGTTTCACGTTGCGCGCTCTCGATATTTCTGGTCATCGAGCTCTGGTCGCCGATGTTTCTTGCGGCGATGACCAGTTTGCTGCTTGTGGTCACCACCGTTGAGAAGAGCCGACTCTTGGCGTTGACGGAAAAATCGAGCAACTGCCCGCTGATGACGATATCCGCATCGTTCAGATTCGTCACGGCCCCGCTGGAAGCCATCTGCACAGACCAGGTCCGATCTTCCCATCCGCGTGTTTTTAGACGATCTGCGAGCGTCTGGGCAATCACGTCTCCTGGTCGCCCCCCCACCACATTGAAGTAGGTCACCCCGCCCCACAAATGGGTTCGCAGACCGAGCCGACCCTTCTCCGATCGACGATCCTCGAAAGGCTCAATGACGATCCTGACTGGTTCCGGCTCTGTGAATTGCGCCGCCGCATGTTTCTGCTGAAGATCCATGTAGAATGTTGCCCCGGTGCCTCTGCACCCTGCTCCTATCAGCAGACATGCCGTAAGTAGGAGACTGATGCCCAGCCGCTCCCTCGCCTGTTTCACAATGTCATCCTCCTTGCAATTGGCCGCCCCACCGTTGACGCTGGCCCAGTGTACCCAAGTTGTTGATCAGAGACAAATACCGACGGAACAGGATGCTGAAAAATCCCGCCAGCTGCGTTCTCGCCTTGAACGCATCCTCAACGTCGCCCACTCGGAGAACAGGCTGTCTTGGCGGCGTGGGATGGGCGGGTGAAAAATGCTACGGCTCCGGTGCGTTCATCGGCTGCGGCCTTGCTGGGCGGACTTTTTGAGCATCCTGTAGGACTATGCTTCTGTGATGTCACAATAGTTTCCCGTAGTCTGTTAGCGGGTGATGATCGGGAGAATGGCGCGAAAAGTCTCGCGGCTGAATTCCGGTATTTGACCCGACTGAATCCGCGGATCGGTACACGGCAAGAATCGGACAATCTTCACAAAAGACCGTTCGGCCAACACGGCGGCGATCTGTGCCTTGCGATCGTGGGTGATCGGCAAGGTATACCCCTCGCCACGCTTCCATTCCCACAACGTTGGCGCCAACGACAGTTCCAGCCCCTGTTCGGCGAGCTGATGAAACCGGTCCACGATCCGTGCTTTGTGCTGCTTGATCCCTTCCCCCTCCAAGATCAAGGCGCACACGACGTGGTGCCCCCACCAGAAGAGCGTCCGAAAGGCAAAGGCGTTCGAGTTGTGAAAGTGTTTCGGAAAGTCCAGATATTGGTAAGGAAGGAATTCGAGATGCTCTCCCTTCACAAATTGATAGTTGGCGGGATTGAAGTCCGGCGGGGTTGCGAGAACGGCCGACCCAACCTCCTCTTTCAATAAGACATGCGTGGCCGTAAGCAAGCGGCGCACCTTGTCCATGATCTGCGCCTTGGCCAGAAAGAAATGCTGATCGGCCATCAAGGCCGCTTCTTCATCAGAAAATTGTGATGGCATGGTCATCAATCGGCTAGTAGGATGCTGAAAAAAATGCCCTTCTCACCCTCCCGACCCTGGCGCGCCGAGGCGCGCCTATTCGCATGCGTTGTTCTCGCATCGCTCAGAAGCTCAACGAGGCTCGGAAGTCGGAATCACTGAGGGGCTTTTCCGTTCGCCAAGACCCATTACAAGGGCGAATGGCCCACACGAAGTGCGGTTAGTACCTCCTCGCCTCTTCGCTCGCTGCGGCCGCGCTGGACGGCCTTGAGCATCCTCTGTGGGGCGCGCTGGCTATTTCTGATGTGTTTCGAACTGGGAGACCATCAGGTCGTATTGCGCCCGACATTTCGCACAACGGACCCACACCGCATCTTGAAATACATCCATCTCCCGAACCGACAGGTCGGGAGCATGGGTGCCCATACAGGTCTTGAGCGCTATGAGCCCATCCGGCTGCGCAGGATCCGGTTCAGGCAAGGAGGAATCCCCCGTCGATACGTATTTGGTGATCGTGCCGGTGGTCACCCGATGCACCATGCGGCAGGAACTGCAGGTCAGCACCACGATACGCTCCGGCTCGACGCGTTTGACCGTCAGACAGAGCGGATGCACCGACCAACATTGTTGGAGAAAGGCTCCGCTACGGATAATTTCTGCCATCGATTCTCCTCGCACTGACGCAGACTGAAGTCAAGGTTCAGGTTGAGCACAGTCCCGACTTTTTCTTCTCAGCCGCAACCTGAATCATCACCGTCCCATAACGCTGGCTGACTTTTTCAGCACCCGCGAGGCTACAGCGCCCACAGAGCCACCATCACCAATAAGCCCATGACGTAGGGGAGCAGGCAGGAATAGAGCACAGCCGACCACGCACGATCCGGCCTGAGATGACGCGACCGTTGCTCCTTGTAGACGAATTCATAGGAGAGGATCAATACCGTAAGCGTCAGCGCCACCGTCTGACTCGTCCGTGGCCAGGTATAGGAACCGCTGAGGAGAAAGTTTGCTGTGAAAAATCCGCTGAAAAGGAGAATGAGCGGCGCCAGAATGAACCGGACTGAGTCGGAAAAAATGGTAAGCCGCCAGCCCGGACGGGCTTCTACGGGGCTTGATTGTGTGTGGAGACTCACGACTCGACGGCCACCGGAATCGCTGCCTTCGGCGGAGAGATAGGACCGCCCTCTTGGGCCGTACGGCAGGTCTTACACACACGGGGGCGGGCTTTCAGAAACGAGACTTTGCCGTTGGCCAAGCAGTTGTAATGGACAAACTCCTCGCACAAGGCGCAACGAGACCAGCCGCCGCTGAGAAACGTCTTATTGCGGTAGAGCGCTTCCTTGCAGACCGTGCAGTTCCGGGGCTCAATCCCCAACAGCATCGGCTCCCAGTCCCCGGCAGCGTTTCTAATACTCATCCATAGAGTATAGCGAAGGCGAGAGGAAAGGGGCAAGGGGCACAGAGGCTACTTGTCTGACAGGTTGGAGACTAGCGGACTGTAACAATTGATTCGGGAGTAATTCGTCGGGATGCATCGAAGTACTTCCACTTCACGGGCTTTGGTTGGGTATTGTAGTGCCGGATATCGCCCATGAGCTTTCGTTTGAGATCGGGCACCGAGGTACAGACGCCTCGGGCGATGACGTCGCGTTCGATCTTGGCAAACCACAGTTCGACCTGGTTGAGCCAGGAGGAGTACGTCGGGGTGAAGTGCAGATGCACCCTCGGGTACTGGGCGAGGAACGCGTTCACCCGCGAGGTCTTGTGTGCCGATCATCGACGACATGCTGGAGTTGCTGAACATGCATGGGCTGAATTCGCATCAGTCGCAAAACCTGCTAGAGCGGTTGGGGCGAATTATTGAGATGGGGCAGCGGGTGGCGAAGGGAACGACGCACTAACTAGGAGGCCACTTACGAGTAGATTAAGTGCAAGATCGTGGCGAAGCAGAATTAGGTGATTTCAACGGAGATATGTACTTCTTCATACCTCTTCCGTAGGGGGGGCACTTGTGCTTATTTACTTAGAGGAATAGGCTTGGGTTCAGCTTAACCGTGGAGGCTTCCATGGATAGGTATCCCAAAGTAAAAAAAGGTTTATTGCGGCTGCAAATGCCCGATCCAACCGAGAAGCAATTTGTGTTTCCTGGCTGGGCGATGACGCACCACCTCGCGTGGATCATCCTCCCACTTCTTGTGGTGGGTTGTAGCGGAGAGGGATCGGAGTCACCGACAGCAGTATCCGGCGTAGCCCCGCCACCCGCCCAGGCGTCCGTGTTGTGGGTGCACGGCACGAGTCTGATGCGGAGCGAGACGGATGGCAGCGGGCAAGTCACGCTAGCCGAGGAACCAGCGATGATTGAGAATGTGGTTGTCTCTGGGGTGACGGTCGCCTATGAAGTGCCACAAAACACGAGCAACATTGGCAACGTTCCTCGTGATACGTGGGTGGTCCGGACCGATGGCACGGACCGGCATCTTGTACTACGCAGTGCGGTCCCGCAGTGGTTGTACCTCGTGGACGTGATCGGCTCATGGGTGCTGTATACCGATCGGACGGGTCCGGAATACTCTCCGCCGCCTCCGTCATTGGCAAGTATCCTCGTAAATGGTACCGCCCCACGTACCCTCTCCGCTGCCGTGGGATCAGGCGAGCTGTGGCAATCGCCCAACTATGAACGACAGATCATGGGCCGGGCCGTGCTCGAATTCGCGGGCAATTATTTCAGCGTGCTGCCAGACGGGAGCGATCTCCAACAACTGACCGTCTTCCCGCCGTTCCCACACCTGAACAACGAGACCTTTACATCTTTGTTGGGCATACGGGGTGTTGTTGGGAATGCCGCAATCTATGCGACGGTGCAGTCCCCCTCGTCGCCCGTATCGGCAGAGGGCACCCCCAAATTGTTCGCGGTGCCGGTCGTGGGGGGTCCTGTGGCCAAGTTAGGGTCGGGGCCTGACATGGAAATCTTTGGCGTCGTCGTCGGGTCACGGGTGGTGTATCAGCAGTGTGTGCCGAGGCAACTCCCGAACTTCGACATTACGTTCGACCACTGTGACGTGATGAGCGTGCAGGGTAATGGGCAAGGGCGGATCGCCTTGACCTCGACGCCTGAGATTAATTATGTCCAGGGGGCGATCGGCTCGCAGATGATCATTCGGCGCAGCCGTAGTGGAGGGACGCCGGACAACCTTGTGGGTGTGCCCGTAGGCGGCGGGAAGGAAACACCCCTGCTCGACCTGAATCCCAACAACGAATTTGTCTCGGCCATTGTGGCAGATCGCATTCTCCTTCGACGCCCCACGGGCTTGTGGAGCCTCCAGGCGGATGGCGGGGGGTTGGTGCAGTTGACGACCAATGGGTCTGATTGGTTTAGCGGTGCGGCGGACGACTTTGCTTGCTTTGATCGCAGCGGGGCGCTCTGGTGCGTGCCAGCCGATGGGAGCGGACCGGCCACGCAGGTCACGGCGAATGGGCGATTTGTGGTGGGACTGTAAGGGAGTCACTGCATGCCTGACACGAGTATGGAGCCCATGTTGGCGGACGGTGCAGTGATGCTCCAAGAATCTCAAGCTTAGGAAGATGCTGGATCAGCTATCCCAGTCAAGACAGTGAGCCTACACGTTGTTTTTTCCAGACGGTCCTCCTGGACACAAACGCTCCTCTGGCTGATCTACTGTGCTCGCGTTGAGCCCAACTGCCTACGCCGCTGCCGACTTCTCCGGCCGTGGGATGTCCAACGTATCCTGTGATTCGCTTCAGAGGCGGCCACTTTGCAATCATTTACAACAAAGACTCCCGACCCCTTTGTTCTCCCTCAGGGCAGTCAATCCCGCTGAGTCGTATACGTTCGGGGTGTTGGTTGTGCAGGACTTCAATGGTGTCGCCATCGAGGATGCGAATGACAGAGCCGGAGAACCCCCCCTGCCTCGCCATGCGCGGGATGAAGCAGCATCGTATATGTGATCGAGAATACTGCGACAGAGATAAATGCAGTCGCTCTCGCAATGTGCTTATGTAGGATAGATCGGTGCATTCACGTAGAGTTGAGCTATTGGAGACCAGGTACCGATGAGAAGTTGACTCAACGCGTGTCGCCATGGGGCGAGTTCCGAGGCGTGGACCAAACGAACTTCACCCGCTTCCCAATTCCCTGGATGGGGGGAGTTCTTGATATAGACTTCGTCAACCTCCCAGCGATTGTGAAGTCCAAGATTTCTGACCAGTGACATCTCTTGAGCGGCTTCCATGACGTTAGCATCAATGACTAACGGTAATCCGGTAGCGTTTCGCAAAACGTCAAGCTGGGCGGCAAGTGCCATCTCCTTCTTCCCTAGCTTTCCTATGTCCTTGCTCAAGGGAGGCCCTTCACAGGTGATTCTTGCAAATTCTACGAATCGTGCCAGTTTGCGAATATACCAGTCCCAATGATTCCTCATCGTGATAGGTGCATTTTGAACAGCGAACTCCGAGAAGAGCACTTTGTATTTGGTGAGGAAGGTCCAACCATCGCTCATTGATTTGAGATCAAGCCCGTTCGCTACAAGTTCGGTCTCGATTTCTTGAATCGCTCCGGCCTGTCTGACTCGTTGACCAGCAGCCGTGTCTGCAAAGATCACAAGAAAAACAGTGGCTTGCAAAAACTCCTCAGTTTGCAAGCCAATTTGGATAGGATATGGGTGTGCTGTCGCGTTGGTATTCATTGTCATCGATGGAAGAGGAATTTTGATGCCCACACATACCTATCGATATTGATGTATTCTCACACCCCATGCAGAAGGCTGATGGGAAGCTTGAGGCTCACTTCTGCTTCGCCACAATCTTGTACTTGATCCCCTCGTAGGTGGCTCGCGGAAGAATCTTCTTCTGCATCAACTCATCCTTCCGCTGATACGGACGCCCCTTGATGATCTTCTCTGAGTAGGCATCCCCAATACCTGGGAAGGCCTTGAGTTGCTCAGCGGTCGCTGTGTTGATGTCGAGGAGGTCCGCTTGCTTGGCTTTCTCAGTAGCAGCAGCGACAGGGCTTGAACTAAGCGGGATGAAACCAGCGGCTCCGACAACGGCCAGCAGAAGGAATACTGTAAAGAGCACACGCAGACGGGTCATGATCAGGCCTCCTTCAGTGATGTGAGATCGCTCCTCACATCTCGAACGTGGTTTTTGATCTTC
>JBBRRK010000142.1:0-10782 GCA_038200765.1 Nitrospirales bacterium
CCACACGCAGAAGTCTACTTTCCACGACCAAGTAGGTGTATCGAATATTATTCGCGCGAGTCCAATGATACATACCTTTGAAAATAGTGCGCATCAACTTTGCAGAAAGACCTCGATCGTTAATTGTTGGGTCCACGGCCAATCGGGTTATCTCGGCAGTATCGAGCTCCTTGCGAACGCGATGTGACCCGACCAAGCATCCGCTGAACTCGCTTTCCAGCATAAATGGAAACGGAGCAGGCGTCATCCGTACCATTCCCAACAGTTGTCGATTAGAGAAAAGACCGATCGAGGTACTCCATGCATCGTAGGCATCAGACTCAAGTTGGTCGCTCCTTTCCGGCACCCACCTGAGATTCTCAGCAAAGACTCTATGTCGAAGATGATAGGCCTGCCGTAATTCCTCCTCGCTTTGGATCTCCTTGACCAGAATCTTCCCTTCATTGAAGGCAATCTGTCTGGATTCCTGTCTGATTTCTTCATTGACCATGACCTCTCCCCCATCTTTAGGGTTACTAAATACTACTTACACCGACGAGTAGAGTTTCAAATTTGAACACATTGGTCACCTGGCGGATCCGCCAGGTGACTAATAAGTGACAAACGCGTAGTAGTAGCGAACTTAAACGCTACGGAGTCCGTGCGGAGAAAGATTCTGAAGATGTGCACGTCACATCAATTGGAAAGGGTGTTCCGAATGAGGAAAGTTCGGCAGGGGTTCCAGATTATCGACGGGCTTCGGCAATCCTCTAGCAAGCTGACGCAACAGTGTGCGTCTCGCGCGCAAGGGTTTTCCTCCGACCCACCCAGGTCGTTGACTTGCCTACAGATTGAACAGGCCGGAGGCAACTTTGCCTCTCTTCTGAATGTATCGGAGCAACGATTGAGCGCTCTGCTTCACGAGCGGACTCGCATTGGACGAGAATTACACGATTCTGTGCTGCAAGCGCTCTATGCGATTGGGTTGACCCTTGCGCAGACCCCTAGATTAGAAAAGGATGCGCCAGAATCTGTGCCGTTTTTCCAAGGTCAAGCCACCGACCAACTGAACAAGCTCATCCAGGAAATTCGACGTATGATTCTGACTATGGAATCCGACAACGTTGATCCTTTTAGACTGGTCTCCGAGTTACAGGCCCTCTCCCAGACCTTTGAGCGAGTGAGTGAGGTACGGATTCGTTTGAAAGTGGATCCGGCGGCAGAGGAGATTCTGACTGGCGAAGAAGCGCGTGAACTCGTCACGATCACCAGGGAGGCTTTGAGTAATTGCGCGCGTCATGCCCAGGCCACAGGCATCGTGATCGCCCTTCGGCATATCGGCCAACGAGTACGACTGAGCATTCGCGACAACGGAACAGGATTCGATGTCGAACACGAATGCGCGAAAGGCATTGGGTTCGCGCAGATGGAGCATCGCGTTCGGAAGATCGGTGGTCGCCTGGACATCCAATCTACGGTGGGGGAAGGCACCTGCATCACCGTGGACGTGTATCTTGAACCGATGCTCACAACGGTATGAAACACGCACGCACTCGTCTTGTCACAGCCGCATCGTCTCGCGCGCTCAGTCGAGGCGTGCGCAAGAACACTGGGATCAAGACCATACGTTTTCAGAAGCCGACCCCCCACCCAGGGGGGCTGATGGATCATTGCTACCATGCACTACTGGAGGCCTCCAGCAGCGCGATCCTGCTTCTCTCGGCCGAATCCATCATTCTGGGATGGAATCGCGCGGCTGAAACAGTCTCCCGCTGGACGGCCAGCCAAGCCCTGGGTCGTAGCTATGTGGAACTGTGTCTTCCGTTGAAGGCGCGTGAGTCGTTCCTGGCCGAGCTCAGACGAGTGACCGAAGGGAGTGAGGTGAGGGGGCTCGAACTCCCGCTCCGTACACGCACCGGCTCAGAGCCGATGCTCTCCTGGAATATAACGCGGGTGCTGGGGACTCAGGGGAACCTGATCGGCCTCATGGCCATCGGGACTGCCGTTGTCCCGGATACCCAGGTGGAAGAAGAACTCCGGTTGGCCCATGCCCGAGTACGTAGCGACACTCGCCAGGCGCAGAAAGCCGTAGAAGAGGAACGGCGCAGAATTGCACGGGAGTTGCACGACGAATTCGGACAGGCCTTGACCGGCTTGAAATTCGATCTGGCATGGTGTGGCAGGACACTCACGCAATTTCCTCATCCAACCGGCGTTAAAAATTTGCTGAACAAAGTCCAGTCCATGTCGGGATCAGTCGATGCACTGTTGGAATCGATTCGCACGACAGCGGCGGCCCTGCGCCCCGCGATGCTGGACGATCTCGGGCTGGTCCCGGCGTTGGAATGTCTCGCCACAACGTTCCAACATCGCACGGGCACGCGGTGCACGTTCACTGCGGAGCTGGAGGTGTCATTCGCCACGCTGTCCTCCGAAGTGTCGATCGCGGTGTTTCGAATCGCGCAGGAATTGCTGACGAATGTGATGCGTCACGCGGCCGCTTCACAGGTGCACATGCGGCTGTACCAGGACGGCCCCAGGGTGACCTTAGAAGTAACTGACAATGGGAAGGGCATCACCCCAGAGAGGATGACCACGCCTCATTCATTTGGGCTTCGAGGCATGAAGGAACGAGCCTCCCTCTTAGGCGGCCACTTTCATATTATAGGCACGTGCAGTGTCGGAACCACGGCTTGCGTTTCCGTGCCGATTGCGGAGTGCGCCATTTCATGAATGCAACGCAGCTGATGAAAGTTCTTGTCATCGACGACCACGAGGTCGTCCGCCGTGGCGTGAAACAAATCCTTGGTGAGATCTTCCCTGACGTCGAAGTGGGAGAAGCCGATACCAGCCAGAAGGGGATTGTTGCAGTCCAGCAGGAGCCGTGGGATCTGGCGATCGTGGACATCAGTCTTCCTGATCAGAATGGGTTGGAGCTACTGTGCGAGTTACACAGCCTCGCGCCCAGACTCCCACTGCTGGTGCTGAGCCTGCACCCCGAGCAACAATACGCGGTTCGTGCCTTCCGTGCGGGGGCGATGGCTTATCTCACCAAACAGACTGCACCAGAAGAGCTGGCCAAGGCAGTCAAGCAAGTCCTGACCGGCCGGAGGTATGTCACCGACTCTCTCGGAGAGAGTATGGCCGGCAGCCTGAATAAGAATTCCACCCTCCCCAGCCATCACACATTATCCGAGCGAGAATTCGAAGTCCTTGTCTTGTTAGCCCAGGGCCAGTCCGTCAGGAATATCGCACTGTCCCTCAAGCTTAGCGTCAAGACCGTCAGCACCTATCGAGCCCGTCTCCAGGACAAACTACAACTCACGACCACCGCCGAATTGATCCGCTACGCCCTCGACCATCGTTTAGTTGAATAACCACCATGATGACTCACCCGTGCATACAGAGTCTGTGGGGTACAGGGAAGAGGGGAGGCGGCTTGAACCATTCACACCGACGTCACGACCAGTGCGGCGTCAGAGTTGTCCTACGGTGTGTACGCATTCAGCTGATTGCCTTTCCCTTTGATCGGGCTTAAAAATTATTCGTGATACGAAATATTCGTGCCGATAGAAGAGATTCTATGACCATCGTCCTTGCCGATACAGATGTCCGTTTTCGAGAAAACCTGAAGAGGCGACTTGAGAAAATCACCGGCTTGCACGTGGTGGGAGAATCGTCGGGCGCGCTAGAAACCACCGCGATGATTCTGAATCGCAAGCCGGATATCGCCATTCTGAACACGTCGCTCCAGGATGGCCGTGGCATCGACGTCCTCCGACAGATCAAGCGATTGATGATCCCGCCGACCATCATCATCGTCACGGACAACCCCTCGCACGATGATCAGGCCGACTGCTCTCTCGCAGGGGCCAATTTCTTTTTAGAGAAGGCCACGGAGGGTCACAAGATCATCCAGACCCTCCACCTTCTGTGTGTACCTCCTACTAGGACTGAAGCATTGGGCCTCCCCATTCCGATACTCGCTGATTGATCTACGTTTCTCCGCGGTCGCCGCCATGTCGCTCATGAGTTCAGCGCTGTCGTTCGAATTGACAGCTCTCCCTGGTGACGACTAGGATAGCGCGCCGTGAGTCATTCCAATTCTTCAGAACCCGCCGCAGTGAAGCGCCCCCTCGCTCCCGCCAACCGTGTTGAGCACCTGTTTGAAGTTGCCGTGTTCGCCAGCCGGTGGATTCAAGCCCCACTCTATGGCGGCCTCATCGTCGCTGAGCTGCTGTACGCGTACAAATTTCTCGTCGAATTGTGGGAGATGATCTGGCACCTCAACCAGCAACAGGAAACCGTCTTTATGTTGGGTGTTCTGGGCTTGATCGACGTCACGATGGTGGCGAACTTGCTCACGATGGTGATTATCGGCGGCTACGCCACCTTCGTAAGCAAATTGGATTTAAAGGGGCATCCCGATCGACCGGAATGGCTGACCCACATCGATCCCGGCACCATTAAGATCAAGCTCGCTGCCTCCCTGATCGGGATCTCCAGCATTCATCTGCTCAAATCGTTCGTCAATATGGAGCATGAAGACCCCGAACACATCAAGTGGAAGATCTTTATCCACATGACCTTCCTCGGCTCAGCGATCCTCCTCGCGTGGACCGATAAAATCATGCAGAAAGATCGCAAGCACTGAAACGAGAGTGCCGGCATCGCATCAGTTCAGATCGCTGCTGCGTCAGTGGATAACCACGAGGTCCATGATCTATTACCCGGCCGGCGTCAGGCACCTTTCCCATCCTGCCAATGAGGTGCCCAGGCGAGGGCGACAAGTTTCACCGCGATGTTGGCTTTGGTGGGTTTGAGAGAGACGGATTCGAGTTTCTCGTTGAGGGGATCGGTCGCGGCAACCAGGGCATCGGTCTCCGTCTTAAACTGGGATTCGAGGTCGGCCAATTGTTGCTGCAACGCCGAGACATTTTCTTCCGCTTGCCCCACATCCTTCGATTCTTTGATCGCGCGTCCCGCTCCACGAATTGCCGTGGTCGCTCGGCCGATGTTCGACGCGCTGACAGTTTTTCTTCCGAGAAACGCCCCTAGAATTGAGGCACCCACAGAAATCGCCGCTTGCATTTGACTCGAACGAGATTCCGCTTGTTGCCGCTCGACCATTTGTCCTGCGCGCCTGATCCGGTCTTGCAGCGCGGAAATCTTCGGTGCGTACTTGTAACGCAGGCTGTCCGATTGTTTGTCCCTGGCTTCACGACCGGATTGTTGCAGTCGCACACGGAAGTCCCTCTCGGATTCGCCAGGCATGGAGACCTCTTTTGTGCTGGGGCTCTTGAAGAGCGCGACTTTCTGATTTCTGAACAACCAACCTGAAAAATCCTTGTTCCACGTCTCATAGCTTTTTGCTTTGCTTGCCGCACTGGGAACTGCGCCGAACTGCGCATTGTCTGATGGGGCTGACTCCAGATCAGCCACGGCCAAGCCCGCTTCCATGGCATGATCCCAGTCCAGCGCCACGGCACCATCCGAGATGGGCGCAAGCACGGTCACATCCTGAGTTACATCGACGCCGGCCTTGTTGTCTGAGACCCGCACCTGCGCGGCACCGAGTAACATCGGTTGGTAGATCAATGCGCTGCCGCTCGGTTGGCTCCCTCGGACAGGGATAAAATGCTGCGGCACATCGGGGGGGAGCATCGGACGTGAGGCGTGAGACGTGAGGGGTGAAAGGTGGGCCATGGCGACCGAAGATCCTGGCTGCTCGCTCTCCACCGAACCTTTTACGTCTAACGTTTTACGTTTCACGGGGTCCATGAGCGTCTTGATCTGCGTCCGCGTCAGCGGCCCTCGAAGGTATGAGAGCGTCCATCGTGTCTGGAAAACTTCCGGCGCATCTTCATGCACATTGTTCAAGAGAAAGACTCGATTGCCCAGGCCGGCCAGAAGTTGTTTCATCCCTTGCTTATCGAACCTCTTTCCACTACTGGCGGCAGCGCCTTCTAATCCTTCTAATACCCGCGCCTTGTCTCGTTCGGTTTGCAGACGTCCAATGAACCAGGTGCCGGTATTGGCCAAGCCTTTGTAGTCCAGATCGACAGGGTTCTGTGTGGCCAACACCACGCCCAGACCGAACGCCCGCGCCTGCTTCAGCAACGTGAGCAAAGGCTGCTTTGACGGCGGATTGGCGACCGGTGGGAAATAGCCGAAGATTTCGTCCATATAGAGGATGGCGCGGAGGCTGGTCGTACCGGACTGCGCCCGCATCCAGCCAAGCGTTTGGCTCAGCAGCAAGGTAACAAAGAACATGCGTTCCGCATCGTTGAGATGCGCGATCGAGAAAATGGCAAGCCGCGGCTTGCCTCCAGGCGAATGGAGCATCTGTCCGACGTCGAGCGCCTCACCTTCCAGCCAGGCAGAAAATCCCGGCGACGCTAATAAGTTATTCAACTGCATGGCAAGGGCAAAGCGTTCCTTCGATGGATAGAACGAATCCAAGTCCAACACACCGATCTTGGCAATTGGCGGCGTCTGGATCTGATGGATCAATGTGGCCAGATCCAGATCATGTCCCGCTTTCCACGTGTGGCCGAGAATCGTTGAGAGGAGAATGTGCTCGCGACTCTTGATGGGGTCGGGTTCGACGCCGATGAAACCCAACAGGCTCGTCACCGTCGTGCCGATCCGCTCGCGCAGCATCTCAGGATCGTCCAGAATTTCCTGCGACGGCGCTGCGAACGATTTGAGGATAGAGACGGGAATGCCTGCGTTGCTGCCCGGTGTATAGACCACCACATCGGCTGCATCACGGAGCTTTTGAATCCGCTCGCGACTCTGGCCCCAATCCTCCAGGCCCTTCTTCCACATGTCGGCTTGTTGGGTCGCATAGTCTGTCGGCGAGAGACCATTCTTACGGGCATCGTCCTCATTCACCCATGGTGCGAAGTCTTCCCCACGCAGTTGCGGAAAATTCAGCATCAGATTGGCGAGATCACCCTTCGGGTCGATGATCAAAGCCGGAATCCCATCGATCGCCGCTTCTTCGAGCAGACCGATGCAGAGGCCGGTCTTCCCGCTGCCGGTCATCCCGACGCAGACGGCGTGAGTGACCAAGTCTTTGGAGTCGTAGAGCAACCAACCAGGCTTCGCTTGTTTCGCGGCCAGATCGTACGGACGGCCTAGATAGAACACACCGAGTTTCTCAAAATCCTCGGCAGTGCCAACGGCTTGAGGAGATTCTGTCGACTGAGCCACGTCCTTCGTCTGGCTGCGTTTTTCTTTTTTAGATGGCATAGACCACTATGTCCTTGATGTCATAGAGCAGGTGCCACGCGTTACTGTTCACCGGATTGGGCGACTGAAATTATGAGACGCCGGATTGTTCATAGCTCCGCATGGTCGGTCCCTCGCAGGATCAACAGGAAGCAGGCGGCATTTTACGGGCGAACCCCTGTGGCTGCAAGCAGCTGATGCTGGTACAGAATTGACTCCATTGAAAACATCCTAGGATGGAGGCTAATATCTCGCCCAGCTCAATCAATCCAATTTTAAGGAGGACGTATGGCTGAAATCCCCGATGTCTATGCCGACCAATTTCAGCTCAACCTTGGGCCGCTTGGATGCACACTGAACTTTCAAGTCTCAGGAGCCAATCCAGTGGCTCCAGGTATTCCTCCACCAATTGAACGGGTGGCCACGATTCGGCTGAGCCTTCAGCATTTGAAAGCCATGGCGTTCATTTTACACAAACAAATCGTGGGGTATGAAGCCCAAGCTCAGGTGTCCACGGGTCTTCCGGTCGATGTGCTTCGAGCGCTGCAAATTCGGCAAGAGGATTGGGAGGCATTCTGGCGTCCCTAGTTCGTCTTGGCGAGACGATACACAAGACAATCGTACCCCACCCTGAACACAGGCATGACTGACGATTGGATCACGGTATCCTCTCCTCAGATGCCCCCTCACGATTCAAACGAGACCAGGACCGAGCGGCGCAACAGACTGAAGACTCTGATGGATACCGCCATGAAAAAGATGACGCTACTGTCCCCGATTCGCCTAATTCAACGCAAAGAGGCCGGCCAAGAATGAGAACGACGGGCGTACGCGTTCACCGTTCAACAACATCATGGCGATGACACCCTATCTTCACAAAGCCGAGCCGTTTCGGTCTAAAAGGATTTTGAATAGACCTTTGGCTTCTGTCGCTGCCTACCAGGCTGCTGGAAAACTCAGTTGATGCCAAAAGCATGGTTGGAATCTTCCGTATGGAGCTGAAGCCAGAATAACATCAGGATGCTCAAAAAGGCCGTCCAGCAAGGCCGTAGCGAGCGAAGAGGCGAGGAGGTGCGGACCGCACTTCGTGGGGCCGTTCGCCCTTACAATTGGTCTTGGCGAACGGAAGAGCCCCTTCAATGCTTCCGATCTCCGAACAACTCTCGTTGAGCCTCTGAACGACGCGAGAACGCCACTGGTGGACTTTTTCAGCATCCTGCTAGACATCACGTCAAGAGTCGAACAGCCATAAGAGCATGATGAGGCCGGAAGAGAATCCCGTCGATCGCCGCTTCTTGGAGCAGCCAGCCCGCGAGCAATGCACACAGACCTCGTCATTCGAGTATGGGAATGGGCGGACTGCACGATGGCACACCATCCGGTCGACTTCCTCAATAGATACGTTGCCGCTCCGTCCGATTCAGCACAGGATGCTTGATCGATGCGTCTCTTGATACTAACGATCTCCGCATATCTCGCACTGTCCGTGGCCGCCTTACTAGAATGGGCTTCGCCCAGCTGGGCTGAGGTCACGGCGCAAAGCACGCATTGGGGGGCCCTCGCGTTCCCCGATCACGACCGCACCGTTGCACTGGGATTTACCACTGATCGATTCACCGAGTTCGATGGAACGGGTAATCGCTATAATGACATTCGGCAAACGTCCGGTTTTAACTTTTGGTCGCTGAGCTGGACGGAACGTCTGGAGCGGTTCGAGGGCTAGAATGCCAATGTCACGGTCGGAGCAGGTCCCACAGTGGATAGGTTTAGCCGATATCTCCAGAACGACGTCGTGCACAAGTTCCGCGGCCTGACCCCTGTGCCGGTCGGCGCCACACGCGATGCGATCGACTTCATGACCAGTGGCACGTTGACGAAATGGACGGGACTCTTAGGAAGCGACGATGTGTTTTTCTATGGGGTGGGCGGAGCGGCAGGCTCCATCTACTATGAGCCCTATGTCCAAATAGGCTTCAGACGATTGTCTCTCTTAGAGTTCGTACCGGTCGTGTCCAACTACATACGCTTCTCCGCGTTGGCCCGTGCCGGTTGTCCCTTCAGCGGAGCGGCATTTCACCAAATCGCCAACCATTCCTACCTCGGGCAGGCGTCCGTCGGAATCGGCAACTACCGGCGAAAAGACTGTGCCATCCCTGTGGAGTTCGAGGTTGGCCTGACGGTTGATTCAGGTTTGTTTGTGGACCATCGGGGAGATTCGCTGGAAGAACGGTTCGTGACGGCGGCACTTCGTATTTCAGCAGTTACGATTGAGACCTGGAACGACCTCATTAATCAAAAGGACTACGGCCCAACCTTCGGCGCTCGCGTGACCCTGGACGTACTCTATCTATACGACCGAGCTCACCGACTTCTAGATTTCCATCAGTGACTCTCACCACTCTTTAAAGATCACGAACATGCCGCCGGCCATCAAGGCAAACCCAGCCCAATCGTTCCACTGCAGCGGCTCTTTGAGATACAACACCGAGAAAACGCAGAACACGACCAGCGTGATCACTTCCTGGGTCGTCTTCAGTTGCGCAGCCGAAAACTGGTAGTGCCCAATCGGTTGGCCGGTACTTGAAAACAGTACTCGACGAAGGCAATCCCCCAACTCACCAGAATCGCGATCCACAGGGGCGAATCCTTGTATTTCAGATGCCCATACCAGGCAATCGTCATGAAGATGTTGGAGATGGTGAGCAGGAGAATGGTGTGCATAGACTCCTTTTGTCGGAAAACTAGCGCCTCCAACCCTCACAGTTCCCAAGGCCACTGAGATTGCTCTATGCACTGGGTAGTTAAGTTCACAAGAATATTTTTTGTTGTCTCAAGTAGAACGGGTCCCGTAATCGCATGATTGTCTTCATGACGAATGCTTCCATCAACAACATGAAGCGTGTTGACAAAGGGAAAGCGGAGACTGTGGACTGCTGGACAGCGCAAGTATCGATAGAGCATTTCACAAAGAGAGAAGAGGGGGATATATTGCTGAAGATTCTCTCGATCAAATCCTTGGAATGGCACACGATCCACAGATACTAGAAAGGCCTGGTGTGAAATGTATCGTGATCCGTTCTTGATTTGGTCTTCCACGCCGTAGGTTGCGACTATTATCTTGGAGATATCGACGTGATTCTTTAGCTTTACGTAATCCCCGTGAGCTTTGAAATCCGAACTCGGCCATTGCAGAAAGAAAAGCAGATCTATTTGTTCGTAAAAGTCTCGCTTTCCCGAGTATTCACGAACAACTGTTTTGTAGGCTTTGCTATCTTGTTCGTCTGGATAGCGGAGTGAGCTCAGGGCTCCAATGTAACAACTTAGAACTAATATAGGCTCTTCTCCTTGGTGAGTGGGTACACGAAGTGCGAGAAACGGCATTTCTGGGGGATAGGGGCGTGAATTCTGCGTTCTACGGGGTCTGGAAATCTGGCATGATTGCCGGATGCAAAAACACCGACACCTCGGGGATACCTACCGCTTCCCCGGTTTCCGGCCCACTCCAACGGTCCAGGGCCTCGTCGGTGATCCGAAGGCCCGCATCATCCACCTGTGCCGGCGGGGAAA
>JBBRRK010000143.1:0-10763 GCA_038200765.1 Nitrospirales bacterium
TTCAACAAGTCAGGCAAGGAAGTGGCACGTATTCAGGTCGAAGAGCCGATCTACATTCGGCCGGCCGAGCGCGTCACCTGGCTGTAAGTTTTCTCTAGGCCATCGCTTCAGAGGGGGTGGAGTCCCTGAAGGGACTCCACCCCCTCTTATTTGACTCAGAGTATCTAATCATCACCACCAGTCTTTCGGCTCAGGCCATGACTGCTCCTTCTGCGCACTTGACGCGCTCCAGGAGGTCCAGTAGAGTTGAAGAATCATAGTGACATTTTACAATCACAAGTTGGGGTATCATCGGCGTGACCTCTAGTCAGCAACCATCGATCCCCTTTGCCGCGCAAGCCATACCTTTCGACGAATTTCTGGCTTCAGGAAAACTCCCGGATGACTATCTCGCTAGCGAGTATATGTCCCAGCAATTTGTGGAGCGCCTCGTGCATTATGTCCTCAGTGTTCCAACCGGCAGCTACACCATGGCTCAATTAGGCCAGCTACTGGAACAGATCAACCCTCGCGCACAGATCCTCTTCTTCAAACGTCTCAAAGAAACTAGCCCCGAGAGCCTCAAAGATTTCGCCCCGCTCTATTACGGCTTCATGAACGAGTTTCATTCGCTTCTATTTACCTAGCCCAACAACTTTTTCCTTGTTGCTTTGGCATTCTCGTGTATAATTGGTCGGTAAATAATTTGTGCAAAGGAGTGATATGAATCCAACCCTACAGCGAGCAGTGACCAGCTTTTATAATCTCATCTACGAGGCCCAAACATTTGCCACCACGATGTCACGGATTGACACCGCGGAACAGGAACATTACGCGGGACGAATCGAAGGGTTGAATTGGGTGCTTGATCGCTGCCAAGAACTTGAAGACATGGATGCGAACTTGACGCCTTCATCCCTTCAGCGAGTTCTGACGGAGGTCAAATCAGATCTCGATCATGAATTATCAGTCCAGAGAAGAGAAAAGGGACGTCGTGCGGATGGACGAGAGGAGGCTCTCAATTTTGTCGCTGATTATTTATCTAGCCTGATCACAGCAACGGACATTGAGTCAGCCAAGACGCCGACAGTATAACGCTCTCGTCTTCAGCCGGGCTCCTCACACCACCTTCATCTGCCGCCTCCGGTGACCTATGGCCGATCGTTACGGTGATGGGAGGATGGTGTATTTTACCCTGGGCCTAGGTGTCAACGGCTATACCGATCGCGCTCGGCGTCGTCTGCATGCCCACAGCCTCTGGCCCTGAGTACGACAGGGTTCTCCGAGCTGCTGCAAGAATGGAAAAGGTGAAAATTATTTCGGTACACTCCCAAGTTCCCATCGAAGAATGAACCCCACGGCCTACGGTGAACGGGCGAGCACCCAAACTATTGGCATTAACAACTAGCACATTTTATTTATAGATTTAATTTATGCCTGGCCTTCCACGTAAACCGACCAACCCAACTTGGATGACCAGTGTACACCAGGGGACAGCTCGACCGCCCAGACAAGATACCTCGAAACAGCCGGACCAATTTAGATCTTTGAACGCCTCGCTGCTCTATTGCCCTTCTTGCAGAGTGGCGACCCCCACACGAGAGCGACTTTTACTCGTGCTCCCCACCGGAAATCTGTACGAATATCTCTGCCAGCACTGCGGAACGTCGACCGGCTCAAAAACTGACAATCAGTAGGCGCCTCGCCGTTGCGCGCCTCAACGACGAACAAAGAGAACTGGGTCGTCTTTCACCTCATTAGGCATAGGACAGAACGTTCAAATCAGACGTGCCAACTAAGACGTGCCGAAAAAGTCCACTGCAACCAGTGTTGCTAGATCATCCCTTCCAGAGGAAGGCCTTCTTCGATGAGCATGACAGGAATGTCTTCGCGGATCGGATACAGTATCTTTCGGTCGGCTCTGATCAAGCCTCCATCGAGAGGTTCCGTGATGGGCTTATTCGCCCTATTTTTCAATTGCCCACGACTCACGGCATCATTGAGCTTGGCAATCATCGCTTCATCCGCCAAGCTCAGGTCCTGTTTCGTGTCGGGGCAACAGAGAATGGTGAGAAGATCCTTGTCGATATTGACCGGACGCCTTGCGTTAGTACGCTCCACCATAACGCCTCCCCGCATGAACCATGACTAGTATTACACGGGCAGAATAGATCACAGAGATCGATGAGATCAAGCCCCGGTGCAGACTCTGTTTCAGCTGGCGATTTCTGCTACACTAGATGTCTCGCTTGACCGTCTCGAAGGAAACAAGCGGCGATGTCGAATACCTTCTGGAAATACTCCTTGGCCGGATTGTTGGTTCTCGTACCAGCCTGGGCCACATTCTTAATCCTTTCCGCACTCTTTCATACACTCAACGAATTAACTCATAGCCTCCTGTGGAATATCGGAGATCGACAGTGGCCTGGACTCAGCCTCCTATTATTTCTGCTCCTCGTTGTGATCGTCGGCGCCATCGCGACCCTTGTAGTCGGACAGAGCATCATTACTCAGGCAGAACGATGGATCGAGCACATTCCGTTGGTCCGCAGTCTCTACGTCACCCTCAAAGGAATGGCCGATCTTCTCAACTTTCGCTCTCGCTTCGGGCGCAGCACCGTGGTGGCTTTTCCGTTTCCTCGAGACGGTCTCTGGGCGATCGGATTTGTCATGGGAGTCGCACCGCAGGAGCTGCAAGTTGCACCAGCAACAAGTTTGCTCATGGTCTTTGTGCCAACGGCCCTCCATCCGTTCAGCGGATTCCTTGCGTTTGTTCCTCAGCCACAGCTGCGTCCGATCAATCTGCTACCGGAAGAAGCTATTAAGATGGAGTGTACCGCCGGTTTGTACAAGCCGCAAACAGGATGGTTGCAAGCCCCGAAATCCGCAGACTGAACCCCATGTCAATTCTCGACCATTTGAACGTCCGACTCGCCAAACCAGAAGATGCGGCAATCATCGCGTCGTTCAGTGCCGCGATGGCACTTGAAACAGAAGGACGCCACCTCGACCTCGATCGCCTGCATGACGGAACCATTGCCCTCCTTCATTCTCCCGAACGTGGATTTTTCATGGTTGCCGAATTAGAACAGGGCACAGATCGTCAGCTGTTAGGGCAACTAATGATCACCTATGAATGGAGCGATTGGCGCAACGGCGCATTTTGGTGGATTCAGAGTGTGTATGTCGCCCCCGCCTGGCGTCGCAAGAACGTCTTTCGCCGGATGCATGAAACCGTGATAGCTACCGCCAAGACAAGCCCGAACGTCTGCGGGGTCCGCCTGTACGTCGAGAAGAGCAACGGCGTTGCCCAAGCCGTGTACCGCAAAGTGGGACTCGGGCCGTCATCCTATGCCATATTAGAAACTGATTTTGTTTTAGCACGCGCAAAGGGTTTAGAAGATCGTCCAAACGAAGCTTAGCAAAAGGAGTCGTCATGTTATTCTTCAAGCCGCTGGCCGGCATTATCATCGTCTCATCTCTGACCATGTCTCTCGGCTGTGCCTTCAGCCGAGGCACCCTTGGCGAAGACATCAAATCCGAATCCGTCGCTGCGATCAAGAAGGCCACGACGACGAAGGCTGAGGTTCTTGATCTACTCGGGGCACCGGATCGGCTTCTACAAGTAAACGGCCGTGACGTATTTCAGTACTATCGATACGACGCCAAAGTGGGCAGCTTGCTTCTCATCCTGATCAATTTTTCACGCGTATCAATCAAGAGCGATGACCTGTTCGTCATTCTTAACCGTGACGGGATCGTCGAGGACGTCATTTTATCGAAGCGCACGGATGGACTGAAGTTCCGATTTTGGCCTTTTGGAGAATGAAATGAAGCGCCATGTCTCCGGGATTAGCCTCATACTTCTAGTCATAATTATGTGCGTAACCTCCGCCGGCTGTAATGTCGTTCGCCTCACCTTAAATACCCCGCTCACGCAGAACGACGTGGCCTTTATCGTTCCTGGGCAAACCACGTTATCCGATGTGATGGCCAAGCTGGGCACGCCCGATTCCATTGCCGAATCGAATACGGGAGTCGTGGCAACATACCGATTTCTCGACACGAAATATTCTCGAATCAATTTCGGATGGGTCGTGAAACCCTTTTCGCCCATCGACCCAGATTTCATCATTTCACGCACTGGGCTTGGCACCGATGCGTTCGAATTGCTCTGTGACTCCAATTGGGTCGTCACACACCAGAGCTTTCTTCGTCATCTCTCCGGCCCACGTTTCAATCCGTATCCCTTTTGACACTCAGTTCTTTGCCGCCTCCCGGCGGATTGCTGCATTGCGGCGCTCCCGCTATAATGCCACGCCATGGAGCTAGAATCATCGGATCACGCTTTGCGTCTTCATACCAACAGCTCGTCCCCCTCATATATCCCGGCTGACAAGGACACAGAATTTCTTCAGCGGGAAGAACTCCGTGCCATCCGCATCGGGCTTGAACTGCTGAAGCCAGAGTTGATCCAACGTGAACAGGGGATCCGGTCGACCATCGTCGTGTTCGGAAGCGCAAGGCTACAAGAAGAGGCAGCCGCGAAGCAGACACTCCACGTGGCCGAAGAAGCAGCAGCTCAAACACCGCAGGATCCAACGAACCAGAAAAGGGTGATGATCGCACGACGACAACTTGCTCTCTCGAAATATTATGACACGGCGCGTGAATTCGGACGGCTGGTGTCATCAACCTGCCAAATCGATGGCCACTGCGACTACGTGATTGTCACTGGCGGAGGGCCGGGCATCATGGAAGCCGCGAACCGCGGGGCGGCTGACGTAAACGCCAAATCGATCGGCCTCAATATCACCTTGGCCCATGAACAGCACCCGAATCCCTACATTACACCCGAGCTCTGCTTTCAGTTTCGCTATTTTGCCATCAGGAAAATGCACTTCTTAATCCGCGCCAAAGCGCTGGTTGCTTTTCCCGGAGGATTCGGCACTCTCGATGAGCTCTTTGAGACGCTGACGCTACTACAAACAGGCAAGACTGAAAACGTGATGGTTGTGCTGGTCGGAAGGGATTTTTGGGAGCGTCTGATCGACTGGCAATGGCTCGTCGAGAACGGACTGATTGCCCAGCAGGACCTGCAACTGTTCCACTATGCTGAGACGGCTCAGGAAGCCTGGGACCTAATCATCCGCCACAATGGAGTACCGCGATCATGAAACTTTCGTTTCATGGGGCTGCGCGCTCAGTGACGGGAAGCCGCCATATGCTTGAGGTTCCAGGGTTCAACCTCTTGCTGGATTGCGGGCTCTTTCAAGGCCGCCGAGACGAAGCCTATCGGCAGAACCAAGATTTGGGCTTCGACCCCAAGTCGCTCAACGCAGTCTTGCTCTCCCATGCTCATGTCGACCATTCCGGTGCCTTACCAGTACTCCAGAAACACGGTTTCCATGGAAAAGTGTTCCTCACAAGAGCCACCGCCGATTTGACAGAGCTCATGTTGGAAGATTCGGCTCGAGTCCAGGTCAGTGATTGCGGCTACGTCAACAAGAAGGAACAGCGGAGGGGGAAAACCTGTGTCCGACCCTTATACAATACGGATGATGTCCGTAAGCTCGTTCGACGATTCGAGGGGGCACGATACGGAGACCTGCTCAAGATCGCCCCACGCGTGACCACGTCCTTTCATGATGCCGGCCATATCTTGGGATCGGCGGCAATTCGGGTGAAATACACGGCACGAGGCAATACCACCACCGTGCTCTTTAGCGGTGATCTTGGCCGCTCCAATATGCCGATCCTTCGCGACCCTGAACCACCGCCGCCATGCGATATATTGATTCTGGAGTCGACCTATGGAGACCGCGTACACGAAGCCGATCGGGAAACCATGAAACAGAGAGCGCTGGAGCTCCTTCTCCACGCGAAAACTCACAAGAGCAAGATTATCGTTCCCGCATTCGCCGTCGGACGGACTCAGGAGCTGGTCATGCGGATCAAGGAACTCGTCGGCGAGGGACGTCTCGATCCCATCCCGATCTTTATCGATTCACCGCTGGCCTCACGGGCCACAGAAGTCTTTCGTCGCCACCCGGAATGTTACGATGAAGAAACCACCAAAACCTTCACGGCCTCCGGCGACCTCTTCGCCTCCCGCTATATTCACTTTGTCTCATCGCCGGAAGACAGCAAGCGCCTAAACAGCATGAAGGGCCCCTGCGTTATCATCTCTGCTTCGGGCATGTGCGAAGGCGGCCGCGTCGTCCATCATCTCAAACACGCGATTCAAGACGAAGCGAATGTGATCGTCTTCGTGGGTTTTCAAGCCGAACATACCCTCGGTCGCAAACTCGTCGAAGGGTGGGATGTCGTCCCGATTTTTGGCGTACCCACTCCGCGCCGGGCGCAAATCGTCAAGTTCAACGGGCTCTCGGCCCATGCGGATCGCCAGGATCTGTTGGCCTACGTACGCGCAATCAGCCCAAGCCCGAGTAAGATTTTTCTCGTTCATGGTGAAGAAAAACAGGCCCTCTCGCTGGCCGCTGCCATTCAGGGAGAACATTCCCAGATTGAGATCACAGTCCCCCATGTCGGATCGAGCCATGAGGTTTAACAGCATTGCCCGCCAGAGAATCCCGCTGCTGACCCTGGCCATCGGGATCTGCCTAGCCCTGTCTGTGTCTGCCCAAGCAAACGAGCCGGAAGAATCACGATTGCGAGCTCGTGCGCTTGGCATCGTCGTCGGCTCCTATGCGCCTGGGCCGTTCAACGCAATTACCGACGTGGCCGGTGTCACTGTGGGCCAGACCACACTCATTTCCGGCGACGGGCCGCTCAAGGCAGGGTTTGGTCCGGTCCGAACCGGCGTGACGGTCGTCATCCCTCGCGACGACGTGTGGCATAAGAAAGTGCCGGCCGGGTCGTTCGTCCTCAATGGAACCGGGGAGATGACGGGGCTTGCCTGGGTGGCCGAATCTGGCTTTCTGGAGTATCCGATCGCCCTCACCAATACGTTGAACGTGCCCCGTGTCGCCAATGGAGTCATGGACTGGATGATCGCTCGCTATCCGGAGATCGGCATTACCGACGATACCCTGACGCCAGTGGTCGCCGAATGCGACGATGGGCGGCTCAACGATATACAAGGGCGGCATGTTTCTGAGGCGGATGTGGTGCAGGCACTCGACAGCGCCTCCTCCGGCGTCGTGCAGGAAGGGACGGTCGGCGCCGGAACAGGGATGGTGTCCTATGGCTTCAAGGGTGGTATCGGGACTTCGTCACGCCGATTACCGGAAACTGAAGGTGGCTATACGATCGGCGTGCTCGTCAATGCCAACCATGGGCGACGGCCTGAACTCGTCGTGGGCGGCATACCGGTCGGCCGGGTCTATGAGGCGGTTCCTCCCGTTGCACAGGCCCTTTCAGTAGGACAAAGCGAAGGTTCGATCATTGTCCTCATCGCGACCGACGCTCCGCTTGACAGTCGGCAGCTCACACGGTTGGCGAAACGTGCCGCGCTGGGACTGGCGCGCACAGGCTCTACTGCACGGCATGGCAGCGGAGACTTCATGCTGGCCTTCTCCACAGCCAACATCATTCCGCATTATCCGAAAGAACCGACATTTCAGCAGACGCATCTCGCCGATACGCATCTGAACCCAATGATCACGGCGACGGTCGAAGCCACAGAAGAAGCCATTCTCAATGCGCTGACCATGGCGACGACGGTCGTGGGACGTGACGGCCACCGCATCGAATCCATCAACCTCGATCGGCTGAAAGCCCTTGCATCTGGTTTCCCCAGGTGATTCCGGACATAGTGAAATCGGCCAGACTTTCCGGCCAGCAAAAGCGTTCGCAGACATCACCAAACGCAACGGCAGTGTCGTGACCATTGTGCGAACGGGAGCGCAGATTCAGTAGATCGGCGAGCCTGGCGGCCGCGCGGTGACCTATTGCTACGAAGCGCCCCTCTCACCCTATTTCTGCCACGGTAGAGACGAGTGTGCGGATGTCGAATTCACGGGCAATCTCGGCTTCGGAGCGTTGCCCCGCGTCCAGCAACTGCACCGCCTGGCATTTACACTCAGGAGTGAACCGTCGTCGTTGCCCCCATATCGTACCTCCTCGGGAGCGCATCGTGTCCCCTGTTGACAAGATGTCCCCACAAATAGGGCTAAGTTCCATCTGTCCCTCTATTGTCACCTCAGGGGCTTGATTTCAGGAGGGTACTACAGTACCTTCAGCCACCTTCTATTAGCCTCCTCGAGCCGATTCATGCGATTCTCAAGATCAGAATGGAGTAAATGATGAAAGGTCTTCTACTTCTCAGCATCTTCTCCCTTTCTGTTGCAGTTGCCGCATGCGGCAGTAGTGATAGCGGGAGCAGCAACGGCAGTTCCTCATCAGCCTCCCCTACAGAACGCATCGTCTATCTGGCTGATCAGGATATCGATGAAGTGTTCGAACTCTATCTGGCCGGGTCCTCCATCAAGCTCAATCCATCATTGTCGCCTGGGAAGAATGTCCTCGATTTTCAGATCACCCCCGACAAAACGGCTGTCGTGTATCGAGCCGATCAGGACACCAATGACGTCTTTGAATTGTACCGGGTCGAATTCGCTAACCCAGGAGTGAGCACCAAATTGAATAGTCCCCTGCCGGTCGGGGGGGACGTGTGGAGTGCTGTCATTACACCGGACAGCTCCTCTGTGGTGTACGTAGCCGACCAGACGACTGACGGCGTCTCTGAACTCTATCGTGTACCCTTTGCCACTCCTGGGGTGAGCAGCAAGCTCAACAGCCCCCTGGTGCCAGGCGGGAACGTGTTTTTCGACATTAGGGTGACCCCGGATAACTCCGCCGTTGTGTATCGAGCCACACAGGCCACGGCCAATATAATCGAGCTCTATCACGTTCCGTTCGCCACTCCAGGTCAAAGCACAAAATTGAATGGCACGCTTCCACCCAACGCAGACGTCGAGCCTTTTTTCAAGATCGCTCCTAATAGCACCTTGGTCGCTTATACCGTCTTGCGAATTCCAATCAATCCGCCTGGTGGATTTGATCTCTTGAGTGAGCTTCACAGTGTGACCTTTGCGATTCCAGGTCAGAGCACAAAGCTTAATATACCTTCCCCAGGTGCAGTCTTAGGGAATCTCACATCCGTGGGCGAATACGAGATCACCCCAGATAGTTCCGCCGTAATCTACACACTAACCAACTCAATCGACTTACGGCTCCTCTATCGAGTGCCGTTTGCCACGCCCGGTCAAAGCACCAAACTCAGTGACCGTTTCATCGCCAGGTTCGCCATCAGGCCGGATAGTTCAGGGGTAGTCTACGGCTCTCCAAAAATAATATCGAACCAGGATCAAGCCGAGCTCTATCTCGTGCCGTTCGCCACCCCCGGTGTGAGCACCAAGCTCAACGGCCCCCTGGTAGCCGGCGGGAGCATTCAATCTGATTTCGACAGAGCTTTTAGGATTGCCCCGGATAATTCCTCCGTCGTGTACGTCGCCGATGAGACGACGAACAATGTTATTGAAATTTATCGAGTCCCTTTTTCTACTCCCGGTGTGAGCACCAAGCTCAACGGCCCCCTGGTCGCTGGCGGGGGCGTTCAACTCTTCGACATTTTTTCTATTACACCGGATAGCTCGTCCGTGCTGTACATCGCCGACCAGACGACTAACGGCGCCTTTGAACTTTATCGAGTGCCTTTTGCCACCCCCGGTGTGAGCAGTAAGCTCAATGGCCCTCTGACCTCTGGTGGAGATGTGACGCATTTCCTTGTGAAGTGATATAGCACCCCATTTGAACGGTGTAACCGAACACGGGCTGCCGACAACGTACGCCTTGAGGATACGTAACAAGTCGCTTGATCCATGGCCTGTTGAAATTTCTTACAGTTCTACAGGCTCTTTTCTATAGATCCTGTATCTCCCTTGACCTGACCCCTCCCACGGCTCAAAGTACTGACAGTTGGGGCCTGCGTGCTGAGGCTCTGTGTATCAGTCTATGCTGGCGGTTGCCGAGCAGGCGCAATACATCTATGACGATCTGGGTCGCCTCTCGCAGGTAGTTGATGGGCAAGGGAATGTCGCAACGTATACCTACGATGCCGTCGAGAATCTGCTGTCGATTACGCGTAACACGGGCGGCGTCGGCGCACCGACGATTACCGCCATCACCCCGAACACCATGAATGCGGGCGCGTCAGTCAACGTCTCGATCGCCGGAACGAATCTCGCCGGCGCGGCGCTGGCGACGGACAATCCCGGCATTCTCGTGCGCAACGTGCTCACGACGCCGACTTCGATCAGCGCTACGTTCCAGATGTCCTTCGCCGTCCGCACCGGCCGCCGCCATATCGCTGGCGATGGCTACCACCGTTGTTGGGATGACGCCAGAGTCGGTTCTATCTTCGATCGCCAGGACGAGTAATTGAGTGAATCAGCCGCCGTCCAGGGACTGGAAGATCTCTCACTTGCATTTCCCTCTCGTGCCTCGTTATTCTTTCGCGACTCTCTTGCGTCTGGAGGACGAGCATGAACGAGTACCAACTCGGCGGTAGCTTGAGTCTGATCACCGCGCTAGGGAAAACCAACGCGTTCGCTGAGTTTTTACAAACCCGCATGGCGCATGCTGTAGAGACAGAAGACCCCGCAGAGCTGCACTATCTACTGGCCCAACTCGACGACTACCATTCCTACTTGTGGCGATACTATAAGAAGCTGGCGAAGGACCGGCCGGAACGGATGGACCCAGGAGTCTAGCAGGATGCTGAAAGAGCCCGCCATGTTTCAATTCGCGACTGCACTCTC
>JBBRRK010000144.1:0-10674 GCA_038200765.1 Nitrospirales bacterium
CGCTCAACACGCTCTCGCGTTCGAAGAAGCACGTCGCCCACCATTACGATCGCGGGAATGACTTCTATAAGCTGTGGCTTGACGAGAGCATGGCCTATTCCTGTGCCTACTTCCGTTACGAGAACGACACGCTCGAACAAGCACAGCAACAGAAGTACGAACACATTTGCCGGAAACTTCAGTTGAAGGCAGGAGAAACACTGGTCGAGATCGGCTGCGGCTGGGGCGGCATGCTGATCTACGCCGCGAAACATTATGGCGTGCGCGGCGTCGGCTACACCCTGTCCAAACAGCAAGTCGAGTATGCAACCGATCTCCTGAAACGAGAGGGTCTGTCGAAAGAGATTTCGATCGTGCTGGAGGACTATCGGAGGATTGAGGGCACGTTCGACAAATTCGTTTCCATCGGCATGTTTGAACACGTGGGGAAGCAGTTCATTCCGACATTTATGGAAAAGGTCCAATCGATCTTGAAGCCCGGCGGCATCGGGCTGCTCCACACCATCGGACAAGAGCTGCCAGTACCCGGCGATCCCTGGACGTTGAAATACATCTTCCCCGGTGGATATATTCCCACGCTCGACGAAATCGTGCGGACCATGTGCGAAGTCAAACTCATGCCGACGGACATCGAAAACCTTCGCCTGCACTACGCACGAACGCTTGAGGAGTGGAGCGCACGATACGAGGTCCACGCCAAAAAAATCGAAGCGCTGTACGATGCCTCCTTCGTTCGTATGTGGCGGATGTTTATCAATGGTTGTATTGCCAACTTTCGCTATGGAGACATGAGGCTCTATCATGTCCTCTTTACGAAGGGCTTGAACAACACGATGCCCCTCACGCGAGAGCACCTGTACCGCTAATGGAACCGACCACAACCATCGCCTCACGCTTGCACGCCGTCAAAGCCCGCATTGTCAGCGTGGCACAATCCGTCGGTCGCCCACCGGATGAGATCACGTTGCTGGTTGCGAGTAAGACTCACCCAGCCGAGCGGGTACGGGAAGCCTGGCAGGCCGGACAAACGATTTTCGGCGAGAACTATCTGCAGGAAGCGCTGGCCAAAATGCCGGCCCTTGCCGACTTACCGATCGAATGGCATTTCATCGGCCCGATACAAAGCAATAAAACGAAACGCATATCAGAGAATTTTGTCTGGGTTCACGGTGTAGACAGAGCGAAAATTGCCGACCGCTTGGCGAAAGACCGGCCCGAATCGCTGCCGCCGTTGCAAATCTGCCTGCAAGTCAATGTGAGCGGGGAAGCGAGCAAAAGCGGTGTGGAACCAAAGGAGCTGGCCAAACTGGCATCCCATGTCGTGCGCCTGCCCCGGCTGAAATTGCGCGGATTGATGGCAGTCCCTGAACTCACCACTGCCACAGCCTTACAACGCAGCCAGTTCCACATGCTGTGGGAACTGTATGATCAGCTCAAGCGGGATGGCTACGAACTCGATACGCTCTCCATGGGCATGTCAGAGGATATGGACATCGCCATCGCCGAAGGCGCAACCATGCTGCGCATCGGTACGGCGATTTTGGGACCAAGACGTTACCTCATACCCGAGGAGCTTGCCATTCGCGCTGCCCAATAAGCCCCGGCAGGATGCTGGAAAGGTCAGATGCGAAAGGTGAAACCTCGGACATTCTCGCACTCTTCCTCCGAATCGTTTCAGGTCTCACCGATCGATACATCGACTTGTTAAGGATCCTGCTGGAGTGCTCTCGTAGTATCCATTGCATGCAGACCAGTGAAATTCACACATATCCACAACGCCTGCCCGTAGCCTTTTCGATCTGTAATCCCCCTTACCCAACCTCCAAGACCTTGAAGTAGACCAACTCTACCAAGGCGATCGTAACCCTCGCTGACCTTCCATCGTCTTGGGCAATCCATTGACGAGAGCAGTACGCGTCCTAGACCCTTAGACCGAGCCCGCATTAGTCATGAACACTTCTGCTGCAATCGTCGATCCGCTGCGACCACAAGCCTTTGGTCGATGGGCTCGCCCCCTCGAACCCTCACCGTACTGCACAAGTACGCCTCAGGTCCTCAGGGCTCTACGCACCGCTCTCGCGACACAGCTCAATAATTTCGCGACGAATTGTCATGAATAATGCGGGCAGCATCTGTGCAACCTGGATTATCCAACAGGTTTCTTCGAGCAGAGTTTAATGTAATAATAAATACTTATACCTCATACTGATCGAAGCGCACACCCGGACTCGTCCTTTCGAGTCATGGCGCCAGCGGAAACGGATTCTTGGAAAGCATTTGACTTCGGCTACGATACCAATAGGTTATCGTATCAGGCCTATCCACTACTCCAAAGACAAGGAGGAGGATTGCTCAATGGCCTTCATGAAGCAACGGAGGAATGTCATGCGGAAGACCTGTTTTTTTGTGCTGCCACTGCTCTGTCTTCTTGTTAGTAGTTGCGGACACATAACAGGTGGCGTCGCTCCTTCGACGGAACCTTTGGCGCCTGGCTCGTATCGGGAACTTGGGCAGGTCAAAGGACAAGATTGCGTCTATTACCTTCTGGGAGTCATTCCTCTGAGCGACGGAAATGAAACCAAGGATGCTGTCGCTGACGCATTGACGAAAGTCCCTGGCGCATCTGCGCTCGTGAAGGTGTCATCCGACACCTATACGCAGCACTTTATCGTCATCTCACGTGCGTGCACGCAAGTCTATGGAGTCGCGGTCGCTCTCAAGTAATTCACCACTCATCCAGATTCCCCGCCCTACCCAGTGGGTACGGTGGGGAACCATACTGGCTTCTCACTCTGACCCTGCAATTCGCTCCTAACTTTGATATAGATTCAACCTTCCATGTATTCCTAGGGCGGGATTACGTAGCCTCAGGACTCCCGTCACTCAAGAGCTTTTCAAGGATGCGATGCAGCTGCCGGGTCAGCGGCATTGATGCAAGATCAAGCAACGGCCCCGTAATCCATCTATATTTCCAACGGGCTATTCCTGCTAGGATATGGGACTGGGCATATGATACGCCAACGAGATCGATAACAGGGAGCTTGCCTTGAACACAACGACACTCATTCTGCTACGTACTCCCCTGTCGGCTAGGTTCGCAGCCGGAGTCGCCGTATTATCGATCGGCAATCTGCTCATCGGGGCGACGAACAGCAGCGCGCAGACCACCGAGGCCGATGAGCTCCCTGCCGAAACCAACACACCGACCGAGGGTTTCAGCTCTGCCGGAATCCTTCTGATCCTCCTGCTCGTGGCAGCCGCGACGGTGTTTTATTTCCTGAAAATTCAGCGACCTTCCCTCCCCGACTTTTCCGTGGTCACTGGCCGCGACCCATCCAACGACAATCTGCAGGCAAGGCGATCCGCCACAACCAGACAGAAACTATCAGTTGATAGCATCACCAGCGCTGACAAAGCGGCCTTTCAACAATTGCTGATCGATGTTCAAAAGGCTTGGAGCAACCAGGATCTGACCGAGTTACGGCAGCTCGTCACGCCGGAGATGCTGAATTATTTCAGCGCCGCCCTCGCCGACAATACCAGTCAGGACATCCGGAACCATGTCGAGGATGTGGTGCTCCTCCGTGCCGAGATCCTGGAAGTCTGGACCGAACAGGCGAGGCAGTACGTGACGGCGGGGCTTCGCTGGAGTGCCCGTGACTACAACCTGTCTCTGGCCAAGCAGCGAGGAGAACCGGGCTATCTCGTCGAAGGCAGCGAAGAGATACCGACCGAATCCGGCGAGGCCTGGACTTTCATGCGAATCCAAGAAGGGGAGTGGCGGCTCTCCGCAATTCAGCAGTGAATGAGGAATGGCACCCGTGCTGGTCCCTTGCTCCCAGAGCGCGCACGATCAGAATTTGCTCGCTCGATGGCCGCAGTGAGCCCAGCACGGGTGCCATTCCCGGACAGAGAACGCGGGAGAGCTTAAGGAAAATATGTGAGGATAGACCAGATGGTTTCCTGTGCTCGCGCAACGCGCGGTCGCGGACTCCCCTCATTGAACGCGCGCACGTTGGAACCCACCAGGCCGTCCCTCCCATACTGGAAGAAGAGGATAAAAGGAGTATTTGCTAGAAAGCCTCACTTACACATAGACCGGCTAACGATGAAAACCTAGAATGTCCCTCTTCCTTCGTTCAGGCCCACAGAGGGGGTCCCGGAAATTCGGACAGTGTGCTAAGTGGTAGCCTTGCTTCATGAACGCCACCAGCTGGGGGCAAACCAAAGGAGCGAGGCGATGAAGAGCACGAGACGGAATCACTGGGCGACCTTCAAGGCGCAGGTCGCGTTGGCCGCCATGAAGGGCGACAAGACGCTGGCAGAATTGGCCGAGCAATTTCGCGTTCATCCCACCCAGATCACCGAATGGAAGCCGCAATTGGTGGCGCGGGCGGCGGACGTATTGGGCGGATCCAAACCGACGGCGGAGACGCCGGATCTCAAGCCCCTCCACGCCAAGATCGGACAACGGGCTCGGGAGAATGATTGTTGAGAAGGGGCGCTCACCAAGGCGGGCTTGCGGAGCGCAACGCGATGATCGATCGTACCCACGCATTCCCCGTAGTACGGCAATGCCAGCGGTTGACGCTGGCCCGGTCCACTACGTACTACCAGCCGACGCCGGCATCAGAGGCGGAGCTGGCCCTGATGCGTCGGATCGACGCGCTGCATCGGGCCCATCCGTTTGCTGGCGCGCGCATGCTGCGGGATCTCTTGCGGAGGGACGGCCATGCGATGGGGCGGCGGCACGTCGCGACCCTGATGAGGCGCATGGGCATCAAGGCCGTGTATCGCAAGCCGTACACGAGCCCGCGGCATCACGCCCACACAGTCTATCCCTATCTCCTCCGCGATCTGGAGATCTCACGTCCCAATCATGTGTGGGCAGCCGATAGCACCTACATCCCGATGGCGCGGGGCTTCGTCTATCTGTTCGCGGTTCTCGACTGGGCGAGTCGTCGGGTGCTGGCGTGGCGGCTGTCCAACACGCTGACGACCGATTTCTGTCTCGATGCGGTGCGGGACGCCGTGGGCCGCTATGGCCCACCCGAGATCTTCACTACCGATCAAGGGTGCCAGTTCACCAGCCTGGAGTTCACGGGGCTCCTGACACACCACGGCATTCAGATCAGTATGGACGGGACAGGCTGTTGGCGGGACAACGTGTGTGTGGAACGACTCTGGAAGAGCATCACATACGAGGAGGTCTCTCTGCACGCCTATGAGACGGTCAGCGCCGCGCACCAGGGCGTGGAGCGCTACCTGACATTCTACAACCAGACCAGACCGCACCGGGCGCTTGACGGCAAGACGCCCGACCAGGTGTACGAGGACAACCTGCCTGCACGGCTCACCGCCGCGTAGGCAGAACACCGCGAGGCGCCACTTAAGGAACGGAACATTCTGTCCAATCAAGCGGAGCCACCTCTGTGTGCCATGCCCACAGAAGCCAGAAAATTAGCGGGGGGGCCAGTACACGAGTGAACCATTCCAGCGCTTCTTGGCTGACCACGGCGTCACCTGCAGCATGAGCCGAGCCGGCAACGTCTGGGACAATGCGGCGATGGAGAGCTTCTTCTCCTCGCTGAAGTCTGAACGCACAGCAGCCAAGACGTACCGCACGCGAACACAGGCCAAGGCCGACGTGTTCGATTACATTGAGCGCTTCTACAATCCGACGCGGCGGCACTCAACGCTGGGATATCTCAGTCCGATGGAGTTCGAAAGGAAGGCGGGAGTAGCGTAAGTTGGTGTCAATCAAACCGGCAGCAGCCCATTCTATCATCGTATGAACTTAGCTGCTCCGCCGTAAGAAAGAAGTAATTTACACTTCTATCTCTGGCTACACGTTCAACGAGATTATCTCCATTGAGCCAGAAAACCTTGTAATCATATGAACGTAATATTGAAAATAGCTCATGAGAGGGAGATCCGATCTCATCAGGGTCATGTGAAACTTCAACCAGCCATGCAGGTCTGAATTTCTCTGTCACTGCCCGAGCACCCTTCACTACAGCAAGCTCATGGCCCTCGACATCGCATTTGATAAACTTAATCGGACTCTTTGAGCCCAGAAGTATCTCGTCCAAGCTCCTCAGGTGCACTGGGATCCTCTTGTTCCCCTTTTCAACACGATTGTCGCAGGAAACGATTCTGGCCATATAATAATTATCTCCTCCTTTCTTAAAAGAAGGAATTTCCATTAGCGCTTCCCCGGCAGTTTCGGAGATGCCACAACAAAATAGTTCAACATTCTTCAAACCCAATTGATGAACACAGTGAGATAAGATATCAAATGTCATGCTTATAGGCTCAATACTATACACTCTGCCATCAGTGCTAACCGACTCAGCAAGGACTTTTGTGTACCAGCCGACGTTGGCACCTACGTCAACTACGTGATCTCCAAGATTGATTAGTTTCTTGACCACCCGAAGATCCGACTCATCTCGTTCTGAGAAACGTTTCAACTCATAGACATAATGAATCTTTTTCAGGTACCTGAGGATCGGATCTGGAAGAAATTTAAGTGCTATGGACTTAAACATTAGGTTAATCCAGTAGTGTCCCAACGTTCGATCACGGACTGTCTGTAAGTGGCTGATCAGAAACGCAAAAGCAATGATTTGCCTTGGTCTCGATTTGAACTGCGAAGGCGGGTTCTGCGACCCGGCGAAGCACAACTTCGCGAGGATGATCGATGAACCAAGGCAAGCTGGTGTTCGCGCAACTGATGCAGCATCTTCCGCTGACTACGTTTCGCCGTTGTGTGACCCGGTATCAAGGCGAACGCAAGGTCCAGTCGTTCTCCTGCCTGGATCAGTTCCTGAGCATGGTGTTTGCGCAGCTGACCTATCGAGAAAGTCTGCGCGACATCGAAGCGTGTCTGCGCGCTCAGCGGTCCAAGCTGTATCATCTCGGCATTCGCTCGACGGTCGCGCGCAATACTCTGGCCAACGCGAACGCCGCACGCGACTGGCGCATCTATGCCGACTTCGCGCAGAGCCTGATCGGCATCGCTCGGCCACTGTATGTGAACGAGCCCTTTGGTGTCGATCTGAAGGAATCGGTCTACGCCCTGGACACGACCACCATCGATCTGTGCCTGTCGGTGTTTCCGTGGGCGCCATTCCGCTTGGCCAAGGCGGCGGTCACACTGCACACGCTGCTCGATCTGCGCGGTAACATCCCGACTTTCATCCATATCAGCGACGGCACGATGCACGAGGTCAACATCCTCGATCAGTTGTTGCCGGAGGCCGGTGCGTTCTACATCATGGATCGAGGTTTCCTCGACGTCGAACGCCTGTATCGCTTCCACCAGGCCGGCAGCTTCTTCGTCACCCGCGGCAAGTCGAATCTCAAGGCCCAGCGTCGCTACACGCATCCCGTCGATCGTGCCACGGGCTTGATCTGCGATCAGACCGTCGTCCTCACCGGCTTCTACTCGCGCAAGGGCTTCGATGCCCCGCTGCGACGCATCCGCTTCAAGGATTCCGAGACCGACAAGACGTTGATCTTTCTGACCCACAACTTCGCCTTGCCAGCGCTCACCATCACCGAACTCTACCGCTGCCGCTGGCAGGTCGAACTGTTCTTCAAATGGATCAAACAGCATCTTCGGATCAAAGCCTTCTTCGGTACCTCGGAGAACGCAGTGAAGTCGCAGATCTGGATTGCCGTGTCGGTATATGTCCTAGTTGCTATCGTGAAAAAGCGGCGCAATCTCACGGCATCGCTCTATGAAATCCTACAGATCTTGAGCCTCACCATGTTTGAACGATTGTCGCTGGATCAACTACTTGCACAAGTCATGATTGATGACATTAAACGCATTTCCGATAAGCAGTTGATCCTATTCGAATAACGTTGGGACACTACTGAAATGGAATGGCAATGAACCGGAGAAATACCGCATTTTTCATTCAGATGCTATATTTCACGTATACAGGTTCGACAATATCTCAATAAGAGGAGAATGATCATGACCGGAAATCAAATGAAAGCAGGGGTCGTGGCGGCCATGGGGCTGGTGTTGTTGGTTAGTCAAGGCTGTAGCATGAAATTGCTGCAGTCCGATGGGGAGACAGAAGCAGTGGCTGGGCAAAAGCTCACCGGATTCTCAAAGAATCCCTCAGAAGAGCGTTTGGGGAAAGGTGGCGGTATCGTGTCCTTGTCCCCCTCAGGGATGGCTGCCCGTCAGCGTGCGGAAATAACCAAAGAGGAAAAAGCCGCCATTGAAGCAGGGCTGGTGGACGTATTTTTTGGATATGACCAGTACGCACTATCAAATGCGGGAATGGAAGCTTTGAACCACGACTCGGAGTGGCTCAAGGAACACCCTGGGGCGATGATGCGAGTCGAGGGTCATTGCGACGAACGGGGCACGGCCGACTACAACATCGTGTTAGGGGATAAGCGAGCCAAGGCTGCGCGCAGCTATCTGGTTGAGTTGGGTGTGAGCCCCAAGCAGGTGAGGATTGTGTCGTACGGCAAGGCTCGCCCTTTCTGCACGGACTCCGCGGAATCTTGCTATGAGCAGAATCGTCGTGGGCATGTATTGTTGAATGTGAAGAAGTAGCCGAGCGATTCATGGCTTCTAGGGAACCCTGGCGCCTCTTAAACGAGCCAGGGTTCATGGTGTGAATTGGAGTGCAACAAGCATGGCTCTTGTGAAGAATAAAAATGGTTCAAGTAAGAGACCCCCCCAACCTCGCGCAATCAAAGAAAAGCCTGCTATTGAGAAACGTCAGCAGCCACGTTTTACCTCACAGTTCAGAAGCACGATTTCGGGTGGGCAAGGGGAAGGCCAAGGTCGGACGCTGGATCTCTCTATCGGCGGCTGTATGATCGAAACGGATTTTCCGATTGTCGTAGGGGCTTCGTTTGAATGCCGCATCTATGTTCCTGGGCTTGACTGGCCCTTGCGGATCGACCAAGCCCAAGTGCGGTGGGTCAAGGCCAAGACGTTTGGAATCCAGTTCTCGAAGATTCAGCCTGATGAGGAGGCAAAACTTAAGAGGGTCATTGCCACTCTCGACGAGGAACTTAAGACCTAGCCTTTCTTATCCCCTCCGTTCCTTCGTTAGATTCAGATAGTGTCAGCATCTCTCCTACCTCGTAGGTCTAAAAAGTCCTGCCTGTTCACGGAACTGGTCGCTACCTCTGCTGCCCTATGGTATAAAATAAAAGGAAGAGTTGAAACAACGTGGAGCGTTCCACGACTCGTTCACAGACCACATTATCAAGAGACGTGTTCGATGGGACAAAACGCATCTTCGGCACAGACTGGATTCAATATTGCGACCGTAGCCGGCGGTTGTTTTTGGTGTCTTGAAGCGGTTTATGACCAGATGAATGGCGTGGTAGCCGTCGAGTCCGGCTATATGGGTGGTCAGGTAGATCATCCGACGTATGAAGCCGTATGCAGCGGCAGAACTGGCCACGCAGAGGCAGTCCGTATCACGTTCGACCCCACCACCGTCAGCTATCGCGAGTTACTGGAAGTGTTGTTTGTCATCCACGATCCGACGACTCTTAACCGGCAAGGGCACGATGTCGGCACGCAATACCGGTCGGCAATTTTCTACCATACACCTGAGCAGAAGCAGATTGCCGAGGAGGTGATGGCTGCCGTGACGAAAGAGAGGCTCTATGCCAATCCGATCGTGACGGAGATCACTCCTGCCGGAACCTGGTACGAAGCCGAGCCGTACCATCAAGAGTATTTTTCTCGAAATCCATTCCAGGGTTACTGCACGGCGTTGGTGGCACCGAAGGTCGCCAAGTTTCGCAAGCTGTACTCTGCAAAACTCAAGACATAGCGAATCCGACTCCTTCTCACGAGAGTCCTGGAATCTTTCTCGGGGAATCGAGTGTCGTGGTGAAGTAATCGAGGAGAGGGTCGCCGATCAGGTATTGCTTCAGACATCCTAGTGCCCCTCCGCCTGATCAGATGCGCACAGGCTCACGAAGTCGAATAGCTGTCGGTCCAGGAGAAATGGCAACGTCACGTTCGACAGGGCGGCGAATATGCTGTCTGTACAACCAGGTGACCGCTGTTCCCATTCGCACAAGAACTCCTTCACTTGTTTCCGCTTGAGATCCTCTTGTGAGCCACAGAGATCGCAGGGAATAATGGGAAACGCGCGCAGTTCCGCATACTGCGCGAGATCGCTCTCCCGTACGGCGGACAACGGCCGAATGACCACATGCCGTCCGTCTTTTGAACGTAATTTGGGCGGCATGGTCTTGAGCTTGCCGGTATAGAACAGATTCAGAAACAGCGTTTCAACAATGTCATCGCGATGGTGACCCAATGCGATCTTGGTTGTGCCCAGTTCCGTGGCGACGCGATAGAGGATGCCTCGACGGAGTCGAGAGCAGAGCGAACAGGTAGTCTGCCTTTCGGGGATGAGTCGCTTGACGATTGAGTAGGTGTCTCGTTCCTCGATATGAAACGGCAGTCAATCCCATTCTTAGTTGAAATTCCGAAGCGGCCTCGATGCAGTCCTCATGCAATGCGAGTTCCCTCCACGCGCTCGGCCTTTCCGATCGTGGCCTGCAGGGCCGCGCGCAACGGTGGGCGATGGCGGTAGCCTTTGATCCGCCGCAGGCGCGGCTGGATGAGGAGCAGCGCACTGGCCACCCCGCGCTGTTTCTGGTCCGACG
>JBBRRK010000145.1:0-10641 GCA_038200765.1 Nitrospirales bacterium
GCGAAGCGTGTGATGAATAATCGTGTGCTGGAGTATGCGGTCGAGGGGGCCAGACAGAATATCCGTGAAGGGGAAACGATTGCCGAGCCATTGAAGCGCAGCGGAGAGTTTCCTGCACTGGTCACCCACATGATTGCAGTCGGTGAACGAAGCGGTGAAATGGAAGAGATGCTGCGTCGTATCGGACAAATTTATGATGGTGAAGTGGATCGGGTCATTACGCGGTTTACGTCGCTCCTGGAACCCATCATGATCCTGGTCATGGGTGTCTTGGTGTTCTGTATCGTGGTAGCGATCTTGCTGCCTATCTTTGAGATGGGACAGATGGTTCGATAGCAGGAAGCTCATAAAGTCCGCCGGCCGCCTTCTCGCATCGTTCAGACCCCCCCCCACGTACCCCAGAGGGTACGCCTTCGGGTCTTCACTCGCTGCGGCCTTGCTGACGGCCTAGTTGAGCCTCCTGCGGGAATCTTCCGCTGATGTATCACAAACGCACTTGCTCGAAGTTTTCCTGTGCGAACATGTTTTTGCTTAGCAGGTAGAGGCAGTGACGGGTGATGAGTGGTGAGTCTAACGGGAGGTGTTCGATGAGTGGAAGAGCGCAGGTCGAGGGCATGTGGGCGATGTGGAGCAGGAAATACTGGCGCCGAGGTTCCCTTGCCTCACGCCTTGCGCCTCGTGTCCGCTGTAGGGACGCAGGCTTTACCTTCATCGAGATTATGGTCGTGGTGGCCATTCTCGCGATCCTCGCGGCCTTGGTCGTCCCTCGCATCATGGGACGGACCGATGATGCGAAGCGTACAGCGGCAAAAGTTCAAATTCGAAATATCGAAGGAGCCTTGCAGCTCTACAAGCTCGACAACGGTGTCTATCCCACAACTGAACAGGGATTGAAGGCCTTGGTGTTAAAACCTTCAATTGGGGTGATCCCAAAGAAGTGGAAACTCGGCGGATATCTTCCAAAACTTCCGGAAGATCCCTGGGGAACCCCCTACAAGTATGTGAGTCCCAGTCAGACTCCCGTTCAGAATACCGGACAGAGTCCCAGCCTAAGAGGTGAGTACGATATTATCTCCCTCGGTACCGATGGCGAAGTGGGGGGCGAGGGGATCAATGCCGATATCACCAACTGGAATCTGGACAAGGATTAGCAGGATGCTGAGAAAGCCCGCCAGCTTCGCTCTCGCTTCGTTCAGCCCTTCAACGTACCCCAGCGGGTGCGCCTCGGGACTAGACTCGCTGCGGCCTTATTTAGGAGAAGGGGCGTCCTTGTGCGAAGACACTGTCTTGGCAAACCCAGCGCGGGTGAGAAGTCTGGCCTTTGTGAGCCTCCTGCGGGATAGTCCATTGTCATCCACGGAGGCAGATCGGTTTCGCAGGTCTCGCCTTTCGCGCTGGTCACGCGCCTCACGCCTCATACCTCAGGCCCTACGCTCTTCATGTGGATTCACCATTCTTGAAATCCTCATTGTGCTGTTTTTGCTCGCCGGTTTACTGGGCATCGTTCTGCCTCGAATTTCGCTAGAAGAAAATCTCGGTTCTGTCGGTCGGCGGATGGTCGGAACCGTGCGATCCCTCCAGAGCCTCGCCATGGTGACCCAACAGACGCTCCGCCTGTACATTGATATCGACCGAGGGGTCTACTGGCTGATGATTCTGGATGGGAACCAAGAAAAGGTGCCGATCGATCATCCCACCTGGGCCAAGCCGTTACACCTCCCAGACGCCATTCGATTTTCAGACATCGTGATCGCTCGAATAAAAAAAAGCTCAGGTCGGGTCGATCTGTCCTTCTACCCCACGGGAAGGATCGATCCGGCAACGATGCATTTAGTGGATGCCCATAATAACCTTCTGGCCATAGCCATTGAGCCAGTGACAGGCGCAATCCGCATGAGTGATGAGCGGATTGAGCCTCCCCTTCCCATATCACTCATCATTCTCGATCGAGTGAAACCATTGCTGAAGATGACAGAAACCGTCAAGGAGTCGCATCAGCCATGAGCACGCTGGGTCATCACAGAGGGTGCGTCTATGGGGAGTGAACGGGGCTTCACCTTATTGGAAGTATTGATCGCGCTTGGCATTCTCGCGCTGGCACTGCCGATCTTATTAGGACTTCGGAATTGGGATCTTGACCTTCATACGAGAGCCAAGGATCTCACGACTGCCACGATCCTCGCGCAGGAAAAGTTGGTCGAAACGGAGTTGGGGCCCCTCCTGCCCTTCGGCGAAACCGGTGGAGAATTTCTGCCGACCCCCCTGGGATCGCAAGCCACGGCCGAGAAAACGAATCGTCCGTTGAATTATCGGTGGAAACGGATTGTCTCACCGACACCATTGCCAGCCGTACGGGAAATCAAGATTCAGGTTCTGTGGCCGCGAGGGGAAACAGAAGAAACGCTTGAGGTCAGTACCTATGTTTTGTCGACAAGCGCCACAGGGTTCTGAAGACGGATTTACTCTGGTCGAGATCCTGCTGGCGGTCTCTCTGGTCGCCATGATGGCGGCATTAGTCTTTGGGTCTCTTTATGTCACGATCAGTGCGATGGAGTCGGCGCGAGCGAGCTCGGCCGAGGAGCAGATCGTACGTAGTACATTACGTCTCATGACCGATGAACTATCAGTCAGCGAGAGCCGTGCAACCGGCCCATGGATGGGGATCAACGGCCAGCGGGACGGTCAGCCGGCCGATTCGGTAGCCTTTCTCACGATGGGCCAATTCCGAGGGGAGGATTCTGCTAACGATACTGAGCTGGTTCGTATCGTCTACATCAAAGAAGGCGATCGCCTCCTCCGATTTACGCGAAGGAATCTCTACGGTCTTACAGACGAATCCATCGAGCAAGTCGAGCTGGCCGCCAAGGTGAAAGGATTCAACGTGCGTTATTACGACGGAAAGAACAAGCTCTGGTTGGATGAGTGGGATAGTCGTGGAAGACCCGGGGCTCCAACCGCGATCTTACTCGAGCTGACGCTGCTTCAAGGGAAAGAGGAACTCCAGACGATTCGCCAGTGGGTGACGGTGGGGGCTTCATGACGACGTGGTCGTTTGCCTGGCCTGAAATACTGAAGGGGAAAGGCCCCCTTGGGTGGGGGCTGGCGTCACTGGCCTGCTTTATTGTATTTCTGTTTCTGACCTTTCCCTATGGTCCACTCCAGCATCGCCTGTTGACCGAATTCAATCGGGCGAGCGGATTGGAAGTTCGTGCAGCAGATTGGTCCGTAGGCCTTCCCGCAGCCATTGAGTGGCGGGACCTCGTCCTTGCGGGACCAACGATCGGCACGATTTCCATTGCAGCCGCACGGGCGACAATTGGAGTCTTTCAGGCATTTTTCGGACAACTAGTGGTAGAGTACGCCCTCCAGCTGCCGGGAGTCGCGCAGGCAGGAGTGGGGCGAGCCACGGGATCTCTGACTGCGGCCTCATGGTCCTTACAGGGTCCTATCGCCGTCAAAGGCCATCTCCAGCAGATAGATCTTACAACAATCCTGAAACCCTACGTAAGCCGTGGAACAGTCCAGGGAGATTTCATCCATCGCTGGGATACCGCACAAGGCGCACAGGCCACCCTCAAGGGAGAAGGAACCGTGAAGGCCGAAATCAAGGACCTCGTCATCGAGCGGATCGCTGCCAACGCCGCTGCGAATGCCTCGCTCACGTTCAGCCAGATCCAGGCTACGCTCGCCTGCCGCGATGGCCTATGCGACGTCACAGAATTGAAGGGAGACGGCGTGGATGGATCGTTTTCTGCCCAGGGACGCGTGACGTTGCAGCAGCCGCTGCAGCAGAGCCTTCTGGATCTTACGGTGACCGTGATTCCCGGAGCCGGGTTTGCCCAAAAAGCGGCGAGCCTCTCGTTGCCGCCGTTCCAGCCAGGAACCCCCTTGACCTTCAAGCTTGTCGGGCCGATTATCAGTGCGCGGGTAGCACTCTAACCGACGGTGCAATGTGCGAGAACGACGGGACATGCGAGCCGGGCAAGAGACACATAGCGCATTGTCCCAAGCAATTTCGATGGTCTTCGATGTCTCGCGGATCCCGCAAACATCTCAACGAAGACCGATGAGATGAGGAGCGAATAGGGGTGTCGATGATTGCCGACTGTGTTGGGCTCGATATTGGACAAACGGCCTTGAAGGCCGTGCGGTTTCGTCGCCGTCTGTCAGGGCGTGAATCGGTGGAATATTTCCACCAGCCCGTTCCCTATGGGCGGCAAGAACACATGGAACCGGCGTATCGCACGACCATGCTCAGAAATTTTCTCTGGCAGCATGGTTTGTATGGCAGTGGGGAAATTGTCACTGCACTCCCCTGCCAGGATGTGTTTGTCAGAACCCTCTCCTTCCCGTTCCGTGATGCCTCCAAGCTGGCGCAGATCGTCCCGTTCGAAATGGAAAATCTGATTCCCATGCCCTTGGAGGACGTCACCGTCGGCAGTCTGTTGCTGCCGACGCGAGAATCCCAGGAGGGGAATGCGAAAACCAAAGGGTCCGACGTCCTCGTCACCGCAGCGCCCAAAGCAAAAATCGCTGAACATTTGCGTTTTATGGCCTCCGCCGATTTGAACCCCTCTGCAATCACAGTTGACGGCATGGCCTTGTTTTCCGTCAGCCAGTTTCTGAAAGAAGAAGGGGCCCAGGTCCCCGGTGACATGGCCATCATCGATGTCGGAGCCTCGAAGACGACCTTGTGCCTCGTACATGAAGGCCGGCCCGTGTTGTTGCGAACGGTACTGTGGGGTGGGAATCATCTCACCCATGCGCTCGCGATGCGCTATGCCTGCAGCTTCGCCGAAGCGGAACGTCGAAAGCGGGCCATGGCCGCACAGGAAATCGAGACCTGGCTCGAACCGGTCCTTAAAGAGTTGCGTGTCTCCCTCCATACCTACGAAGGATCCGTCCATCAACGGCTGACTCATTGTTGGGTATCGGGCGGTGGTTCCAAACTGAAAGAACTAAGTGGGCACATGGCACAGCAACTGGGCTTACTCCCCGTCGGCCCGCGGCAAGGATTTGGATCGAGCTGTCCCCGCGCGTTTTCCATTGCATTCGGATTGGCGATCCACCCAAACATTGTCCGCCCCCGCTGGAAGTCGCGGCTGGCGGGGTCGAATCTCGCTCTGGACTTCAAAGCCAGCAGCGATGCGGCATCGGCCACAACGGATGTCTCGAAGCGAGATCGACGGCTTGCCCTGTGGGGAGGGCTCATCTTGGCTGTTCTGGCGCTAGGAGATCTCTCGGTGCGCGTCGCCCTCAAGGATTCGACGGTCAAGGACCTCAAGCGTGGACTCCAGGCGCAATACGAGCACACCTTCGGTCCTGGCGCCAGCCCAGGCGAGGAGCTGGACCAAGCGCGCGCGCGAGTCTCACAGCTGGAGAAAGGTCTCTCGATCGTCGATGGTACACGCTATAACGTCCTTGCCGGCCTTGCAGAATTGGTGAAACATGTGCCGCCAGGTGTACCGTTGAAAATACGAGAACTCACGATCGACGGGAACAACATCCATCTGGAGGGAGAAACCACAACCTTCGATGCGGTCGAGAAGATCAAGCAGGCCTTCACGGCAGACGAGACCTTTCATGACGTGTCCATCAGCGATACCCGCGTCGGGGCTGTGCAGAACCAAGTCGTCTTTCGCCTCACCTATGCGGTGGAACGACCATGATGCCGATGCTGAAAGAACGATGGCAACAGTTCTCGCAACGCGAGCGCATCATCGTGGCCGCAGGCGGTGCCATGGTCGCAGCCGCGCTCGTCTTTCTGCTGATCGTCGATCCGCTCATGGCATCGATCGACAAGCTCGATCGGCAAACGCAACGGAAAGCGAAAGACAGCCAGGAACTGGCGCTCGTGGCGCAGGAATACGTGATCAAGCAAGCGCGTATCGCCAAACTTGAGCAGCACATGCCGAGCCCGCCGGCCCAGTTTTCGCTGCTGGCCTTTATGGAAGAGGCGACGACGGCAGCGCAAATCCGCGATCACATCGTCGGCATGCAGCCGCAGGCTCCCCTGGTCGTCCAGGACTATCGGGAAACCGCGGTCGACCTTCAACTTGACGGCTTGTCGCTTCCCCAGCTCCTCGCGTTGCTGGTGGCCATTGAACAGGCACCCTATGACATCCAGGTGCATCATCTGCAAGTGAAACCCAAATACGATAATCCGGCCAATCTCGACGCGACGCTGAGAATCGTCACCTATGCGAAAGTCTGATGAACGTGGGATCGCGCTGCTCCTCACCCTGCTCGTTCTCGCCCTCCTGGTTGCACTGATTCTTGAGTTCGATGCCGAGGCGAGGCGGGAATACCGCGACGCCGCGGCCTTTCGCGATAACTTCAAAGCCACTGTGCTTGCACGCGCCGCAGTGCAGGCTGCCCGTGGCACCTTGCAGCAAGATCTCGTCAAGGACAAGAAGGCGGGCCAATTCTTCGACGCCCCTACGGACTTGTGGGCCCTTCCCATCAAGAATTACGTCATTGGCGACGGCCTGCTGACCGCCCAGATCGAGGATGAACGGGGCAAGTTAAACTTGAACGACCTGGCAGCCGGTGGAGACCCCATCGCCAAAAAAGCCAAGGTTCAGAGGGTCAAGCGGCTTTTCGAGCTCCTACAGATCAATCCTGATCTGGTGGATGCCATTGTCGATTGGGTGGATCAGGACGAGAAGTCTGAGCCAGCCGGCGCAGAGAGTCTCTACTATCAAACGCTACGCCCCTCCTATCGGGCCGCCAATGCCCCCCTGCAGACACTCTTAGAGTTGCGACTGATTAAAGGGATGACTCCCGACATTATGGCGAAGCTCTCAAAGGTAGTGACCGTCTATCCCCAAGAAGGACAAAGCAAGGTGAATCTGAATACCGCGAGCCCCCTTGTGATTCAGGCCCTCGATCCGAGTATTACGCAAGGCGTGGCTGCAGATATTGCCGTTGCGCGTCCCTTCAGGACCATTCAAGATTTGGATCGCGTGAGTAGTTTTGCAGATATTGGAAAGGAGCTTCGTGCCCAAAACCTCTACGACGTCAAGAGCGATCTCTTCTTGGCCCGCATGATGGTACGCGTGAATGAAGTGACCAGAACTGCCACCGTAGTGCTCCAGCGCGATCAGAACACTGGAGCAAGCACCGTGCTGTACTACCGAGTCCTCTAGCAGGATGCTGAACAAGTCCGCCAGCTTCGTTCTCGCTTCGCTCAGAGGCTCAACGAGAGTTGTTCGGAAATCGGAAGCACCGGAGCGGCTCTTCCGTTCGCTAAGATCTATTGCAAGGGCGAACGGCCCCACGAAGTGCGGTCCGTACCTCTTCGCCTCTTCGCTCGCTGTGGCCTTGCTGACCCATTTCGTTCTCCCACGGAAACGCGCTCATGCGGTGTCCTCCGGATGATAACCGGGAGACGCCAACCGATTCGTGAAGATCACACGGGGTCCGGGGTTCGCACCGGGTTGGTTTCCGATTCCGTCAGAAACTCGATCTCTCCCGTAACGACATCGTACATCGCGCCGACGATCGCGATCCGCCCCCCCCCGGACAAGGCCGTCGAGCGTCAGGCTCTGCGCGCGCATCTGCCCAACGACCCGCGACACGTTGCGGCGGGCCACGGCATCAACAAACGATTGCTTCTCAGCCTCCGGTAGTTGCTCGGCGCCCCGGCAGGTGACCGGGTCGACCGATTGCTGAATGTCATGTACGATGTGGTCGAGGTGCTGGCAGCCGGTGGCCTCGGCAGACGTCCGGGTATCGCCGATGAGGTTGACAGCCGCGGCCACGGCACCGCACCGGGTGTGCCCCATGACCAGGACCAGCTTCGCCCCGACCACGGCACAGCCGTACTCCGCGCTAGCGAGAATCTTCCCGCTGGTGACGTTGCCGGCGATGCGGACGCTGAAGATGTCGCCCAAACCCAGGTCGAAGACAAACTCGGCGGGCGTACGGGAGTCGATGCAACTGAGTACGACAGCGAGCGGGTGTTGCCCCTCGGCCGTGGCGCGCACCTGGCGTCCGAGGTCTCGTGTCAGACGCCGACCGGTACGGAACCGCTCGTGGCCGTCCTTCAGAATTTGCAATACCTGTTTGGGGGTGACCGCGGCCTGGAGCTCGCGGGTCGAGTAGTCCACGTATTGGGTCTGGTCATCGAGCTCATACTGGCTCTGAAACCCGAGTAAACTCACCTCCACCCTTCGCGCCGGTCCCGATTGCTCCTTGAAGTCTCGGATGAGGCCAAGCACGTCCGGGTCGATGTAATCCGTGTTTTGCGCGTCGAGCAACACGTCCCCGCCGTGCGGAACCTCGTCTAACACTTTGGACAGGGCTGCGCGATTCAGGAAACTCACCTGGTTGGGCAATTCGATGTGCAACACGTCACCTCCCAGGTGCTTCTCCACGAAGCGGCGAATCGGGCGGCGCATGTTGCTGTCGAGAATGAAGGCGATGCTTACCGTCAGCCCGATCAGAATCCCGATCAGTAGGTCGGTCAGGACAATGGCCACCACCGTCAGCGCGAAAGGAGCAAACTGGTACCGCCCCTCGTTCCACATCTGCGTCACCAGCGCTGGGCTGACCAATTTGACCCCTGTGACCAGTAGGATTGCCGCCAGGCAGGACAGAGGAATAAGGTTCAGCCACATCGGCAGGAACGCGACGCTGACCAGCAGGAACACGCCGTGGATGATTGCCGCGAGTTTCGTCTTGCCCCCGGCATTGATGTTCACGGAACTGCGAATGATGACCGATGTGATCGGAAGTCCGCCGATCAGCCCGGCGGTCACGTTCCCGATCCCCTGGACGAGCAGTTCCCGACTCGCAGGCGAGGTCCGCTTCTGGGGATCGAGCTTATCGACTGCCTCCAGGTTCAGCAGCGTTTCCAGGGAGACCACGGCAGCAAGCGTTACAGCGGCGGTGTACACCGCCGGGTTCGACCACTGCGAGAAGTCGGGCAATTGCAGGAACCCGAAGAACCCGGCCAGGCTGTCCGCCACCGGCACCTGCACGAGGTGGCTCGGCTCGATGACCCATTCCCCGCCGAGTTGCCGGAACAACTGGTTGATTCCGACGCCCAACAGCACCACGATTAACGGTGCGGAAACGACCGAGTTCTTCAAGGGCTTCCACCTGGCCCAGACGACCAGCACCGCAATCGAGACGAGGCCGATCGCGGCCGCGCCAGGGTGGATGTCCCCGATCGTTCGGAGCAATTCGGAGAATGTGGTCTCGTGGTCCGGTTGTTGGAACGCCAGATCCCCTTCCGGGTCGGGGTCGTGGCCGAAGAGGTGGGGGATCTGTTTCAGAATCAGGATCACCCCGATGGCGGCCAGGAGGCCCTTGATCACACTGGACGGGAAGAAGGCAGCGATGAACCCGGCTCGAGCGAGTCCCATGCCGATCTGGATCAGCCCTGCTAAAACCACCGCCAGGAGGAACGCCGGGAACGATCCGAGTGACACGATCTGAGCGGCGACGACCGCTGTCAAACCGGCAGCCGGCCCACTGACGCTGGTGTGCGATCCGCTCAAGATCCCCACCAGGATGCCGCCGACGATCCCGGCCAGCACGCCCGAGAGCAACGGAGCACCGGACGCCAGCGCTACCCCCAGGCACAAGGGCACGGCCACGAGCAACACAACCAAGCCGGCCGTGAGGTCGCGCGGTAGGTTGGCTGATAACGGGCTGCTCGTCGGCAACATGATTTAGACTGCTCCTTGTGCAAAGCCAGTTTCAAGGCAGAAAAATATGTCCGAGTTGTCGTGCTATCGTCGGGTCCTCCTGTAGAAGAGGGCGAGAGATTTGGTGGCTCGTTTATTTCGGTGCGCCCAATGGCGGCATGTTGATGCCGATGCGCTCAAGGCCCATGATGACGGTGAGAGCGGCGGGCGAGTGTTGCACAATTTCTTTCTGCACCTCGATGCGACGTAAGTCCACAAACTCCGGTGCACTGAGCCCCACCGATTCGCGGTAGGCCCGGTCAGCAATGCCGCGCTGTTTCTCTGCTTTCTCCCGAGACTCCTCCGCTTTCTGGAATTCCACCATCGTGATCTTGCGTTGTTCTTGGATGATGGTCTGCGTCGTCTGCTCCACCACACCCTTGGGCGGCAGAATGCTCCCGACCACGATGCGATTGAGCCGCACCGGGATGCCCTGTTTCTCGATCAGTTTGCTTTGCACTTCTTTCGCAATGGCGTCTTGCAACTTCGCTCTGGTGGTCGGATCGGTCGTCAACTGAAAGAGGGGGTACCGCTGGACTTCTTCGCGTACGAACGTGCGGAAAGCTTCTTTGACGTTCGTGGCATACCAGTTAGGACCATACTTGCTGATGAGTTCGGGCGAACGACCTTCAATGACGTTGGCGATAAAAAACGCGTCGAACGACACCGGCGCATTCTCGGCTGAGATGATATCGAAGTGCTCCGAGTATTGAACCGGACGGACATCGACATCGATCACCTCGGTGGTCGGCGCAACGGCCACTCGACCGGTCTTGACTGGAACTGGATTAACCCCGCCATGACCAAAGAAAAATGGCTTTTCGACCAACACTCCTTCATGCCCTGCATCAATCGCGACCAATGCACAGCCTGAGGACACCACGAACAGCAGGCACATACCCAGCACAGCAACGGCCCCTTTGCTTGAACGCATCATAATCCTCTC
>JBBRRK010000146.1:0-10622 GCA_038200765.1 Nitrospirales bacterium
GGCCTGACCTGAAGAGGGCCCTGGGAATGAACGCGAGCCAAGCCGGCATCGACGAAGCCCGGAAGGCTCCCTAACCCGGAGGACGGACCCCACAGTTCTAATTGTCGCCAACCATCAATTTTAATTGACGTCAGACACTCAGGTCTTGCGATCATACACAATGCCTGTCAGGGGGATCGGAGGCGGCCTGCCAAAGGCAATGGGACAAGCTGCGGGCAGAGGCTACTGCTATGCCAGGAGAGAGTCAAACCTGAAACATGTGCTTTGCGGGAGCGTCCAACAAGGGCTACCTCTTCACCCGCATTCAGCGAGGCGGCTGGTGTGGTCTCCATTGCGTGCATCGAGCGACCACCGCTTCATCGTGGGGGCTATGCGAGCACAGAGACCATGCCAGCCGTCTCGCCCATCCCGTCCAAGTTCACTCACCTTTCCCTTTAAAGGGCGGCCTGGTCGATCCTCAAATGCGCGCGTCGAACGAGCACATTCTTATCGTGCGCGTTCCGCGAGCAGGAGGACGACCAGGCTGCCCGACTCCCCTCTTGAATCTCCGTCCTAGTACGGACTATTCTCTCGGCATGGAGCTGCCGGATCTTAAGGACGATCCCTACCTGAAAGTGTTGCGACCGCTGGTCGAAGCCTATCTGGCCTTCTGGCGCATCGACATCCGCCATATCAAATCTCTACGGCTGACGCCCTCACAGTTCGATGTCATCGCCACGCTGGGAGATACGGAGGGCATGACCTGCTCCGAACTCTCGGCCCAGACGCTCGTCACTAAAGGCACGCTCACCGGTGTCCTTGATCGCCTCGCTTCCAAAGGTCTGATCCGGCGGGATGCGATGAAAAGAGATCGCCGTTGCACAAAGATCTCGTTAACCATGAAAGGCAATGCGATCTTTCGAAAGACCTTTGCGGCCCACTTGACCTTTCTTCGTCCATTCTTTGAACGGGCCTTGAGCCCAAAAGAAGTAGACCAGGCTCGCGCGCTGCTGCTTCGCTTGCGGGATAGCTTTCGCCAAGAAGGGCTTTGAATCCATGCGCCTCACCATCCTCGGCTCAGGCACGAACATCCACCCCACGCGCGCAGCTGCGGGGTATCTTGTCCGCACCGACCAGACGATCCTGTTGGACTTTGGACCGCGCACGTTGGCAAACTTACTCAAGACCGGCGTGAATCGGCATCGGATCACCCACATTCTCTTCTCCCATTACCACGCCGATCATTTCTCCGACTTCATCACCTATTTTTTCGATGCGATGATCTTCACGAAATACCAAGGAGGAACGAGGCCACCGCTGACCGTCATCGGCCCTCGCGGAACCAAGAAATTCTTCCAGACCCTCTTTACCACTTTACCCGGTTTTACCCAGGCACCGTTCCCGGTTCATTTCAAAGAAGTCGCCGATCGGACGTTTATGATCGGAAAGACAACGGTGATTCCCCGAACAGTGACCCACACAGAGAACCTCCATTGCCTGGGATATCGAATTGAATATGGCGGAAAGGCCCTGGCCTATTCCGGCGATTCGCAATACTGCGACAGCCTCGTACGCCTCTGTGGAGACGTCGATCTCGCGGTGCTGGACTGTTCCACTCCGGCGAGTCGGCCGAGCCCAGTCCATCTGCATGCCGGTCAATGTGGGCAGGTGGCCAGAGAGGCGGGAGTCGGCCAGCTCGTGCTGTCGCATTTGTATCCGATCACCGAACGATACAATGTGCGGGAACAAGCCGGGGAAGCATTCGGGGGGAAGATTGTGCTTGGACGGGACTTGATGGCAATCAAACTCTAACAGGCTGCGGGAAAACTCAGGTTACGCTCAAATCCCGCTGTGTTCTTATGCGTGGCCTTGACACATGAACAACTCGCAGGATGCTCAAAAAGGCCGTCCAGCAAGGCCGTAGCGAGCGAAGAGGCGAGGCGTACGCTTCGGTACGTTGAGCCTCTGAGCGATGCGAGAACGCCGCTGGCGGACTTTTTCAGCATCCTGCTAACGAGCTACAACCCGCCTTCGCGGTTATCGCACCCCAGGATTTCGATGAATTTCGTCAAGCGGGCCTTCTTGAGGGGATCGTCGAGTTTGGCATAGATGGCCAAGAGATTTTTGATCATGCGGGAAAGAAGCGCGCTCACCGGACTCTCTTGCAAATACTTCTCGTCGAATCCATACCCGGCTTCCGTGAGAAATCGCTGGCAATTCTTTTCGGTCAGCAACGCCCCTCCGTTGAAACAATCGATGAAGATTTTGTAGCGATCCGATTCGTACTTCACCAAGAAATGACCCGGCATCCCGATCCCATGCACCGGAAGGCCCAGCCGCTTTCCGACGAGGAGGTAGACCGTCGAGAGGCTGATCGGAATGCCGGTTCGCCGATCGATGACGCAGTTGAGATAACTATTCTCCAACTCATAATAATTCTTGGTGTTGCCTTTGAACCCCTGCTCCGTGAAGAGATACCGGTTCAACGTCTTGATCGTTTCCTCCCCAGATGCCCGAGGACCGATCCGATCCTGTACCTCCTGCGCCATTTCATCGAGCTGCCGCGTATACGAGGGAACGTCCAGGGACGGATAGGCATAGCGGGCAATCAGAAAGGCGCCCCGTTCGAGACCCCTCGGTCCATCTGGCGGTGCCACCAGCTGCGTGAGTTCATCTTCGAGATGTCCCCCGCGGATTTCCTCAAGCACAGAGATGAGACGGTCGGCCATTTCCGGCTGTTCGATCTCCGCTTCCTGAAGCAAGGGGACCGCAGTGGGACCGATGTCGATGAGGTTCCCGCTGATGGTCCGGACGATCTTCTCATCCTCATCGGCCAGTAACCGGATCAGAGCTCGGATTTGGCTTTCGTTTGTCAGCATGGTGGAACTCCTCGAAAGCCCGCCCATTAACCCATCGCCCGACGGAATACTTTGGCGCTCCCGTAGAGACACAGCGCGTCAAAAATCACCATGACGATCACCACCATCCCAACATGGGGGAGTGCATCAGTCCAGCCGGAAAGGATCAACGGCCGCACCGCGTCGATCGCCCAGGTCATCGGGTTGAATCGCGCCAGGAACCCCATCCACGCAGGCATCCCAGCCAAAGGCACTAGCGCTGAGCTCAAGAAAATCGCCGGGAGCGACAGGAATCCCAGGACCGAAAAGAAATCGCCGTGACTTTTCACAGAAAAGGCCATCGCCATGGAAATCGCCGTGAGACCGACGCCAAAAAGCATCCCGATCATCAGAATTGTCGCGATACCGAGGAGCCCCGTCGCCGGCTGGACACCGAACAGAAAGGCCACCCCAAGAATCACGAGCACTTGGAGCGACGTAATCGTCATGACAAAGATGAAGCGGCTCAGGATCACGGAGCTCCGATGGATCGGCGTGGTCATCAGCCGTTCCAGAAACCCATTCTCCTTATCGAACAGCAGATCCACACCCCCGGCGAGTCCGTTGTTGAGCACGGTCATCACGACCACGCCGGCCGTCAGGAAGCTGATGTAATCAGGGGCCTGCATCACTTGCGCATCCGCGGCCCGCTGGAACAGGTTGCCGAAGAAGATCAGCCAGAACAGCATCGGCTGCACGAGCGTGAACAACATGCTGAATTTCTCGCGGCTGAGCCGCCGGACCCACCGCATCGTCAACGCATGAATTTCTTGCCAGTACTCCGCCACTCTCTCTCCTTATCCTGTCTGAATGTCTTGAACCGATTCGGTCATGGACCGCCCCGTATGGGCGATGAACACATCGTCCAACCGCGGCCGGTGGTACTCGATAAACTCCAGCTGGCAATCCAATCGGTTGGCGGACTCGAGAATCGCGGGGAGGGCCTTCTCGGGCGAGTCGACCCGGATATCCAGGCCGGTCGGCGTCGCCTTGACTGCCCGCATCGCGGGTTGTCCCGTCAACGCAGTGACCAATGTGGGGATCTTCGTTTGGTCCTTCAGGGTCAAGGACACGATATCGCCGCCCAGCCCGATCTTCAGCTCAGTCGGCGATCCGAGCGCCTTGATTGCTCCCTTGTCGATGATGGCCAACCGGTCGCAGAGCTGGTCCGCCTCATCCAAATAATTCGTCGTCATTACGATCGTCATGCCGCGCGCCTTCAGCATCCGCATGTAGTCCCAAATTCGGAGCCGGCTCTGCACATCCAAACCCAACGTCGGCTCGTCGAGAAACAAGATCTTGGGGTCCGGCAAGAGACCACAGGCAATGTCGAGTTTCCGCTTCATTCCTCCGGAGTATGTTTTCGCCGGACGATCGGCAGGTTCTTCCAGCTCCACGAGCTTCAGCAGCTCGGCAATGCGCTTCGTGGCTTCAGCCTTCGGCAAGTGATACAGCGCGCCAAGGAGTTCGAGGTGTTCTCGGCCGGTGAGAAAGCGGTCGATGGCCCGTTCTTGAGGCACGTAGCCGATCAGTCGCCGGACGACATCCGCCTCGCGTACCGTATCGTGGCCTAAGACGCTCGCCGTGCCTGACGTCGGCGTCAGCAGGGTGATGAGCGTCCGGAGCGTCGTGCTTTTCCCCGCTCCGTTCGGCCCAAGCAGACCAAACACTTCACCTGAATAGACCTCAAACGACAGATCGGAAACGGCCGTATGGCCATCGAAGGTTTTCGTCAGATGAGACACCTGAATCGCGATGGCGCGATCCATTACCCCCAGCCCTTCGGGCCAGATTGGTCGTACATCATGAACCCGATGAGATCACTCAGACGGCGGGCCTGTTGATGGAGACTGTCTGCTTCCAACAGAAACTGCTTTTCCAAGGGCGTACACTCCAAGTAGGTGGACAGGGTATTGACGAAAATCTCATCGCTGACCTCTTCCCGAAACAGCTCCTGCCATGTCGGCACGTCGTCGCGGGATTGGAGATAGGACTCCAGTGTGGTGAACAGGCGTCGGCGGACCGCGGGATCCAGCGACGTCTCTGTGCTCCGAACCGTCACTGCGATCGTGGCCTCACGATAGGCCTTGTCGTACCACTCGCTTTCAATCGCAAACCGTTCCAGCCCTTGCAGCAGGATGTTAGATCGACCATCGGCCAATGGCTGCACACTCGCTAATCGACCAACACAGCCCATCGAGAACACGGGCGGATGGCCATAATAATCCGTTTCCCATCCCTCCTTGAGCAGGGCCATACCGATGCACTGCCCGCTCAACGCCGCATCCGCGACCATGGTGCGGTAGCGTGGCTCGAAAATATGGAGAGGGAGATAGGTCTTGGGGAACAGCACGACATTCGGAAGCGGAAACACCGGAATTCGAGCCGGAATGGGAAACGGCGTGACCGCGTCACGCTGATTACGTTCCGGTTGTTCTCGCTCGTGATCGGTGTGCATAGGTCACGATAGCTGATGGCCAACAAAGTTGTCAACGGAGCGAGACGTGCATCGCCCATCCAGTGAGTCGATGAAACCCCCTATCAACACAGGAGATTTGTGCCACCAGTCGAAGCATGCTATAAGCGCATGAGACAACACCTTCACCTCACGGACGGTCCCTCGCCCATGCACACATTGCCTCGCCACCTCCGATACATCTTGCTCCTTGCGAGTAGTCTGGCGGTCGTTGTGCCGGGACTGGCAGGCGATACGGCACAGGAATTCCGTCTTGCCACGGAAGGCTATCGATACGCCTTTCCTCGCGATCACGGGTCGCACGAAGAGTTTCGTACTGAATGGTGGTACTACACCGGTCAGGTCACGACGAAGGACGGTCGGCCGTTCGGCTATGAACTCACCTTCTTCCGTCGTGGCATGCCACGCGAGCAGACGAAAACCCTGCCGTCACAATGGGCCGTCACGCACTTATACATGGCCCATTTTGCCATCAGCGATCTCCGCAAGGACCGGTTTCACTATGCAGACAGAATGAGCCGGGCCGGTTTGGGCAAGGCCGGCGCGGCGCAGGACCGGCTCCACGTCTGGATCGATCGGTGGAGCGCCGAATCGCCGTCGTCCGCCCCCGACACACAGATCCTCGAGGCCGCAGAGGGCGACATGGCCCTCCAACTCACGGTCTCGTCGGAGAAACCACCGGTCGTACATGGCACCGACGGGATCAGCCACAAAGGTCCGCTCACAGGGCAAGCCTCCCACTACTATTCCTTCACCAGACTGGCCACCACCGGCACCCTCACGGTCGGGAATGAGTCGTTCGACGTGACCGGCACGAGCTGGATGGACCATGAGTTCGGGTCCGCCGATCTCGACAAGGATCTGGTCGGATGGGACTGGTTCTGTCTACAGCTCGACGACCAAAGAGAACTCATGCTCTATCGACTCCGCCGGGCAGACGGCTCGGCGGACCCCGCCTCAAGCGGCACGCTCATCGATCGAGACGGACAGGGACACCATCTTTTGCTTGCAGACTTCACACTCGAACCAACCAGTTATTGGACCAGCCCCACGAGTAAGGCCCGTTATCCGCAGCGCTGGCGCTTGACCATTCCTTCACAACAACTCTCACTGGAACTCGTGCCCCGCATGGCAGAGCAAGAACTCTCCCCTAAACGCAGCACGCAGGTGACCTACTGGGAAGGCGCCATCGAGACAACCGGCACGGCGCAGGGAAAGCCGATTCACGGACAGGGCTACATGGAACTGACCGGCTATGTCGAACGGATCATGCAGAAACTCTAACAAGGTGCTGAAAAGTGGATGGGGTGGGTGGGACGATCCCCGTGCCCGCGCAACGCGCGGCCTCAGAATGATGCAAAGGAGCAGGCAGACCGTTCTTCTTGCTCGCAGAGCCCCCACGATAAAAAGAGATGGGAAGGCGCCCGTTGGTCCTGTGCTCCCGGAACGCGCGCCCTTAGAAGGGCCTCGTTCGACGGCCGCACGCAGACCAACATGGGTGCCCTCCCAAGAGAGAAATAGCAAGCAAGCTTGGAAGGATCAATTTGATGGATGGTGGTCGCTCGATGCGCGCGGTGAAGAACAATCTGCCTACTCCTTCTGGAGAAGTCGAAGAATCAGAAGGCCCTCGTTGGACGCGCGCAGTTGGAATCATCCCACCCACCCCTTATGAAGTGACAATTCGCTGCAGCCTTGCTGGACGGCATTTTGAGCATCTTGAGGCTACTGATGAAGCGCCTCTCTCGTTCTCTTGAAACATGGAGACTATCGGAACATAACTGGGAGGCTCAGTACCTATGAGCCAGGACGCGGTCAAAGACGTGCGTGAGGTGGTAGAGGCGATCTACCGAACTGAGTCGCGCCAGGTGTTCGCCACCCTCATTCGTCTCCTTGGCGACTTTGAGACTGCCGAAGAGGCGTTGCACGATGCGTTTGCCGTCGCTGTGGAGCAGTGGGCACGAGATGGCGTGCCGGCCAATCCGAAGGCCTGGCTCGTCTCGACAGGACGTTTCAAAGCCATCGACAGCATGCGACGGCGCGCACGACATGATGCATCATTGGACGAATTGGCGAAGCAGGCGGAGTCCGCTACCGCCAGCCTCGATGAGGAACAGCAGGAGGACGAGTATGTCGAGGACGACTGGCTCCGGCTGATCTGTATTTGTTGTCATCCAGCCCTGTCGCTGGAGGCGCAGGTCGCGATGACGCTGCGCGAAGTCTGCGGTCTTACGACGGAAGAGATCGCGCGGGCCTTTTTGACTAAACCACCCACCATTGCTCAACGAATCGTGCGGGCGAAATCCAAGATCCGCGACACCCGCATTCCCTATGAGGTGCCGTCCGAGAAAGACCTGCCGAATCGCCTGGACGCTGTCCTCCGCGTCGTTTACCTCGTCTTCAACGAAGGATACTCGGCCTCATTCGGTGAAGCCGTACACGGCACGATCTCTGTGGCGATGCGATCCGCTTGGGTCAAGTGCTGATCACATTGCTTCCACAAGCAGAAGCGATGGGATTGCTGGGGCTGATGCTGTTGCAAGACTCTCGACGATCCGCACGCACATCAGTGACGGGTGAGTTAATTCTCCTGGAAGATCAGGATCGAACGCTGTGGAACCGGGACCAGATTGCGGAAGGAGGCGCGCTCGTACAGCGCGCCTTGTCTATCGGTCAGGTCGGCCCCTATACCATTCAGGCTGCAATCGCAGCGGCCCATGCCCAGGCTCCGACCGCTGCCGCGACAGACTGGGGTCAGATCGTCAGCCTCTACACTCTTTTGCTTCAAGCCGAGCCATCGCCGGTGATCGAACTCAACCGCGCCGTCGCCGTGGCGATGCAAGACGGTCCATCAGCCGGCCTGGAGCTCATTGATGGGATCCTCGCGCGGGGCGACCTGGGAACCTATCACTTGGCCCACGCGGCACGAGCCGATCTCTATCGGCGGCTGGGGCGAACGAAAGAAGCCCGCGCTTCCTACCAACGAGCCCTGAGCCTTACCCAACAGGAGCCGGAGCGGCGATTTCTCGAGCGACGGCTGAGCGAACTGCGGGACTAAAACGGGGCGACCAAATGCCAGCGAACGGTCTGCTCAATCGTGAAGTCGGATTGGATTCGCTTTGGCGATGTCGTCATCTCTGAGTTTTCTATTTGCGCGAAGGAGTAGACTCCGCACAATATCGAAGCTCCGCGCGGTCCAAATCCCGCCAAGGGTTCGCTCAGTCCGGTTGCTGACAGCAGCCCACCCGCCTTTCCGGTCGTGATGCAGCGTGCGCTGTTCAGTCTCCCGCTCCTTTCGATAAAGCGCGACGACGTGATGGGTGAAGCGTGTGAAGACGCCGAGGTCTGGTGCATCAACGCCGCCGTCAGACGGGCTGCCCTCGCATAGCATTGAGATTCCAGCTGTCCAACGGAATCCGGAAACGTCACCTGGCGCAGGCCAATCACTGAACGCCTGGGAGACTTCCGCGACGATCTCAGGCTTTACCAGCGCACAGGGCTTCGTGATCGCGCCGAAGAGAGCACCGCTAACGTCATGAGCCGAGACGCCGGGAGCAAGAACTGCGATATTACCTTTCGAGTCGTAATAGTCAACGAAGCTGATTGGTACGCCAGTGGCAAGGAACGTAGCGCGGCATCGGCGCTCAAGCTCATGCATCGAAATGGTCCCGCGACCAAACGCGTTAAGACCTCGGAAAAAGCATAGCCATAGACCTTCCGTTTGCTTAGGCCACTGTTGTAAGGTCATGGAGCATGAGTCGCTTCACTCGAATACTTGTTGATTCAGGTTCTGCTTCAAGTGCCAAGATCAACCGCGTAAGCTTCGTCGAGCGTCGAGACAGCCAACCACCTAGATAGGCTGACTTTTCGCTTAGCTTTAGGGGAGCAGGCACGATGACGCGTGAACTAGGGCTTGTACCTTCCTCAGAATGCCGATTGAAAAGCTCCGTCGCAGCACCTGCTGCAAGATCGGCGATTGCGCACAAGTCTTCGATTTGAAGCGTGCCATTGTCACACATTGAAGAAGTCCCGCAGCGGAAGTGGCCAAGCTGATACGAGAGATAGTGGCTCGAAACGTTCGCGAAAATATTGGTCAACATCCTGATTCGCTGTTCGTTGGCCGCGAAATCGTCCGCGTCGGTGAACCAGAATACGTCCTGGCCTGATCGTGATAGCCCGGCGACGAAGAAACTCAGAAGATGTACCGCTCTCATAAGACGTTCAAAAATTTGACCGCCATATGCCGAGTATTCCGGTAAGGTAGTGAAGTCAAATTGACGCGACCAACCAAAGAGGCTACCGATTTTTTTGTCGACTAAGATGACGGCAAGCAAACCTTCAAGTTGGTCTGCAGCGTTCAAGAAGGAAGATAAATCCCGGCGCTTTGTCTTGTCATTCAACCCCTTGAAGGACATTTGCCGCGCTCTCAAACGCTGCTCGCGAATTGCCAGCCGTGATTTCTCCCAAGTATTCCAGGATGCTGAACCTGCGATGACGAAGGAATATGCTTCAAATGCCGATTGCTTGTGCTGGCCACTATAGTCCGACGCGCATAGCAGGCTATGAGAGCCGCTCAAATCTGGCATTGAGTCAGCGGCAGCTCGCACGACCTCATCGATGACGTTCATTAGACCAAACTGCGATGCTGGCAGTGATTGCCACATGAGTGGGCTAACTATTAAGTGAGCTGTGACGGAGACCGTTATCCAAGGGGCCTATTCATGACAACCCCCTCCTCCAAAGAAACTATTCTGCGCGGAATATGACTCGCTTACGAAAACTTGTCAAGCATCACATTCCGGGGACATCCTGCCGCCTGGCAGCCCGGAAGGCCAAACCTCCTACGAACGGGCCTTCAGCCTTACAACCTCTCATACTCCGCCTGCACTAACTGTGGAGCATATGTTCGTTCCAGCCTGCGGACAATGAAGTGACCCCGTGCCATCTCCTGGAAATGGTCGATGAACAAGACGTTGATCACCATGCCTCCGACAGTACCGATCACGGGTACGGCTTGCGCGGCAACCTTCTCGGAAACGTTCACGCCAAAGCGCGTAGCCAATTGTGTAATGAGCCTGACGATGGCTGGTGCGCCCTCCTCCACGAGACCTCTCTGGGTGAGATACCCGGCGGCATCTGAGACCGACTTCGCCAGAGCCCCACGTATCAGGAAGTAGCCGGATTCACTCGCGTCGTCGTCCTTGCTACGCCCGCCAAGCGCGAAGACCTCAAGGCAGGCCAGTTTGGCGTCCGGCGTCCGGAGGCGTTCACCC